>JAYRMT010000038.1:0-17484 GCA_041912575.1 Fluviicoccus sp. | reverse complement strand
GGCGGCTGGGCCGGACGCCTGATCTGGACACTGGACATGATCGGACACCGACGGTACTCCTACCTGAACGGCGGCTTGCATGCCTGGCTGGCGGCCGGGCTGCCCATCGACAACCGTGAGCATCACCCGAAGCCCGTCACGCGGAGCCTCGACATCTCCGGGGATGCGGGCGCGGACATCGACTACGTGCTCGCCCGCCACGCCGACGGGGAGCATGCGTTGTGGGACGCCCGCTCCCCGGACGAATACTCCGGTGCGCGCTTGCTTGCGCAACGCGGCGGCCATATTCCCGGCGCGGTGAATTACGAATGGACCCGCGCCATGGACCGTGAAAACGCCCTGCGCCTGCGTCCGCTGGACACCATCCGCCAGGAGCTTGCCACGCTCGGCGTCACCCCGGACAAGACGGTGGTCACCTATTGCCAGACCCACCACCGCTCCGGTTTCACCTATCTGGTCGGCCGTCTGCTCGGCTTCCCCAAGCTCAAGGCCTACGCGGGCTCCTGGAGCGAATGGGGAAACCGTCCGGATACGCCGGTCGAACGCTGACCTTACTGTTAACTGCTTGTCCGGAAACCTTATGCCTTCGCTTTTTGTCACCCTGCAACGCATCCTGCCGCAACACCTGCTGTCGCGCGGCGTCGGCTGGCTGGCCGCCACCCGCATCACGCCGATCAAGAATCTGTTCATCAGCAGGTTCACGCAGGCTTATGACATCAACATGGCGGAAGCGGCGGAAGAAAACCCGCTGGCGTACGAGAGCTTCAACGCCTTTTTCACCCGGGCCCTGAAGCCCGGCATGCGGCCGATCGCCGCCGATCCGCGCGCTATTGCCTGCCCGGCGGACGGCGCCATCTCGCAACTCGGAGCGATCAGCCTCGACCGCATTTTCCAGGCCAAGGGACACGACTACAGTGTCGCCACGCTGCTCGGCGGGAATCCGGAGCGGGCATTGCCCTTCATCGGCGGCAGCTTCGCCACGGTTTACCTGTCACCGCGCGACTACCACCGCGTGCACATGCCGTTTACCGGCCGCTTGCGGGAAATGATCTATGTCCCCGGCGACCTGTACTCGGTCAACACCACCACGGCGGAAAACGTGGACAACCTTTTCGCGCGCAACGAGCGGCTGGTCTGCCTTTTCGACACGGCGGCCGGACCGATGGCCGTGGTGCTGGTGGGCGCCATGATCGTCGCCGGCATCGCGACCGTGTGGGCGGGTAACATGGCGCCTCGCGCCGGCAAGCATGTCGAGGTGTTCAGCTACCAGCACCAGAACATCACCCTGCAAAAAGGGGACGAGCTGGGCCGCTTCTATCTGGGCTCCACCGCCATCGTGCTTTTCGGGCCGCGCGTCATCGAATGGTCCGCAACGCTCACCGCCGGCTCGCCCGTGCGGATGGGCGAAGCCATGGGCTCGCTGGTCTAGGCCCGTGCGCATCACCCTGAAGCAGCTCGCCGTATTCGAAGCCGTGGCGCGCCATGGCACCGTCACGCGGGCGGCCCGGGAACTGAGCATGACCCAGAGCGCCGCCAGCATGGCGCTCTCGGATTTCGAGACACAACTGGACTGCCTGCTGTTCGACCGCATCGGCAAGCGACTGCAACTGAACGACCTGGGCCGCCACCTGCTGCCCAACGTGATCGCGACCCTTAGCAACGCACGTGAAGTGGAAGACCTGGCGCGCGGTCTCGGCGGCCGCGTGGGCAGCCTGAAAATCGGCGCCAGCCTGACCATCGGCAACTACTCGATGCCGCCGCTGATCGCCGCCTTCATGGGCCGGCACCCCGAATGCCAGCTGGCGCTCGAAATCGCCAATACCAGCCACATCATCGGCGCGCTCGAACAGTTCGAGCTGGATATCGGCTTCATCGAAGGTTTCTGCCACGCCCCGGATCTGGATGTGCTGCCCTGGCGGGAAGACGAACTGGTGGTGTTCGCCGCGCCGAGCCATCCGCTGGCCCGGCGGGCCGACCTGACGGAAGCGGACCTCGCGGAAGCGTCCTGGGTATTGCGGGAGCCGGGCTCAGGCACCCGGGAAGTCTTCGACAACGCGGTGCTCGGGCGTCTCCCCCACCTGAACGTGCTTCTGGAGCTCGGCCACACCGAAGCCATCCAGCGCGTCGTGGCCAGCGGGCTGGGGATCGGCTGCGCCTCGCGGCTGACCCTGGAAGACTGGGTCGGCAACGGGTCGCTGGTGATCCTGCCGACGCCTTTCTGGAATCTGCGCCGCCAGTTTTTCGTGCTGGTGCATCGCCAGAAATACCGCACGCCGGGCGTGAACCTGTTTCTGGAGCATTGCCGGGCCGCCGCCTGAGCCTTGGCGGCCGCGCCGCCATACCCGTATACAAATAGTCCCCTTGCACGCTTGCGCTTTGGGAAGCAATCTACAAGAATCAAACAGTCACCGGTTCTTCTGACGGTTACGGGGCGCAGGCGTCGCGGACTTGCCGTCAGGGCTCCCGTTCATGCCGCATCCGGGCATTGCCCGCAGGCCTCGCCGGGAGAGACCATCTATAATAATTCGCAGCAGACGCGAACAAGGATTACGGGTCGCCACAGCAATGACAACCAGCACCAGCAGTCTTATCGGCCAGAGCATTCCGGAGAAGAACCTCAACCGGCTGAGTCTGGTCGGGGCCAGCAAGGCCGAAATGCAGGCATGGGTCGCCTCGCTGCCGATCATGAATGTCGGCGAGTCGGCGAAGCGCATCTACCAGACCCTGCAGGAAATCATCCGGCTGAAGACCTCGGAGGAGGTCCGTTTTGAGCTGCTCGAAATCCTGCGACCGCCGGTTTACACCATCCTCCAGGCGCTCGCCAAGCACTACCTGAACCAGTCCGTGCTGCTGCCCGAGCGCGCCAGCCGGGTTGCCGCGCTCGCCCAATCATTGCGCAGCCACCTCGCCCTGGGTTACCGGACGGTGGTCTACGAATGCGTGGACAAGCTCCAGACCAAGCTGAGCATGCTGGGTTTCGGCCGCCGCCAAACACAGCAACTGGCCGCACAGAGCCTGCAACGCGCCATTACCGAGCTGGGCGGCCTGCTGCTGGAGTCCAGCGCACTCTATCTGCCGCCTCCCGCCGGGCTCTGGCTGGACCTGCACGCACTGTTCCGCATCGCGAACACACACGGGCTGGCCCAATTCAAGGTGGCCGATCCGCACTATGCGCATGTCAAGGAGCTGAGCCCGGGCGAGGCCTATATCCGGACCGTCATCCTGGCCGCCAGCCACACCAACAAGCTGCGCCAGACCGAAATCCGCCTCATTTACGACACTTCCGAAATCTGGGTCAACCTGGTGCGGATCAAGACCCAGGCTGATGCCGGCGACCTGCTGGTGATCAATACCGAAACCGATGCCCCCGGGGCGTATATCACCAAGGGCACGACCAGCCCCAACTCGCTCTATGTCGACGCGCAGAAGCTGGTCCAGCACCTCCAGACGCTGGCGACCACCCCGCCCGGTCAGGTCGGTCGCGCCGAGTCAGGCCTCACTGCCGGCTTACTGCAGCACCTGATCGGCATCTGGAACGCGCCGACCGAGCGCACCTTCGCGCGCCGCAGCTATCAGGGCGAGCTCCAGGTGTGTCTGGGCCTCACTGCTTCGCACTACCATCTGTCCGGCATGCAGGAATTCGAGGATGTCATCAACATCCACCAGGTCATGACCGAAGAGGAAGCCAACTTCTTCCTCCAGAAACACAACAACTCGCCGCTGCACAAGGAGGTCAAGGAGCTTGACCCGTGGAAAATCACCATGGGTATGGTCGACAGCGAGCCGCCCGTCGACCTCAAGAACCCCCAGACGTTCAACTCCATCTACACCGAAAACCGGGCGGCGCCCAAGGCCGTGAATCCCGGCCTCTATGAGCCGCAGGCCACCGAAATCGTCAATATCAGTCCGGGCGGCTACTGCATCCGCTGGCACGGCGAACCCCCGCTGACCCTGCGCACCGGCGAGATCCTGGTCTTGCGCGAGCCGGATGACCCCAGCTGGAATATCGGTGTGATCCGGTGGGTCAAGCAGTTGCCGACCCAGGGCGCCGAGGCTGGCGTCGAGATCCTGTCCGCCCGCGCAAAACCGTGCGGAGCACGGGTGCTCAAGAAGACCGGCGACTCGACGGAATACATGCGAACCCTGCTGTTGCCCGAGATGAAGTCCTTGCACCGTCCGGCCACGCTGATCACGCCGAACCTGACCTTCCGGAGCGGATACCGCATCATCATTCGGCTGGGCAGCGAGGAAGTGAAGGCCCAGCTGACCACGGAAACCCTGACCACCCAGAGCTTCAGCCAGTTCGAATTTGCCCTTTTACAATCACAGGAGAAATCGTCTACAGTTGCTTCGTCGTCTGCGGCGAAGGCGGCTGAAGCGGACAAGGATGAATTCGACTCTCTATGGACGAACCTCTGAACATTACTGACTGAATTGTTTGATCCGGGGCTGTCTTCTCCCTTGCCGACAGCGCCCGGTCTCACCGGATCCGTTGCACTATGGCTGCAAAAAGTGAAACCCTGCGTTTGCTGGTGATGCATTCTTCGGCGGACAACACCGAAGAAATCGTCAAGGCGCTCAAGAACGCGGGCACGCCGACTCGACCACAACTGGTTGATAACCTGGAAGACTTCGAGGACACGCTCAACACGCAGCCGTGGGATATCGTGCTGTCGGGCGAAGAGGTCCAGGGCGACACTTACGGCAATGCATTGCAAGCGATCCGCGCGCGCGAGAAGGATATCCCCCTCATTGTCCTGCTCAAGACTTACGACGAGAGTATGATCGTCGAAGCCCTGGAGTCCGGCGCTTCCGACGCCATTGTCTTCGACCAGCACCAACACATTGTTTTTTGCATCCGCCGCGAGCTGAAAAACCTCTATCACCGGCGCGCACAGCGCAATGCCGAATCGATGCTGAAGGAAACCGAGAAGCGCTGCCAGCTCCTGCTTGAAAACTCCCGTGACGCCATCGCCTATGTGACTGACGGCATGCATATTTACGCCAACACCTCGTACGTCGAGCTGTTTGGCTACGAATCCGGCGATGACCTGGAGGGGATGCCCGTCATTGACCTGGTCGCAAAGGAGGACTTGAGCAGCTTCAAGGAATATCTCCGCGCCTACGGCAAGGGCGAGAAGATGTCCACCGATCTCAAGTTCCACGGTGTCAAGGCGGGCGGCGACAAGATCGATGCGATGATGCAATTGTCGTCCGCCAACTATGACGGCGAGCCTTGCACCCAGATCGTCATCCGTCTGGATGACGGCAAGGTCAAGGCCGCCATGCTGGCCGAGCAACTGAAGGCCGTCACCAGTCTGGATGCCCTGACGGGCTTGCCGAACCGGCAGCGCTTCGAGGAAAGTCTGGAGGAAAGCCTGATTCTGGTCCGGCGCGCCAAGACGCACAGCGCCCTGCTGTTCATGACGGTGGACAATGTACCGCAGATCAACGCCTCCGCCGGGATCGTCGGCACCGACGGCGTCATCTCCGCACTGGCCGGGGTGTTGCGCGACAACTTGCCCGAAGGCTCCCTGGCCCGCTTCAGCGACAGTTCGTTTGCCACCATCCTGCCGGAAACATCCACTGACGAAGCCCGCGTCAAGGCGGAGAAGCTCTGCCAGCTGGTGCATGACCGCTTGTTCGACATCCCCGGCGGCAAGACCCTCCAGACCAGCCTCAGCATCGGCGTCGCCATGATGGGGGAAACCGCGCCGGATGCCCCGGAAATCCTGTCCCGCGCCATCAATGCTGCCGAAAAGGTCAAATTGCTGTCCAAGGGCGTCGGCAACGGCGTCAATGTCTACAATCCGGCCGAGAATGCCGCCGCCAACGACTCCGCCCTGCGCGAGCTGCTGGCCGAGGCGCTGGAGCAGAACAAGTTCAAGATACTCTTCCAGCCGCTGTTTGACGTGGAAGACGAATCCGCGCAGTTCTTTGAAGTCTTTGTCAGGCTGCCGCTGGCCGACGGCAAGTTGATGACCCCGGATGAATTCATGCCGATCGCCCAGCGCTACCAATTGGGCGCCAAAATCGACCGCTGGGTCATGATCAACGCCTGCAAGCGATTGAAGGAGCATCTGACCAAGCATCCCGGCACCCGCCTGCTGATCAACCTGACAGCCGAGTCCGTGCAGGACTCCACTTTGGCCGATCTCGCGGGCAAATTGTCCAAGGCCATTGATCCCAAGGGACAACCGCTGGTGATCCAGTTCTCGGAAAACGATGTCGTCACCTACCTCAAGCAGGCCAAGGAGCATACCGGCTTGCTCAAGGCGGCGGGATGCGCGGTTTCCATCACCAACTTCGGCTGCACGGTCAATCCGCTCAATACGCTGAAGCATGTCGACGCGGACTATATCAAGCTCGACAAGTCGTTCACCCAGGACCTCAGCAAGGAAGAGCATCTGGAAATGACCAAGAAGATGGCGCTCAGCATCAATGAACTGAACAAGCGCCTGATTGTGTCCTATGTGGAAAACGCTGGCACCGTCTCCAAGCTCTGGACGATGGGCGTGCGTTACCTGCAGGGCTATTACCTGCAGCCTCCCTCGGAAAATCTCGTCTACGAAAATCAGGCCTGACCGCCCCCTCCCCGCTTTACCGCATGCCTCTTCCCGCGACCCTCGCGCGCGGGGATGAGGCGATTGCATGTTCCCGCCCGGCCCGCTAGGCTTGGGGGCTTCCCAAAACAACAATCGTGGAATGCCCGACATCATGCTCTTGCCGCCCGAAATTACTCCGAGCGCCTATGCTCCGCCCCCCCGCCGCCTGCTCGGTCCCGGCCCGTCCGACATTTCCACCCGCGTGCTGCAGGCACTGGCCAAACCGACCATCGGCTATCTCGACCCCAGCTTCGTCGGCATGATGGAAGAGCTCAAGGCCCTCCTGCGGTACGCCTTCCAGACCCGCAACGCCCTGACCTTCCCGGTGTCCGGTCCCGGATCGGCCGGGATGGAAATGTGCTTCGTCAATCTGGTGAACCGGGGCGACAAGGTCATCGTCTGCCGTAACGGCGTTTTCGGCGGGCGCATGGTGGAGAATGTCGAGCGCAGCGGCGGCATCCCGGTGATCATCGACGACACCTGGGGCGCGCCGGTGGACCCGCAGAAAGTCCGTGACGCCTTCCGCGCCCATCCGGATGCCCGCGTGCTGGCCTTTGTGCATGCCGAGACCTCGACAGGCGCACTGTCCGACGCCGCATCGCTCTGCGCGATCGCACGCGAGCATGACGCGCTGACCATTGTCGATACGGTGACGTCGCTGGGCGGGGTACCCGTGCTGGCGGATGACTGGCAGGCGGACGCCATGTACTCCGGCAGCCAGAAATGCTTGTCCTGCACCCCGGGCCTGTCGCCGATCACCTTCAGCGAGCGTGCGGTCGCGCACGTCAAAGGCCGGGCGCAGAAAAGCCAGAGCTGGTTCCTCGACCTCAACCTGCTGCTCGGTTACTGGGGGGAAACCACCCGCACCTACCACCATACCGCGCCGACCAACAGCCTTTATGCCCTCCATGAGGCCCTGCTCTGCCTGCAACAGGAAGGCTTGGAGAACGCCTGGTCGCGCCACCGTTCCAACCATGAGGCGCTCAAGGCCGGACTCGGGGAACTGGGCATCGAGTTCGTCGTGGAAGAAAAGGCCCGACTGCCGCAACTCAACTCCATCCACATCCCCGGCGGGCTGGACGACAAGGCCGTGCGCGCCCGTCTTTTGCAGCAACATGGCATCGAGATCGGCGCCGGCCTGGGCGCGCTGGCAGGCAAGATCTGGCGTATCGGACTGATGGGCTATTCCAGTCGCGTCGAGAACGTCATCGCCTGTCTGGATGCCCTGGAATCCGTGCTGCGGGATGAGGGGCGTTCGATTCCCCGGGGCACGGCCGTGGCGGCCGCCTATCGCTCCTACGCAACCCAGGCGGCGGCGCAATGACCGTCAAGGCTGTCTGCGCCGCACTGCTGTCCGCCAGCCTGCTGGCAGGTTGCCATCATGCCGCCGAAAAACCGGTGCGCGTGATTGCGGCGCCGGCACCTTCCGCTTTTTCCATGCTGGAAACGGATCAGGCGTTACCCGCCGATTTCGAGCCCAGCAGCTGGCGCTTCGTGCAGGTGGACGGCATGAAGCCGGAAGGCCCGGAGCCTCCGACGCTGGAGTTCCTGCAAGGGACGCTGGGCGGCGGCACCGGGTGCAACCGCCTGCTGGGCGATTACCAGCTGGCGGGGACGGCGATCTCCCTGAACAACATCGCCGCCACGCGGCGGTATTGCGACGGGCGGATGGAGCAGGAAAGCAAGATCCTCTCGGTGCTGGGCAGGACGCGCTACGTGGTGCTGATTCGCAGCACCGGTCTGCTCGGGCTGGTTGACGGCGACCGCCACCTGATGGCGGAGCTGGAGCGGATCAACGATCCGGCTCCCGGGAAGACGCCTTAACGCGACAGATCGAGATCGCGATCCCGCACCCCCAACAGATAGAGAATCCCGTCCAGGCCCAGCGTGGAAATGGCCTGGCGGGCGTTCTGACGCACCAGCGGCTTGGCGCGGAAGGCAATGCCGAGCCCGGCGATCGATAGCATCGGCAGGTCATTGGCGCCGTCGCCGACGGCGATCACCTGTTCCAGCCGCACGCCCTCGCGACGGGCGATCTCGCGCAGCAGTTCCGCCTTGCGCTGCCCGTCCACTACCTGCCCCACCACCCGGCCGGTCACCGTCCCGTCGACAATCTCGAGATCGTTGGCGAAGACATAGTCGATACCGAGGCGCGCCTGCAAATACTGGCCGAAATAGGTAAAACCGCCCGACAGGATCGCGGTCTTGTAGCCCAGCGCCTTGAGCGTGCGCACCAGATGCTCCGCCCCCTCGCTCAGCTTGAGCCGCGCCGCGATATCCGCCAGCACGCTGGCGTTCAGCCCCTTGAGCAAAGCCACGCGCGCCTCGAAGCTCTGGCGGAAATCCAGTTCGCCCTGCATGGCGCGCTCGGTAATGGCCGCCACCTGTTCCCCGACGCCGGCCGCCTTGGCCAGTTCATCGATGACTTCGTGCTCGATCAGCGTCGAATCCATGTCGAAACAGACAATCCGGCGATTGCGACGGTAGGCGTCGTCGCGCTGGAAGGCGATATCCACGCTCAATTCGTTCGCCAGACGCAGGAAGTCGGCGCGCATGCGGTTGATGTCGCGCGGTTCCCCCCGAACGGACAGTTCGACACAGGCCTTGCCCGGCCCCTGATGCTCATCCTCCAGCGCCACCCGCCCGGAAAGACGCGCGAGACCGTCGATGTTCAGATCGTTATCGGCAACAATGCGCGAGACCTCGGCCAGATGCTCGGCAGTGATCTTCCGGGCCAACAGGGTGACAATGTAGCGAGATTTGCCTTGCCCGCCGACCCAGTGGTGATAGCTTTCGGTGGAAATCGGCGTGAAGCGCACCTGCAGGCCGATCTCGTGCGCCCGGAACAGCACGTCCTTCATCAGCATGGCGGAATCCTGCGCGGAGGCCGCTTCAATCACGACCCCGAGCGACAACTGATCATGGATGACAGCCTGCCCGACATCCAGAATGCTGACGGCGTGCTTGGCAAGGACCTCCATCAGGCTGGCGCTGAGGCGGGGACGATCCGGTCCTGCGAAGGACATGAGGATGATTTCGCGCATGGGTTCCCGTTTTCCGGTGCAAAATGGCCCGGATGATAGTGAATTGACAGACAATCGGCTATGCTCAGCCGCTATTGCGGACCATTATAATTCTTTTTCCACCCGTGACCGAATCCAAGCTTGGGGGCGCAAATTGATCCACATCCGGGGCCTGACCATTCTGCTGGCCGTGAGCTACCTGTCGCATGCAATCCTGCTGGTCCATAACGCCGAAGCCGAGGCTGTCCGGGCCCAGCACGGCGTGGGCGTGCTGCTGGCCGAGCAAATGGCCGAGAACGCCGGACCGCTGGTGCAGAACCGCGACACCGTGGGTTTGGGCTTGATGACGGACCGCTTCGGAAAATCCCGCGATGTGCTGAGCGTGCGCGTTCTGAGCTCCGGCAACCTGACCCTGGCCGGACGCACCGCGCCGCAGTCCTCCGGCGGCAATCGTTATACCGCCCCGATTCTGCTGGATAACCAGACACTCGGCTCCGCCGAGGTCGTGCTGGCCGCGCCGGCGCGCGGCGAACTGGTCCGGGAAAGCGGCTTCCCCCTGCTGCTGTCCTTGGCGCTGCACGGCCTGATTTTTGCCCGGATCCGATGGCCCGGCCTGCTGGGCAGGATCCGGGTGCCGATCCTGCAACCGCTGCCGGCCCTGCGCCGCACCGCGTCACCGCCATCCCCGACCCCGACGGAACCCCTCCCCCAGTTGCCTCCCGCCTCGACGATGCTCCTGCAGATCGTGCTGGACGACGGTAAGGGACTGATGCAGCGGGTGAATGCCTCCACGGCAGAGCAGTTGCTGGTCATTCTGGAAAAGCTGCTGCATCGCGCAGCCAAGCTGTACCAGGGAAAGATCATTCACCCCTTCGGTCCGGAAGGCGCGCTGGTCCGCTTTGACGGTGACAACGCCGACGACACCTCGGCCCGGGCGCTGGCCTGTTCCCGCCTGTACCTTGCCCTGGCCGACGCCGCTTACCAGCAACGTCGCGCCGCCAAACTGTTTGCCTTGCCGGTCAAGCTGGCGGTGATGGAAGTGACCGGGGACGATGAGGGCGCGGCCTTTGACGCCGTAATGCAGCTTGCACGTCGTGGCGAACGTCAGGATCTGCTGCTGGAGGCCGGTCACGACACCCTGATCCGCCTGCTGAACCTGCACCGGCTGGAAAGCCTGGAAAAACTCCGGCAAACGCTCCCGGAGGCCGCCTCGGACACCGCTGATAGCGTTGTGAACGCGGACTCACCGGAAACCGACGCCCTGTCCGCCCTGGAAACCTTGGTGGAAGCGGTCGGCAACGACGGCACCGACAAGACAGCCGCTACCCCCGCTGAAACCGACCATGCGGCCGTAGAGGGCGCGGCGCCGGATGACTCCGGCAAAGATGACGGCGGTCTGGAAGGCCCTTGGCGCGTCCTGGCGCTGGCCGAGCCCGACGAAGTCCGGATTGCCGAACAACGGCAGCAGATTCTGGAACGCAAGAAGGCTCCGGCCGCCGAACCCGCCTGACCCGCCCGCCGCCGCGTCAGGGATGACGCTCAGGCCTGATGGTGGCTGTCAATGCCGAACCACAGGACCATTTCCACCTCCCCGCTCCGTACTTTCACCATCGTTGATCCGAGAAACAGCCCCGGCGCGACTTCACGCAGTTCATCGCGCACCCGGCGCACGAACCAGGGATTCCCGGGCTGGTCATAATCAAGAAGGATGCAGGGACGACCGTCAATCGCTGACGGCCCGATGCGCGTGAAAAAGCTGAAGAGCTTGAAACTGGGCAGGATCAGCTTGATACGGTTGACGCCCTGTCCGGCATATTCGGTAGTGGCGCGGAAATCCTTGCCGTCCCATGGGAAGACGCCCAAGCGGGCCAAGGCGGCAACCATGCTGTGCGGCAAGCCGTTGTCAAAATAACGCAGTGACAGCAGCCGGCCCTTCGGGCTGCCGTTGAGCACCAGCACGCTTTCAGGGATCGGCGCCTTCATGAACAGGCCTTGCAATTCGCTGAAATTGCGCGTGGCGAGCTCATCCAGCCCGCCGGTGAAAAAGGGTTGGGCGGCGGTCATGTCGCATCCTCCAGTCCGGGAGTGATTCTTGTTGTTTTAATCCTGATCAGTCTAGGCCGACCGTTCGCAGTCCGCCAAGCCGTCCGTCAGGGAAGCGACAACCTTAACCGGCCGGGAGGCCTCAGGCGAGGCGAGCCGTCGGCCCGCCGGTACCGTTCAGGCTTTGGGAGCCGGACTTTCCACGGAAATCGACGCCACCCGCTGGAAGCCGCGCGGCAGTTTGGCGCCCCGACGGCCGCGTTCCCCCCGATAGTGTTCCAGATCACTCCACTTGAGCCCCAAATGCTGATTGCCTGCCCGGATCACCAACCGGTCGCCGGGACGGCAGACGGCCATGCCCTTGAGCGTCTCGGCGCCGTCCAGACTGATCAGCTTGTTCCCCTTGCCCTTGGCGAGCACCGGCAGGTCTTTCACCGGGAACATCAGTAGGCGACCTTCCGAACTGACGAGAACGAGGTAGCTGTCCTCGGTCTCGGCCACCGGCAAGGGCGGCATCAGCACCGCCCCCTCGGGGACGGTCACGACCGCCTTGCCGTTCTTGTTGCCTGCCTCCAGGTCGCCGAGCGTGGTCAGGAAGCCGTAACAGGCGTCCGTCGAAAGGATCAGGGATTGCCCGGGATCCCCCATCAGGACATGGCCGAAAAGCGCCCCGGCGGGCGGATTGAGCCACTTGGTCAGGGGCTCGCCCTGACCGCGCGCGGACGGCAGGACATTTGCCGCCAGCGAATAACTCCGCCCGGTGGAATCGAGGAAGTACACCGGCTGGTTGCTGCGCCCCTGCGCCTGCGCCAGGAAACTGTCGCCGGCCTTGTAGCTGAGGGACTCGGCGGCTACGTCGTGTCCCTTGGCGGCGCGAATCCACCCCTTCTCGGACAGGACGACCGTGACCGGCTCGGACGGTGTCAGGTCGCTTTCGCGCAGGGCCTGCGCCTCGGCCCGGGCGACGATCGGCGACCGGCGGTCATCCCCGTATTTGGCCAGGTCCGCCTCGATTTCATTCACCATCAGGTCGCTGAGGGCGGTGTCGTCCGACAGCAGATGCTCCAGCGACTGACGTTCCGCCTGCAGTTCGTCCTGCTCGCGGCGGATCTCGATTTCTTCCAGCTTGGCGAGATGGCGCAGCTTGAGGTCAAGGATGGCTTCGGCCTGGATGTCACTGAGGCCGAAACGGCGCATCAGCTCGCCCTTGGGGTCATCCTCGTAACGGATGATGGCTATGACTTCGTCAATGTTGAGGTACGCGATCAGCAAGCCTTGCAAAACATGCAGCCGGGCCAACACCTTGTCCAGACGATGCTGGAGGCGGCGGCGGACGGTGGCGCGACGGAACACCAGCCATTCGCGCAGCAGGCCGACCAGGTCCTTGACTTGGGGGCGCCCGTCCAGACCGATCACATTGAAATTGGCGCGGTAGCTGTATTCCAGATCGGTGGTGGCGAACAGGTGGTTCATCAACTGCTCAACGTCCACCCGGTTGGAGCGGGGCACGATGACCAGCCGGGTCGGGTTTTCATGGTCCGACTCATCACGCAGGTCGGCCACCAGCGGCAGCTTCTTGGCGTTCATCTGGTCGGCGATCTGCGTCAGGATCTTGGCGCCGGACACCTGATGCGGCAGCGCGGTGATAACAATGTCACCCTCTTCCATTTCGTAGACGGCGCGCATCTTGATGGAGCCCTTGCCGGTGGCGTAGAGGTTCATCAGTTCATCGCGCGGGGTGATGATTTCGGCGCGGGTCGGGAAATCAGGGCCGGGCACGATTTCGCAGATTTCCGACAGTGTCATTTCCGGTTCGCGGATCAGCGCAATGCACGCGCGCGCAACTTCGCGGAGGTTGTGCGGCGGGACATCGGTCGCCATGCCCACGGCAATGCCGGTCGTGCCGTTGAGCAGCAGGTTCGGCAACCGGGCGGGCAACATCGCCGGCTCTTCCATCGTACCGTCGAAATTGGGAGTCCAGTCGACCGTCCCCTGTCCCAGCTCGCCCAGCAGGACATCGGCGTAGGGCGACAGCCGGGCCTCGGTATAACGCATGGCGGCGAACGACTTGGGATCGTCCGGCGAGCCCCAGTTCCCCTGGCCGTCGACCAGGGGATAACGGTAACTGAAAGGTTGAGCCATCAGCACCATGGCTTCGTAACAGGCCGAATCGCCATGGGGGTGGTATTTGCCGAGCACGTCGCCGACGGTGCGCGCGGATTTCTTGTGTTTGGCCGAATTGCGCAGCCCCAGTTCGCTCATCGCGTAGACAATGCGCCGCTGCACCGGCTTCAGGCCGTCGCCGATAAAGGGCAAGGCCCGATCCATGATGACGTACATCGAATAATTGAGATACGCCTGCTCGGTAAACTCGGCCAAGGGCCGGGATTCGCTGAAATCGGTGAGGGTGGTCATGGTCTGCCGGGATGCCGTGCGGCCCAGGCAGTATGCCGGGCCGGTCCGGGCAAAAGTGTAACGAGGGAGGGAGTGCTTGGGTAGGGGTAACGGGCGAGCGACGTCAGATCATGACGTCGCTCGCCCGTATTATCACGGATCAACCCGGACGCAGAAGGAGACTTCGCCGGTTTCACCCGCCCCGAGTCCGTTCGGGTTGTTCAGCAGGTTCCAGATGATCGGTCCGGTCCCGCCCACCGACGGCGCCGTCCCGCTGATGCTGGAAGGCGCCTGACAGGTCAGCGATGCCGGGGTGGTGATGCAGCGGGCACTACGGAACGTGGTGAACACGGGCGTGATATCATGTACGACCACATCCTTCACGAGACCGGTCGACTGGTTCGAATAGTGGATGCGGTACTCCACGAAATCTCCCGGCAGCGCCGTGTTGCTGGTGGTGAAGGGGTTGGTGTCCGCCCCGGTCGAGGGGCAGCTCATCACCTTGCGCACCGTCTTGGTCAATGCCAACCCCAAGCCGTTGACAATCACCGTCGTGGTGTCGTCGCGGGTCAGGCTGCGCACGATGCTGCTCGGCGAGGCGTATGCAAAGCTGGCTGTCAGTGTGGAGATATCCACCGCGCCCGCTGTCGCAGTCGACGGGACCGCCACTTTCTGCACCAGGCACAGGCTCTGATCGGCAGTCACGGTCTGCGCGGCGTTGATCGCCGGTTCGCCGCTGTCGATCGTTCCGTTGCAATTGCTGTCAAGGTAGATGACCGATGTCCAGCCTGCCAGCGCCGGGGTCGGTGACTGGGCAGCGGAGAAGGTCACCGCGCCCGCCGTACCGGCCGTGAACAGGTGGGCATACTGGACTGTCGTCCCGGGTGCGGTCGATTGCGCACCCTGACCGTTCAGGATGCTTTCCTTCACATCGCCGAAGTTCACTCCGGTGTAGCTGGTGGCGGCCGCGAGCGTGAAGCTGGTGCGGTCCTGCGCCAGACTGTAGCTGCCGCCCGTCGTTCCCGCACTGCCCGTCACCGACGGATACAACGGGTTAGGCAGTTCCTCCACACACACCGTTGCCCCGGCACTGAGCGCCCCCGGAATGGTGAAGCTGTAGTTTCCGCTTCCATCCGTTGAGGTCGTCGCATACACAGTGGCGCCGCAATTGCTCAGGCGCATATTGATCAACGACAGCCCTGCCTCTCCGCCATCCTGGACACCGTTATGCGGCGTGCCGCTACCTGCACCGGTATCCAGGAACACTTTTCCGCTCACCGTGAAGTTCTGGAAGGTATTGGTGAAGGTACAGACAATTGCCGTATCGACGCCGGAGACGGTCAGCTGGTTGCCCGCCAGAGCATTGCCATTACCCGTGCAACTCAGCGAGGTAGCGTAGCTGGCGGATTGACCGGCGGTGTAGCTTTCTGTCAAGGAGATGTCGTCACCGGCGTAAACGGTCCGGGCAGAGTCCGTATCCGTCTCATTGGCCGTATTGGCCGTGGAGGCGAAAGCGGGCAGTCCGGTGGCATTAACCTGGACGGCATCATTCACATGTGCGTTGACCCAGCTCTTGCGCAACGTCAGCGTGGCAGTCTTGCGCGCATTGGTCAGGGTGCAGGTAATTGACGTATCCGCCGGATCCACGGTCAGAGTATTCCCCGCCAAGGCGACAGCGTTACCGCTACAGGCCAGCGCGGCCGTATAGTTGGCAGACGAACCGATAGTGAAGCTTTCACCCAGTGTAATCGCGTCTCCGGCATAAACGGCCTGCCCGGCATCCGCGTCAGTTTCATTCGCGGTATCCGCCACGGAGGCCAGGCCGGTCAGGCCGGTTGCGGTGACTGTCACTGCATCGTTGACCTTGCCGTCGACCCAAGTCTTGCGCAGGATCAGTGTTGCCGATTTGCGCGTATTGGTCTCGGTACAAGTGATCGCCGTGTCCGACGCGTTCACCGTCAGGGTGTTCCCCGACAACGCCGTCGCATTCCCCGTACAGCTCAGCGATGCCGTGTAGTTAGCGGCGGAACCTACGCCAAACGCTTCCGAGATCGAGCCCGACTCGCCCGCGTACACCGTCACCGACGTACCGGTCGTCGTGTTGCCTGCCGCCGTGGCGGTCGACAGCCCGGAGCTTGCGTTGTTGGTGAAGCCCGACGACGTCACCGTCGTGGTGTCACCCGCCTTGCTGTTGGCGGACCACGTCTTCTTCAGCGTCAGCGTCGCGAACTTGCGCGTGTTCGTCTCGGTACAGGTGATCGCCGTATCCGACGGATCAACGGTCAGCGTCGAACCCGACAGCGCCTGGGTATTCCCCGTGCAGCTCAGCGATGCCGTGTAGTTCGCCGCCGAACCCACCCCGAACGCTTCCGAGATGCTGCCCGACTCGCCCGCGTACACCGTCACCGACGTACCGGTCGTCGTGTTGCCCGCCGCCGTCGCCGTCGACAGGCCGGAGCTTGCGTTGTTGGTGAAGCCCGACGACGTCACCGTCGTGGTGTCACCGGCCTTGCTGTTCGCGGACCACGTCTTCTTCAACGTCAGCGTCGCGAACTTGCGCGTATTCGTCTCGGTACAGGTAATCGCCGTGTCCGCCGGATCAACGGTCAGCGTCGAACCTGACAGCGCCTGGGTATTCCCCGTGCAGCTCAGCGATGCCGTGTAGTTCGCGGCGGAACCCACCCCGAAGGCTTCCGTGATCGAGCCCGATTCCCCCGCGTACACCGTCACCGACGTACCGGTCGTCGTGTTGCCCGCCGCCGTCGCCGTCGACAGGCCAGAGCTTGCGTTGTTGGTGAAGCCCGACGACGTTACCGTCGTGGTGTCACCCGCCTTGCTGTTCGCGGCCCAGGTCTTCTTCAGCGTCAGCGTCGCGAACTTGCGCGTGTTCGTCTCGGTACAGGTAATCGCCGTGTCCGCCGGATCGACGGTCAGCGTCGAACCGGCCAGCGCCTGGGTATTCCCCGTACAGCTCAGCGATGCCGTGTAGTTCGCCGCCGAGCCGACCCCGAACGCTTCCGTGATCGAGCCCGATTCCCCCGCGTACACCGTCACCGACGTGCCGGTCGTCGTGTTACCGGCGGCGGTCGCCGTCGACAGACCGGAACTCGCGTTATTGGTGAAGCCGCTGCTGGTCACCGTCGTGGTGTCACCCGCCTTGCTGTTCGCAGCCCAGGTCTTCTTCAGTGTCAGCGTCGCGAACTTGCGCGTATTGGTCTCGGTACAGGTGATCGCCGTGTCCGACGGATCAACGGTCAGTGTCGAACCAGCCAGCGCCTGGGTATTCCCCGTGCAGCTCAGCGATGCCGTGTAGTTCGCGGCGGAACCCACCCCGAACGCTTCCGAGATGCTGCCCGACTCCCCGGCGTACACCGTCACCGAGGTGCCGGTCGTGGTGTTGCCCGCCGCCGTGGCGGTCG
>JAYRMT010000037.1:0-17528 GCA_041912575.1 Fluviicoccus sp. | reverse complement strand
TCCGAACGTTTTGAAGACTCGACAATATCTTCATCTTCATCTTCAACTCCTCCGGATCATACCAGACGGCGGACTTGATGCAGGTGCCCGGGCCTGCCGTGACCAAACGGAAGTCGTCATTCGTCCTGAAACGCTGCGGAGGGAATCCCGATGCCTGCTGTCCTGCCCGGCCCCGACGGCCGTCCCCGCTGCGCGTGGTGCCTGAGCACGCCCGAGTACCTCGCCTATCACGACACCGAGTGGGGTTTCCCGGTCACGGATGATCGGCGCCTTTTCGAAAAGCTCTGCCTGGAAGGCTTCCAGTCCGGCCTGAGCTGGCGGACGATCCTGGCCAAACGGGAGAATTTCCGGGCTGCGTTCGACGGTTTCGATTACCGCAAGATCGCCGCCTACACCGATGCGGATGTGCAACGGCTGCTGCAGGATGCCGGGATCGTGCGCCATCGCGGCAAGATCGAAGCGGTGATCAACAACGCGCAACGCATGGCGGAGCTGGTGGCAACCGAAGGCTCGCTGTCCGCGTTCGTGCGTCGGTTCACGCCCGCGACGGCCGGCGTCACGCCGCAGACGCGGTCGACCTGTCCGGAGTCGGAGGCGTTGTCGAAGACGCTGAAGCAACGGGGGTGGAAATTCGTGGGACCGACGACGGTCTATGCCTTCATGCAGGCCATGGGGCTGGTGAATGATCATGCGGAAGGCTGCGCGGTTCGCGCGGCGGTCGAAGCCGGCGGGACCTGACGCGCGACCGGACAGGGAATATGTCCCCCCTGCTGGCAGGCTCCCGTTGCCTGATCTACGCTAGATTCACCTGTTTCAGGAGCATCGTCATGATTCCCCGCAACGTCGGCAATCCGGAACGCGTCATCCGCGTCGTCGCCGGACTTGGCATCCTCAGTCTGGTCTTCGTCGGTCCGCAAACACCTTGGGCATGGCTGGGACTCGTCCCCGTCGCCACCGGCCTGACCGGGTGGTGTCCGCCTTACAGCCTGCTGGGGATCAACACCTGCAAGGTGAAGGATCAGCCTTCCTGACCCCGCCGTTTCTCAGGGCGACGGCGCGACGGCACCGTCCAGCGCCGCGCGTACCGCGTCAATCACCGCCTCCGGCTTCTCCAGCGGAATGCCGTGACCGCTGTCCACCCAGATCTGCCGCGACCCGGGATACAGCCGCGCGATGTCCCGGCGCTTGGCGTTCGCGTCCAGCCCCAGCGCGGAAGTATCGGCCAACGGCTTTGTCGCGCTAAGTACGATGACCGTCTTGCCGGTCAGCGGCGGCAACGCCAGCACGTCGTCCCCGGTGCGGTTTACCGCGGCCAGTTCCTCCTTCGCGGTCGCGGACATCAGCCCCCTGAACAGCGCACGGACCCACCACGGCCAATGGTCAGGGGAGCCCTCGCCCTGCATCTGCCGTGGGTGCGTGCTGTCGACCAGCACCAGCGCGCGCACCTCGTCCGGATAACGGCGGGCGTAATCCTGCAGGTACAGCCCGCCCAGCGAGTGCCCCACCAGCACATAGGGCGGCGTCAGGCCTTGCGCGCGCAGCGCGGCATGCAGTTCCGCCGTGACATGCGCGCCGTCGCGCGGGGTGTCCGGCGGCGCGCTACGGCCGTAGCCCGGGCGGTTGTAGGCGTAGGCCGTCTGCTGCTTCGCAATGACCGGATAGACTTTCGCCCAGTAATGCAGCGTCGCGCCCAGGCCGTTCTCGAACACCACCGGAGTGGTGCCTTCGTGACGGGTCAGGACGTACTCGGTCCGGCGGTCATTCACCGCCCCCGTGACCGCGCCGGGCAACGTGGTGCAACCGGCCAGCCCCAGCAACAGCCCCGCGCCCAGCAACGCGCACCGCAAACCGTCCTTCATATGCGTCCCCCTATGCTGATGATTCCCACCGGTCTGCAACCGGAAGCCCCATTGCATACCTATACCCCTATGGGTATATTAGCCTCAATGCCTGTTTCGGACCCCGAGGAGTTTCCCATGACCACGACTGCCGATGCCCCGCTCTGGATCGACATCCCCAACGCCTGCACCGCCGTGCCGGGCGTCTGTAGCGGCGGACGCCCGCAACCGCACCACCTGCGGCAGGCCGCCGAGCGCGGCGTGCGCACGGTGATCAGCCTGTGCCCGCCCGGCGAGTCGGCGGACTATGACGAACCCGGACTGGTGCGAGAACTGGGGATGACCTTCCTCAATATCCCGGTGGCCGGACCGCACGACCTGACCCGCGCGAACGCCGAACGGCTGGCGGATGCCCTGCATGCCGCCGGGCCGGACCATCCCGTGCTGCTGCATTGCGGCAGCGGCAACCGCGTCGGCGCACTGGTGGCGCTGAAGGCCTTTCTCATGGACGGTGTTCCTGCCGCCGAGGCCTTGCAGCAAGGCCGGATGAGCGGCCTGACCGCGCTGGAGCCGTTTGTGCGACAGCAACTGGGTGTGTAAAACCGGCTGCGGGCCTCAGGCCAAGATCTTCCACCCCGCCGCCAGCCCCAGCGCAAGCGCGCAGGCCCGACCGGAAAACATCCATCGCCAGCCCCGCGCCTCCGGCACGAAGCCCACGCCCCGGACAAAGCCCGCGCTCATCGCCCAGAAGACCAGCATCATCAAGGCATGGTCGGCCCGGCCCTGGGCATTGGTCAGCAGCGGCGGATACACCGTCCCGCCGACCATGACCAGCAAGGCCGCCGCCAGGCTGGGCCCGTGCACGCGCGGCGCGTCCCCGGGCTCCCGGACCGGCGCTTCACTCACGGCGCGCGTCCGTCTTCATCAGGGGCGTGGCTGGCGATGCGGTTGGCCTCGTTCTCGCCCCACATCGCGTTCAGGATCGCCAGCAGCACGGCGAAGCCCACGCCCAGCATCCAGGTGAAATACCACATTTAGTTCTCCTCCGCTCAATAGGCGCTGTGTTCGTTGGCGCGGATCTGTTCCACCGTGACCTTGCCGCGCATGACGCGGTAGGCCCAGCCGGTATACAGGACGATGATCGGCATGAAGATCACCACCGCCCCGAGCATCAACCCCAGGGTCAGATGGCTGGACACGCTGTCCCACACCGTCAGCGAGGCGTTCGGCACGGTCGAGGACGGCATGACGAAGGGGAACATCGCCCCGCCCGCCGTGCCGATCACGCCCGTCACCGCCAGCGAGGACGTGATGAAGGCGGTCAGCGTGCGCCGCGCCTTCACCAGCAAGGCGGTCAGCGCGGCCCCGGCAATCCCCATCGCCGGCAACAGCCACAGCACCGGCATCGCCGCGTAGTTCGCCCACCAGGCGTCGGCGCTGCGCGTCACCGTCTTGGTCAGCGGATCGGGCATTGCGCCCGGCTCCACCACCGAGGTGATGCGGAAGCCCTGGATGCCGCCGAACTTCAGCCACACGCCCGCACCGATGAACAGCCCGATCATCGCCAGCGCCGCCAGCACGGTCGCCTTGACGGCGCGGTCCTGGATCGCGCCTTCGGTGCGGTGCGCCAGGTAGGCCCCGCCCTGCATGGTGATCATGGCGCTGGACACCAGTCCCGCCAGCAGCGCGAAGGGATTCAGCAAGGCCCGGAAACTGCCGGTGTAGTGCGACATCAGGTTGTCGTCGAAGTAGAACGGCACGCCCTGCAACAGGTTGCCGAAGGCGACGCCGAAGATCACCGGCGGCACGAACCCGCCGACGAACAGCCCCCAGTCCCAGACCGAGCGCCAGGTAGCGTTGTGGACCTTGCTGCGGTAATCGAAGCCGACCGGACGGAAGAACAGCGCCCACAGCACGGCCAGCATCGCCCAGTAAAAGCCGCTGAAGGCGGTGGCGTAGACCAGCGGCCAAGCGGCGAAAATCGCGCCGCCGGCGGTGATGAACCAGACCTGGTTGCCGTCCCAGTGCGGGCCGACGGTGTTGATCACCACCCGGCGCTCCAGGTCGTTCTTGCCCACGAAGGGCAGCAGCGTCCCGACGCCCATGTCGTGGCCGTCCATGATGGCGAAACCGACCAGCAGCACGCCGACCAGTATCCACCAGATGACTTTGAGGGTTTCATAATCGAGCATGGCGGTCTCCTCAGGCGTGAACGTCGTTGTCGTAGCGGCCGGTGCCGAGGCTGCCCGGACCCTGTTTGGCGAAGCGGACCATCAGGTACAGCTCGACGATCAGCAGCACGGTGTAGAACCCGACGAACCCGGCGATGGAGCCGTAGAGGCTTTCCACCGTCAGCGTCGACACGCTCATGTGGGTCGGCAGCACGCCGTAGATGGTCCACGGCTGGCGACCGTACTCCGCCACGAACCAGCCCAGCTCGCAGGCCAGCCAGGGCACCGGCAGCATCAGCACCGCGCCCTTCAGCAGCCAGGGCTGCGACCCGATGCGGCCCTTGAGGGTCGACCAGAAGCTCAGCGCGAACAGCAGCAGCATCAGGAAGCCCATGCCCACCATCAGGCGGAAGCTCCAGAACATCGGGGTGACGCGCGGCACGGTGCTGTCCACGGCCTTTTGAATCATCTCCGGTGTCGCCTGACGCACGTCCGCGACGTATTTCTTGAGCAGCAGGCCGAAGCCCAGATCGGCCTTGGTGCGCTCGAATTCCGCCTTCGCCTGTTCGTCCTGCCGGTTCTTGCGCAGGGCTTCCAGCGCGACCACCGCGTGGATGCCGTTCTCGATGCGGACGCGGTTGACCGCCTTGATGTCATGGATGCCGGGAATCTGCTTGCTGATCGAGCGAGTGCCGATCAGGCCCATCACCCAGGGAATCTTCACTTCCCAGTCATTGGCCTGCGCCGCTTCGTTCGGCCAGGCCACCAGGTTGAAACCGGCCGGGGCGGGTTCGGTTTCCCACATCGCCTCGATGGCGGCCATCTTGGTCTGCTGCGCCTCGCCGACGGTGTAGCCGGACTCGTCGCCCAGCACGATCACGCTCAGCGCCGAGGCCAGCCCGAAAGCCGCCGCCACACGGTAGCTGCGCTTGGCGAATTCCACGTTGCGACCTTTCAGCAGGTACCAGGCGGAAATCGACAGCACAAACATCGCACCGGTGACATAGCCCGCCGAGACGGTGTGCACGAACTTGGCCTGCGCGTCCGGATTGAAGATCACCGCCCAGAAATCGGTCATCTCCATGCGCATGGTCTGGTAGCTGAACTCCGAACCGACCGGATGCTGCATCCAGCCGTTGGCGATGAGGATCCACAGGGCGCTGAGGTTGGTGCCGATGGCCATCAGCAGCGTCACCAGCAGGTGCTGCGTGCGGCTCAGCCGGTCCCAGCCGAAGAAAAACAGGCCGATGAAGGTGGATTCAAGGAAGAAGGCCATCAGGCCCTCGATGGCCAGCGGCGCGCCGAAGATGTCGCCCACGTAGTGCGAGTAGTAGGCCCAGTTGGTGCCGAACTGGAATTCCATGGTGATGCCGGTGGTGACGCCGAGGGCGAAGTTGATGCCGAACAGCTTGCCCCAGAAACGCGTCATGTCCTTCCAGATGACCTTGCCGGTCATGACGTAGACGCTTTCCATGATGACCAGCAGCCAGACCATGCCCAGCGTGAGCGGCACGAAGAGGAAGTGGTACATCGCCGTGACGGCGAACTGCAATCGCGAGAGATCGACCAGGCTTTCGGAAATCATGGTCTGGATGCCTCCTGAAGGGTGGGGAATGCGGAAGAAGCGGTCAGGTGGGAAGCCATGGCGGCGGCGTCGGGCGCGACGGGCGGGTGGCGGAAGAAGAGCCACCAGAGCAGGGTCAGCGCGGCGAGCTTGAGCGCGACCAGCGCGCCGAGATGGCGGACGAGCCGGCGGTCGGAGTGCGGAGTCATGGCCTCCTCGCGGGGTGCGTGACGCGGCGGTTACACATCCGAAGGGATGTGGGCGGCGACACGAAAATCAGACGGTGATTCACCATAGAACATACCCCAAGGGGTATTCAAGAGACGCTTACAAAAAAGGGTGCGGCGGATTGTCGCAGGTCAAGGCGAGCCGGGGCGGCATCCGGCCGGAATGGCCTTCTCGGGCCGTCGGCTTGACACTTCGCGCCCCGGGACACTTGAATGCCTCAAAGACCATAACGACTCAAGGAGAGCCCCCATGCGCGTGTACGCGCCTTTCGTCTTTGTCATCCTGCTTGCCGCATCCTCATCCCATGCGGAAAAGATCTACTCCTGGAAGGATGCCGACGGCAACTTCCACTTCGGGTACGCGCCGCCTCCGGACGGCCAGGCCGCATCGTCCTCCGGCGCGACCGACAAGCCTTCCGCCTACCAGTCCGGGGCGGATGAGCACGCGCGGATGATGGAACGCTACCAGAAGGCGCAGTCCGGAATGGGCGCGTCGGGCCCTCTGCAATCCGACACCGCGAATTCAGGCCCGGGGAAGCCGAAGGAAGTGCCGCTGACCGATCAGGTGGGCGGGAGCACCCCGCACTGCAAGGATCTGGCGCAGCGGATCAGCGACATGCCGGAAGGGAAGCCATTCAAATTCCTGTCCGATGAGATCCTCAAGGCATGTCCGGGAGTCGCCTACGAATGCCGTCGCTATCGCCGGCATCCGCAGGACAACCGCTGCGTGGCGGTACGGATAAAAGACTCGGTGGTGAGGACGCTGGAGACGGACTGAGCGGGACGACCGGGTGCGTCAGAGACCGATATCCGTGTTGTAGCGCGCCAGGATCTCGGCATCACTGAGCACGGCGTCATGGATGCGCAGGTTGTCGAAAGACGCTTCGTAGACCGAACTGTCCGTCGACCCCACATTCAGGGCGCAGAATCCGCGCGCCTCGTGGCTGATCGGCGAGATGACCGACTGCGTGTCGATCAGCGCGCCGTTCAGGTAGAAACGCGCCTCCCGGGTGTCGTAACTGATGGCCACGTTGTACCAGGTGTCGGGCGCCAGATCCTGCGGCAGGACCATGTCGGCGGGCGCGGTCGGGGAAAAATGCAGGCGCTGGTTCTCCAGGTAAATCCGGAAGCTGCCGTCATGGCTCAGCACGGGGTACGAATTCCAGCCGCCCGACGGATATTTGAACCAGAACTGCACCGTCATCGCGCCCTTGGCGGCGAGCTGGTCGGCCACGCTGCGGTCGCGGCAGGAGAGCGCGGTGCGCACGTTGCCGTGCTCCAGGCAGCGGATGGCCTTGCCGACCTTGCCCGCCTCCAGCGTGCAGCCGTTAACGCGGAGTTCCACGCCGTTGCCGGACTGGTCGGGGATGGCGGCGCTGACGGAGTCGTCAAAGGTGTAACTGACGGTGAGCGGCGAGGTGTAGGTGCGCGGGGTAGGCGGCGGCGGGCTGCCGGGACTGACGCCGGAATCGGCGGAGGTGCCGGAGTTGCATGCGGTCAGGGCGGCGGTCATGCAGGCCGCAGTGATGGTGAAAATCCGTTTCATGGGGGACGGGCGCAAGTAATCATCGGAGGCGCGATTCTAGAGGAATCGGCTGGAAAACACCTCACCCCTTCCCCACCCGCACCGAATTCAACACCGCCTTCAACGCCCCTGCCCGCACCGGCTTCGCCAGGAACATCACGCCCTCCGCCTTGGCCCGCAACGGCAAATCCGGGTCCGGCGCGGCCGACACCAGCAACACCGCCGCCCCCGGCCAACGCTCGCGCAAGCCGCGCGCCAGTCCCAGCCCGTCCATCCCGCCGCCCAGCTGGTAATCCAGCACCAGCAGATCCGGCGCCGCCTCGCGCTCTGCCCAATCCAGTGCAGAGGCTCCGTCCGGCAGGCACTCCACACGCCCCACTGGGTGAGCAGGGTGCGCAAGGCCTCCAGATTCGGCGCGTCATCGTCCACGCACAGCACCGACAAGCCCGCCAGCAAACCGCTCGCCGCCATCGGAACCGCAGACGGCGCGGGCGCTTCCGTCACCCCCAGCCACGGCGCTTCCAGCCGGAACACCGACCCCTTGCCGGGCACGGACACCACCGACAGCCGGTGCCCCAGACTGTTCGCCATGCGCTGCACCACGCCCAGTCCCAGACCCACGCCCTGCCGTCCGCGCGCCGACGACTCCACCCGGTAGAAGTCCTCGAAGATGCGCTCCAGATCGCCCGGCGGAATGCCCGGGCCGGTGTCCCACACCTCCAGCACCACGGTCTGCCCGCGCTTGCGGCAGCCCAGCAGCACCCGGCCATGGTCGGTGTACTTGATGGCGTTGGACAGCAGGTTCTGCAGGATGCGCCGCAGGTAAGTGGGATTGCTGCTCACCGTCCACGGCGCGGCGCGCACGCGCAGGCGCAGGCCGCGCTGTTCCGCCAGCAGCGCGTATTCATCCGCCAGCTGGCGCAGCAAGGGTTGCAGGGGCACCGGCCGGTTGCCGGGCTCGCTCTTGCCGTCGTCCAGACGGGCGATTTCCAGCAGTGTCGAGATCAGTTCCTCGGTGGCTTTCAGCGAATTGTCCAGCTGGCCCAGCACCGCCGGACGGCGCGCGGGATCGCTCTGCTCCAGCGCCGCCGCGAACAGCCGCGCCGCGTTGAGGGGTTGCAGGATGTCGTGGCTGGCCAGCGCCAGGAAACGGTTCTTGGCGGCGTTGGCGGCCTCGGCCTCGCCCTTGGCCTGCAACAACTGCTGCTCGGTGACGCGACGCAGGTCCACCTCGGCGCGCAGCTCGTCGTTGATCTCGGTGATTTCCCGCGTGCGCTCCTCGACGCGCTGCTCCAGGTGTTCCTTGGCTTCCGCCAGCGCTGCCATGGCGCGCACCTGGTCGGTGATGTCGGTGAAACGGGTGACGAAACCCCCGCCCGGAATCGGATTGCCGCGCATCTCGATCACCGAGCCGTCCGGCCGCACGCGGCGGAAGACATGGGGGTTGCCGCGCTGCAAGTGACGCAGGCGCTTCTCGACGTGTTCGGCAATCTCGCCCGGCCCGCACAGCCCGCGCTCGGCGTTGCAGCGCACGATCTCGGCAATGGGCCGCCCGACCTTCACCAGCCCCGGCGGGTAATGGAACAGGTCGAGGTAGGCCTGGTTCCAGGCTACCAGCCGCAGGTCCTTGTCGACCACGCTGACACCCTGCCCCAGATGCTCCAGCGTGGCGTTGAGGATGTCGCGGGAAAAACGGATCACCTCGCGGGTGTCGTCGAGCAAGGACACCACGTCCTCGAATTCCAGCTGGCGGCCGTCCAGCGCCGCTTCCACCATCGCCGCCGCGCCCGACGCGCCGATCACCCCGGCCAGCTCGCGCTCCACTTGCCGGATCAGCGCGGTGGACGGCGCCGCGCCGTCGCCGGGCCGGAAGGGATGCAGCGTTTCGCGGGCGCGCGCCGGGCCGACAAAGCGTTCGAGCAGGGTCAGCAGGTCGTCGGTGGTGAGGCGCGCGCGCCGGGCGGGCTTCGGCGGTTCGGCGGGGTGGTCAGCGTCGCGCGGCGGGCGCACGAAGGCGGAGGCCTGCAAGCGGTCCTTAAGGTCGGCGCGCGACAGCGCGGACACCCCGGCATAGGCCAGCGCATTCAACCCGAGCGACCACAGCACACCCCAGGTCAGTCCGTCCACGCCCGACGGGCGCGGCAACGTGACCGGCAGCGTCGCGTACCAGGCGCGCGCCCAGGTCGGCAGCATCAGCAGCCAGAACCACAACAGCACGCCCACCGCGATCCCGGCGTAGACCCCGTAGGCGTGGCCGCGCCGCCAGTACAGGCCGCCCAGCACCGCCGGCAGCAGCTGGATGATCAGCGCGAAGGCCAGCAGGCCGGTCTCGGCAAGGTCGTGGTCGCGCGCGAACCCGGCGTACCACGCGTAGGACAGCGCCATCACGGTGACGATCATCAGGCGGCGTACGCGCAGGATCACCGGGCCGAAATCGCGGTTGCCGCCGGTTTCGCGGAAACGGTCGAGCAGCGCGGGCATCACCACGCTGCCGCTGATCATCGCGCTGAGCGCCAACGTGGCGACAATGATCATCGAGGTCGCGGCGGAAAACCCGCCGATGAACACGAGTGCGCTCAGCCCGTGCCAGCCCTGCCCCGACGGCAGCAGCAGCACGAAACGGTCCGCCTGCCCGGTCAGTTGCGGATAGGTCTGCACCCCGGCGACCGCGATCGGGATCACCACCAGCGCGACCAGCAACAGGTACGCGCCGAACCAGACGCGGGCGCGGCGCAGGTGCGCGGGATCGGTGTACTCGACAAAAGCGACGTGGAACTGGCGCGGCAGCAGGAACACCGCCGCCATCGCCAGGCCGGTGCGGGTCAGGAAGGACAGCAAGTCGAAAGGCTGTGCGGCGGCATGGGCGCTGAAATCCGCCAGCACGCGGCCCGGGCGGTCGATCAGCAGCAGCGCGCCGACCGCCAGCGTCAGCAGCGCCACCACCTTCACCAGCGACTCGAAGGCGATGGCCGCCATGATGCCCCGGTTGCGGCCGGTAAGGTGCTGCGGGCGGGTCGCGAACAGGATGGCGAACACCGTCATCGCCAGCGCGCTCATCAGCGCGGTGTTCTGCCACCACACGCCGGGATCGGCGCGGTCGCCCAGCAGCACGCGGTAGGACTCCGCCACCGCCTTGAGTTGCAGCGCGATGTACGGCACCACCACCACCAGGCAGACCAGCGTCACCATCACCCCCACGCCCTGCCGCTTGCCGTAGCGGGCGCTGAGGAAGTCGGCCAGCGAGGCGGAATTCTGTTGCCGTGTCAGGCGCGCGATGCGGCCGAGCAACGGTTGCGCGAACAGGAACAGCAGGATCGGGCCGAGGTAGATCGGCAGGTATTGCCACCCTGCCGACACCGCCGTGCCGACCGCGCCGTAATAGGTCCAGGTGGTGCAATAGACCGCGAGGGTGAGGCTGTAGACCAGGCCGCCGGCGCGTTGCAGCAGACGCTCCGCCGCCGGGCGTTCCGCCAGCCGGGCGATGCCGAACAGACCGGCGACATAGAGCAAGGCGAGTACGGCGACGATCCAGGGGGCCACGGCGGGAGTCTCGCGTCAGGAAAGAAAGCGCGCCCCGGTTCTTGTGGTGTGCAGGGGGCGTCCGGGTTCGATTCTGCCTCGCGCCCGGACGGGGAACAAGCGGCTCAGGCGGGCAGCCCGTCCAGCCACGCCTCCAGGCACAGGCGGCCCTGACGGCGCAACGCGGCGGCGCGGGCGCGCGACTGTTCGCGCAAGGCGGGAATGTCGATCCGGTGCTTGCCGAGTTCGCAGGCATGGCCGACCAGCCAGGACTCGATGCGGTCGCCGTCCGCCTCCGGATGGCACTGGAAGGCCAGACATTCCGCTCCGCGTCGGTAGATCTGGTGACGGCACGCGGGCGTGGACGCCAGCAGCTCCGCGCCGGGCGGCAGGTCGAAGGTGTCGCCGTGCCAGTGCAGCATGTCGGTGAGCGCGGCGTCGAGATGACGGGCCGGGGATTGCGCGCCCGCCCCGGTCAGCGTTAGCGGCGTCCAGCCGATTTCCACCGCCGGGCCGGGGTAGACGCGCGCGCCCAGCGCGCAGGCGATCAGTTGCGCGCCCAGGCAGATGCCGAGCGTGGGCTTGCCCGCCTGCAGGCGGTCGCGGATGAAGTCGATCTCGCCGTTGAGGAAGGGATACAGCTCGTTCTCATACACGCTGATCGGTCCGCCGAGGATGACCAGCAGGTCCGGGGCCAGCGGGTCGCGGGCGGACAGCGGCTGCACGCCGGGCTCCAGGTATTCGATGGCGTAGCCACGGGCTTCCAGCGCGGAGGCGAACGCGCCGAGGTCTTCAAAGGCGACGTGGCGGAGGGCGAGCAGGGTTTTCATGGGAGGGGTCCGGCGGGTGCGGGGATGGTGGGAGGATAGCGGCTGCCGGGTGGTTTAAGGAAGAATGTCGTTTCGGGAGATGCCGTAGGGGCGCACTGCGTGCGCCCTTCTTCGACAGACACGACGCGCATACGCGGGACGAAGGCATGCCCGGCAACGAGGGCGCACGCAGTGCGCCCCTTCGCGGTGATCCGTGGACAAATTCGCCCTAAGGTCATCCATTCGTCTACTCTCAAGTCACTGTCACCTGCCGCCCAAGGACCCGGACCATGCCCACCCCTGCCAAAAACACCGTCTGCCTCTGGTACGACCGCGACGCCGAAGAAGCGGCGCGCTTTTACGCCGAAACCTTCCCCGACTCCTCCGTCACCGCCGTGCATCGCGCACCGTCGGACTTTCCTTCCGGCAAGCAAGGCGACGTGCTGACGGTCGAATTCACCGTGATGGGCATCCCCTGCCTCGGCTTGAACGGCGGGCCGGGGGTCCAGCACAACTGGGCGTTTTCCTTCCAGGTGGCGACGGCCGATCAGGCGGAAACGGACCGTTACTGGAACGCGATTGTCGGCAACGGCGGCGAGGAAAGCGCCTGCGGCTGGTGCAGGGACAAGTGGGGCATCTCCTGGCAGATCACGCCGGTGGCGCTGACAGCGGCGATCACCGGGCCGGACCCGGCCGCCGCGAAGCGGGTGTTCGAGGCGATGATGACGATGGGGAAGATTGATGTGGCTGTAATTGAAGCGGCGCGGCGGGGGTGAACGGCCATTGCGCCCGGCCCGCCGCTACACGATCTTGCAATGGATCAGCGCGTCCTCGTCAAAGGAATAAATCGCGCACATGCGGTGATAGCCGTCCGCGATCACCACCTTGCCGTTGGTGCGGTCGCGCACCAGCAGCAGGGGGGACAGCGCCCGTCCCGCCTCGATTTTGTGTTGGTCCTTGGCGACATGCGAATTGCTGACGCCGAGCAGGGACAGCGATGACGCCCGGAAGATGTCCTTCGCCTTGAACACGGATACGCTTGCGCGGCGCAGGGCGTCAATTTTCTGCCCGACGGTCACGTCGTCATAAATCAGCGCGAGGTAGGATGCCGCCGCCGGATAATCGTGATCTTCCGGCTCCGGCAACCAGCGGATTTCGGGGACTTTACGGGACATGGGTTTCGCTCCGGTGGATTGGCGCACAGGCGGCGCGCTCGGCGTGATCCAAGCATACGCCTGGCAGGTACGGGTCGCACGGGGGTTTGCGTTCGTATCGCGTATTCCCTTGCAGGGGTTGGCATCCGGGGCATTTTCATTGCATCCTGCCAAGCCGCCTCCCTCAGGAAGACTCCGGTCATGCACGACCCCGCCGTTTTCGACTTTACCCCGACGCTGCGCGGTGAAACTATCACCCTGCGCCCGCTGACGCCCGAAGACTTCGAGGCGGTTTATGCGGCGGCGGCCGATCCTTTGATCTGGGAACAGCATCCTTTTCCCCTGCGTTATCAGCGGGATGTGTTTGAAAGCGGCTTCTGGGTCAGCGCGATCGAGTCTGAGGGGGGCGCTCGTGGTGATCGACAAGGCGTCCGGCAAAGTTGTCGGTTCTTCGCGGTTTTATGAGTGGAATCCCGAAAAGCGGGAGGTGGCGATCGGCTTTACCTTCCTCAGCCGGAGCCATTGGGGCGGCGCGACCAACCGGGAGTTGAAGCGGTTGATGCTGGATCATGCGTTCCGTTGGGCCGGGACGGTCTGGTTTCATGTGGGTAGCAGTAACCTGCGGTCACGGAAGGCGATGGAGAAGATCGGTGGGGTCTTTTCGCATGAGGAGGCGAAGGAGATTCACGGGGTGGTGCATGTGCATGCGTATTATCGGATTGAGGCGGCCAAACAGCCCACCTCGCCCCAATCATGAATCTTTCCCTCCTGTGGAACAGGGGGGATGTCACGGAGTGACAGGGGGGTTGCGGAGAGTGGACTGAACATCACCTTCGCAAATGGCACTGTGCTCAACGGACCGCCGTTACCCCCCAGCCCTGCGGGCAGCCCCCCTACTCCGCAGGAGGGCGTAGAAGCATACTGTTTGAAAAAGGATTTTCATGAGAACCTACAATTCAATGTTGATCTCCCGCGCACGCGCCATGCGCGCCGACATGACCACAGGCGAGCGTCACCTCTGGTATCGCTGTTTGCGGCGGATGCCTTATAAATTCCGTCGGCAGCGTCCGTTCGGACGATTTATTGCGGACTTCTACTGCCCGGAACTCCGACTGGTGATTGAAGTTGATGGCGATTCGCATGCCGATGAAGCGGCGAAAGCCTACGATGCAGAGCGGACGTTGTTTCTGCAAAGCCTGGGATTGACGGTGCTTCGTTTCACCAATCAGGAAGTGATGCGGGAAACTGAGGCTGTCATGACGCGCTTGCAGCAGTTTTACGACCCCTCCCTTTCAACCCGATGATGAATCTTTCCCTACTACGCAGTAGGGGGGATGTCACGCAGTGACAGGGGGGTTGCGGAACGCCGACGGAACACTCCCTCCGCAAAAACCGCCATGCTCAACGGACCGCCGTTACCCCCCAGCCCTGCGGGCAGCCCCCCTACTGCGTAGGAGGGCGTAGAAGCCGATGACCATCACGCCACCGCGTGATACGCCCCCATATCCATCTTCCGCGTCCGCAACACATACTCGAAGCTGAACCCCGGCCACATCGTCGAATTCGTCCCGTCCGCATTCAGGTACCAACTCTGGCACCCCGACAGCCACGAACTGTTGCGCATCCGGTCCTGGAAGGCCTGGAACTGCGCCTGCATCACATCCTCCTTCACGTCCAGATACCGCAACTTCTGCTTCAGCAAGGTCCTGGTGTACCGGGCGATGTACTTGTACTGCGCCTCCTGGTAAATCAGCACCGACGTATGCCCCGGCCCCGAATTCGGCCCCATCGTCAGCAGCATGTTCGGGAAACGGCTCACGTTCATGCCGTAATAGGCCTTGGCCTGCCCGCCCCAGTACTCGCTCAGCGCCACCCCGCCGATGCCCTTGATCGCAAAGGGATAGGCCGGCGCCCCGATCTCGTAGCCGGTGCAGTAGATGATCACATCGAGCGGGTGCTCCACCCCGTCCGCCGTTCGCACACCGGCTTCGGTGATCTCCTGGATGCCCTCGGTGACCAGATGCACATTCGGTCGTGCAAAGGCCGGGAACCAGTCATCCGACACCAGCGTGCGCTTGCAGCCCACCTTGTAGGTTGGGGTCAGCTTTCGACGCAGAACGGGGTCCGTAATGTGCTTGTTCAGCGCGCGCTTGTGCATCAGCTCGCCCACCTTCAGCAACTGCGGATACCACAGGATCGCGGGCAGTGCCGACTCCATGGTCCAGTACAGCCCCAGACGATGCGCCTTCTGCTTCCACGGATGCTTGGCCCAGGACTGGTGGTCCTTGTCGGTAAAGGTGCGGTTGAACTTCGGCATCACCCAGGACGGCGTGCGCTGGAACACTTTCAGGTCCGCCACCTCGGGCGCGACGTTCGGCACCACCTGGATCGCCGAGGCGCCGGAGCCGATCACCCCCACCCGCTTGCCGCGCAGGTCCACCGACGCGTCCCAGCGCGCGGCGTGCAGCGCCTTGCCCTTGAAGGTGTCCATGCCCTTGATCTCGGGATACTTCGGGTGGCTGAGCGCGCCGGTGGCGGGCACCAGCACGCGCGCTTCGGTGATTTCCCCGTCGTCGGTGGTGATCACCCAGCGGCCGGACTGCTCGTCAAAGGAGGCGTCGGTGACGCGGGTGGAGAAGCGGATGTAGGGCTTCATGCCGTAGGCGTCGGCGCAGTTCTCGATGTACTGGCGGATGTCTTCCTGGCGGGAAAAGGCTTCCGGCCAGTGGGGGTTGGGCGCGAAGGAATAGCTGTACAGGTGCGAGGGCACGTCGCAGGCGCAACCCGGATAGGTGTTGGTGCGCCAGGAGCCGCCGACGCCCTCCTCCCCCTCGAAAATCACGAAATTCAGGATTCCGGCGTTCTTCAGTTCGATCCCCGTGCCCAGACCGGCGAATCCGGCTCCGATGATGGCGACATCGACGTAATGGCGTGGCTCTGACATGGCGAATTCCTCAAACAGGGTGGATCGGCTGCAGCGCACACAACCAATGTAACACTGCTCGATGTAATCCTAGAGGCAGTAACCTCATGCTTTGTAGGTGATTTCGTGTCAAGGATTTATCTTTTGGGGCCAATCATCCATAAATTTTGTGGGCCTTAGCCGTCCGGCGGGGCCGCCCCTGTTCCAACGGTCAGGTCGGGGTTTCAGAAGGCTGGAAACGTTGAATTCCGGGCATCCGCCCAATAATATGCATCTCAAATACCACTTAATGACCCAGCGCGAGACTGATCCGCCGTGAGACTGAACGCCTTTACCGACTACAGCCTGCGCACCTTGATCTATCTGGGCCTGAAAGCGCCGGGAGCGCTGTCGACCCGGGCGGAAATCGCGCAGGCCTACGGTATTTCCGACAACCACCTGATGAAGGTTGTGGGCTGGCTGGCGCGCGAAGGCTACATCGAGGCCTTCCGGGGGCACGGCGGCGGCATCCGCCTGGCGCACGCGGCCGAGACCATCAACGTCGGGGACGTGGTGCGCCGCTGCGAGGCGGACATCCCGCTGGTGGAATGCCTGGAATGCGGCGCGACGGAATGCCGCATCGCCGCCGTGTGCACGCTGAAATCGGCGTTGCTGGAGGCGGTGGAAGCCCTGTATGCCGTGCTCGACCGTTACACCCTGCGCGACCTGCTGGGCCGGGAAGCCGCCCTGCACCGCATCCTGATGGTGCGCGCGCCCTCCGCTTTACCCCAACCCGTTACGGGAGAACCGTTATGACCCTGCTTGAACAACCGCTCGGCGCCCTCGCCACCTCCATTCCCGGCGCCACGGCGCTGTTCCGCGAACACCGGCTGGATTTCTGCTGCGAGGGCCGGCGCAGTCTGGGCGAAGCCGCCGCCGCGCGCGGTCTGGACGCCAGCGCGCTGGCCGCCCGCCTGGAGCGACTGCAAACCGGCGCCAGCCCCAGCGGCGACTGGCGCGGCGCGGGCAACGCCCGGCTGATCGACCATCTGCTGACGAATTTCCATGAGAAACACCGCGCCCAGCTGCCGGAACTGATTCGGCTGGCGCAACGGGTGGAATACGTGCACGGCGGCAAGCCGGAATGCCCGGTCGGACTGGCCGGTCTGCTGGCGGAAATGCACATGGAGCTGGAGGGCCACATGGCCAAGGAAGAGCAGATCCTGTTCCCGATGCTGGCGAACAGCCGGGGCGGCCTGCCGGAAGGCCCGATTTCGGTGATGCGCGCCGAGCATCTGCAGCATGGCGGGGCGCTGGAGGCCATCGAACGGCTGACGAACAACATCACGCCGCCGGTCAACGCCTGCAACACCTGGCGGGCGCTCTACCTGGGGCTGGCCGCCTTCCGCGACGACCTGATCCAGCATATCCATCTGGAAAACAACATCCTGTTTGAAGGCCTGGCGGCCCGTCCGGCGAACGCCGAACCCGCGCCGGTGCCCGGCGGCAAGGGCTGCGGGTGCGGCGGCGGCGGCGGTGGCGGTGGCGGGGGATGTCACTGAACCCGGTCCGGGCGACGGCTTAACCGCCGCCCGGACCACGAATCCCACCCAGACAGGAGAAGGTCATGGCCCTGACGCACGCGGCTTCCGGTGAAATTGTCAGTGTCCGCCCGCTCGGGGCCGCCTTGCGCGCGTCCGAGTCGGTCACCCTGGTGCGCGCCCCGCACTTCGAGGTATTCCGCTTCGTGCTGCCTGCCGGCAAGTCCACGCCAATGCATGAAGCCGCCGGGCTGATCACGATCCAGTGCCTGGAGGGC
>JAYRMT010000036.1:0-17725 GCA_041912575.1 Fluviicoccus sp. | reverse complement strand
CGTGTGAAGAGCTGCCCCTGCTGGTTGATGAACACGGCTTCGCCGGGCGCCAGATCGCGGACCACATGGAACCCCAGCGCGGTCACCGCCACGGATTCGGAGGCGATGATGTATTCCTTCCCTTCCGGCGTATCGCGCTCGCCATAGACGATCGGACGGATGCCGTTCGGGTCGCGGAAGCCGAGAATACCGTAACCGGTAATCATCGCCACCACGGCGTAGGCGCCGCGACAACGGCGATGCACCGCGCTGACGGCGCTGAACACGTCATCCTCATTGGGATTCAGCTTGCCCTGCTCCTGCAACTCGTGCGCAAGCACGTTCAGCAGCACTTCGGAGTCGGAATCGGTATTGATGTGGCGCAGATCGGTGCGGAACAGGTCATCGGCAATCTCGTGCGCATTGGTCAGATTGCCGTTGTGCGCCAGCGTGATGCCGTACGGCGAATTGACATAGAAAGGCTGCGCCTCGGCGGAGCTGGAGGAGCCCGCGGTCGGGTAGCGCACATGACCGATACCGAAATTACCCGCCAGCCGCAACATGTGACGCGTGTGGAACACGTCGCGCACCATGCCGTTGTCCTTGCGCAGGAACAGGCGGTCTCCCTGACAGGTGACGATGCCCGCAGCATCCTGCCCCCGGTGTTGCAGCACCGTCAGGGCGTCGTAGAGCGACTGGTTGACAGGAGCTTTTCCGGCAATACCGACTATACCGCACATGGTCTCACCTCAATGATGATCGGGACTGGCCTTGGGAACATGAATCGCGGGCAGGTGCTTGGCCTCCTCGCGTACTTCCTGCGTCCATTGCCGGACAACAGGGAAATAAGGATAGATGGCGGACGGCAGCGCCGCCTCGCGCCACCAGGGATCATCCTTAACCCAGGGATGCAGCACGCCGACAATCACCACGACGATGAGCGCGCCGCGCGCCGCACCGAAACCGGCCCCCATCAGCCGGTCGGCAGGCCCCATGGCCAACGCCTTCAGGAGGGACCGCAGGACGTGTCCGAGGCACCACACCAGAAAGACCACGCCCAGACAGACCAGCAGGAACGCTGCCGCCAGTCTCAGCGACGGGGTATCAATCAGCGGCGCCAACGCCGGAGCAATGTTCTCGTGACTCCGGATCGCCATGAGTATGCCCAGCACCCAGCCCGCCAGCGCAAAGGCTTCGCGCACCAGCCCCCGACGCAAACCGCACCAGGTGGAATAGGCAATGACGGCGAGGATGACGATGTCTGCCGGCTGCATGGAAAACGGGTTACTCCGGGGTGGCGATCATGCGCTGCGAAGGCGCGGATTGTAGCAGAGGGCCGGTTGGCCTGCTATTCCCGCAGGCCGCCAATGGCGCGCACCGCGTCCGTAATCAGCTGCGGTCCGCGATAGATGAAACCGGTGTAAATCTGGACCAGCGACGCCCCGCCCGCAATCTTGTCAGCGGCGGAGGCGCCGTCCAGGATGCCGCCGACACCGATCAGCGGCACCCGGCCGTCCAGCGCCTCGCTGAGGCGCGCCAGCGTGAACGTGGACAAGGGCTTCAGCGGCTTTCCGCTCAGACCGCCGGCTTCTTCCGACAGGCGCAGGCTTTCAATGCCGGGGCGGCTGACCGTGGTATTGGTCGCAATCACGCCGTCAACCCGGAAATCGACGAACTGCTCCGCCATCTCGAGGATTTCATCGTCCTGCAAGTCCGGCGCGATCTTCACCAGCAGCGGTACATAATGCCCCTGCTCGCGCGCCAGGCGGACCTGGGTTTCCTTGAGTCGCGCCAGCAGGTCGCTCAGCGCATTGCCGGATTGCAGGCTGCGCAACCCCTGCGTGTTCGGCGAGGAGATATTCACGGTGACATAGGAGGCGTGCGCGTAAACCTTTTCCAGGCAATGCACGTAGTCATCGGCGGCGTTCTCGACCGGGGTATCGAAATTCTTGCCGATATTGATGCCCAGGATGCCGTCGTATTTGACTTTCTTCACCTGTTCGACCAGATGATCAACGCCCAGGTTGTTGAAACCCATGCGGTTGATGATGGCCTCGGCCTCGGGAATGCGGAACAGGCGCGGTTGCGGATTGCCGGGCTGCGGACGCGGCGTGACGGTGCCGATCTCGATGAAGCCGAATCCCAGCGACGCCAGCGCATCGATGTAGTCGCCGTTCTTGTCCAGGCCGGCGGCCAGACCGACCGGATTGGGGAAGTCGATCCCCATGACCTGGACCGGTTGTGCAGGCGTCTTGAACAACGCCCCCGTCACGCCGAGGCGATGGGCAAGCGCCAGACCTTCAAGCGCCAGGTGATGGGACGTTTCAGGCTTGAACCGGAAAAGCAGCGAACGGATCAGGGGATACCACATCTCGATGTTCCGCAGGAATCGGGGCGGCGAGATTATACATGCTTTTCAACGCGCGGCCTCAGTCCTCGTAACGCGCGCCAAGATGCTGCAACGCCGCCTGCCGCTCTTCCAGGCGGCGCTCCTCGTCAATCAATTGCCGCGCCACGAAGAGGATGAGTTGCCGCAGCCAGCGGTGCGCCGGGTGGTGGTGCAGCAAGGGGCACCAGGCCATCTTCAGTTCGAACTCGGGTATATAAAAAGGAGGCTCCTTGATCACCAGCCGCGGATTCTGAGCCTGCAGGCGTGCGACCCGCGTCGGCAGCGTGGCGATGAGGTCCGCGTTGGCAGCCAGCAAGGCGGGCATCTGGTAATGGCGGGTGAAAATGCTGATCTTGCGTTTCTTGCCGATGCGCTCCAGCGCCTGATCAATCCAGCCCAGCCCTCCCGAACGTTCCGGATTCACGCCGAAACCGACGCCCATGCCGGTCTTGCTGACCCAGATGTGCTGCGCTTCCAGGTAGGTTTTCAGGTTGAAGTGGTCGATAATGTCGCTGTCGCGATGGATGAGGCACGAGAAACTGTCGCGCCAGACCAGCACTTGGTGGAAGGACTGCGGAATTTCGTTGAAACGGTTGATCGCCATGTCGACCTTGCCCTGCTCCATGTCGCGATAGGACACGTCGGACGGCGTCAGGAAATCGAGCACGACATTGGGAGCCTCCGAGCGCATCGCCTTCACCAGTGCGGGAATCAGCGTCGCCTCCGCGTAATCGGACGCCATGATACGGAACACGCGCGCGCTGCTGAGCGGACGGAACTCGGTGCGCGGCTCCAGGATCTGGCTGAGGTCGGACAACACCTCGCGGATGCGCGGCTGCAGCTCCATGGCGCGCTCGGTCGGCGTCATGCCTTCACTGGAGCGGATCAGCAGCGGATCGTTGAACAGCACGCGCAGTCGACGCAGGATGTTCGACATCGCCGGCTGGGTCACCCCGAGCTGCTCGGCCGCGCGGGTGACATTTTTTTCCCTTAATAAAACATCAAGATACGTGAGCAGGTTCAGGTCGACGCGCTCAAGATTCATAAAATAAATACCGAAGATCAAGTTGATAAATTGGCTAAATTATGCCACAAACTTTAGACTCCGCGCATTCATCAGGACCACTTTTTGACGGCTCCCGTCAGCAGCCCTGATGCCTTCCCACCCAGCAACAGGAAAACGTCATGACTACGTACGCCTCTGCGCTTGAACACGTCCGCGCCGTCAAGGCCAAACTCGGTGGCACCTGGGGCGCCATCCACCCGGAAGATGCTGCCCGCATGATCGTGCAGAACCGCTTCCGCACCGGTCTGGATATCGCCAAGTACACCGCCGCCATCATGCGCAAGGACATGGCCGAGTACGATGCTGACAGCAGCAAGTACACCCAGTCCCTGGGTTGCTGGCACGGCTTCATCGCCCAGCAGAAGATGATCGCCAACAAGAAGTACTTCGGCACCACCGACAAGAAGTACATCTACCTGTCCGGCTGGATGGTTGCCGCCCTGCGTTCCGATTTCGGCCCGCTGCCCGACCAGTCCATGCACGAAAAGACCGCCGTGCCGGCCCTGATCGAAGAGATCTACACCTTCCTGCGCCAGGCTGATGCCCGCGAACTGAACGACCTGTTCCGCGCCCTGCAGAAGGCTGAAGAAGCTGGTGACAAGGCCAAGGCCGCTGAAGTCGAAGCCAAGATCAACAACTTCCAGACCCATGTCGTGCCCATCATCGCCGACATCGATGCCGGTTTCGGCAACGAAGAAGCCACTTACCTGCTGACCAAGAAGATGATCGAAGCCGGCGCCTGCGCCATCCAGATCGAAAACCAGGTCTCCGACGCCAAGCAGTGCGGTCACCAGGCCGGCAAGGTCACCGTGCCGCACGAAGACTTCCTGTCGAAGATCAACGCCGTGCGTCTGGCCTTCCTGGAACTCGGCATTGACGAAGGCGTGATCGTTGCCCGTACCGACTCCGAAGGCGCCGACCTGACCCAGAAGATTCCGGTTTCCAAGAAGCCGGGCGACCTGGCGTCCCAGTACATCAGCTACCTGGACACCAAGGAAATCGACATCAGCGAAGCCGCTGACGACGAAATCCTGATCAAGCGTAACGGCAAGCTGCACCGTCCGACCCGTCTGGCTTCCGGCCTGTACCAGTTCCGTGAAGGCACCCAGATCGACCGTGTGGTTCTGGACTGCGTCACCTCCCTGCAGAACGGCGCCGACATGCTGTGGATCGAGACCCCGACCCCGAACGTCGCGGAAATCGCCCACATGGTCAACCGTGTGAAGGCAGTGATCCCGAACGCCAAGCTGGTCTACAACAACAGCCCGTCGTTCAACTGGACCCTGAACTTCCGTCAGCAAGCCTATGACCGTTGGGTCAAGGAAGGCAAGGACGTGTCCGCCTACGACCGCGCCAAGCTGATGGACGCCAAGTATGACAGCACTGAACTGGCCGCTGACGCTGATGAAATGATCCGTACCTTCCAGGCCGACGCCGCCCGTGAAGCCGGTGTGTTCCATCACCTGATCACCCTGCCGACCTACCACACCGCCGCTCTGTCCACCCACGAGCTGGCTCAGGGTTACTTCGGCGAGATGGGCATGCTGGCCTATGTGGCCGGTGTGCAGCGCAAGGAAATCCGCGGCGGTATCGCCTGCGTGAAGCACCAGGCAATGGCCGGCTCCGACATCGGTGACGACCACAAGGAAATGTTCTCGGGCGACAACGCGCTGAAGGCCGGTGACGCTTCCAAGAACACCATGAACCAGTTCGGCGGCTAATCCCTCCGACTGGCCATGGCCTGAAAAACCCCGCGCAAGCGGGGTTTTTTTATGCGTAATCGACGGACGGCACGGATGCTGCAAGGATTGTTTGACGACAGCCCCTGCCCCCGCGCAGCGGCTTCGATTACACTCGCTGCACAAAAATAACGCCCCTCTGGACACAGGAGACAGCCATGTTGCTGTGGTTTGTTGTTGCCTACTGGATCATATCGGTCGCCATCGGTCTCTGGGCCTCATTACGCGTGAAGAACACCAAGGACTTCGCGATCGCGGGGCGGGGCTTGCCCTTCTACATGGTCACCGCAACGGTCTTCGCCACGTGGTTCGGTTCTGAAACCGTGCTCGGGATTCCGGCCACGTTCCTCCAGGAAGGCCTGCATGGCGTGGTTGCCGACCCCTTCGGTTCGTCCCTGTGCCTGATTCTGGTCGGCCTTCTTTTCGCCGCGCCGCTTTACCGCATGAAGCTGCTGACCATCGGCGACTTCTATAAGCGCCGCTACGGTCGCGGTGTCGAAGTTCTGACCACCATTGCCATCGTGCTCTCGTATCTGGGCTGGGTCGGCGCGCAAATCAGCGCGCTCGGCCTCGTGTTCAATATCGTGTCCATGGGCGCCATTTCCAAGCTGACCGGCATGTGGATCGGCTCGATGACCATCCTGATCTACACGTTCTTTGGCGGCATGTGGGCGGTCGCGATCACCGACTTCATCCAGATGATCATCATTGTTTTGGGGATGTTGTGGATCGGCGGCGAAGTCGCCGGGCAAGCCGGGGGTGTCGGCGCCGTGATCCAACACGCCGCCGACGCGGGCAAATTCCAGTTCTGGCCCAAGGCCGATTTCGCGGAAATCGTCGGTTTCATCGCTGCCTGGTGCACGATGATGCTCGGCTCCATGCCGCAACAGGACGTGTTCCAGCGCGTACAATCGGCCAAGACGGAAAAGATCGCTGTCTGGGCCTCGGTGCTGGGCGGCTCGCTGTACTTCGTTTTCGCGTTCGTACCGATGTTCCTCGCCTATTCCGCCACGCTGATCGACCCCAAGATTGTCGAGACCAACCTGGGGCAAGGCGGCGACGCCCAGATGATCCTGCCGACCCTGGTGCTGAATCACGCTCCGATGATCGCCCAGATCATGTTCTTCGGCGCTCTGCTGTCAGCCATCAAGAGCTGCGCCTCGGCCACATTGCTGGCGCCGTCAGTGACTTTTACGGAAAACATCCTGCGCGAGATGTATCCGATGAACGACAAGCAACTCCTGCGCGCCATGCGGACCGTGACGCTGATCTTTACCGTGCTGGTCACGCTCTACGCCATCAACTCCGACGCCAGCATCTTCAAAATGGTCGAGAATGCCTATCAGGTGACGCTGGTCGGCGCGTTCATCCCGCTGGCTTGCGGCGTCTACTGGCGCAAGGCGACCAACCAGGGGGCGCTTTTCTCGATTTTCTTCGGGATCACCCTGTGGCTGGCCCTCACCTTCTCGGCCACCATGACCCCGGCGGAGATCCACAAGCTGCCCAGCGGTTTCGACTGGCTGGTCGGCCTGATCCAGCCGCTGCAAGTCTTCACGCCGCAAGGCGCGGGCCTGATCGCCAGCGCCATCGGCATGGTGCTGGGCTCGCTGTTGCCGCAGATGTTCAAGCATGACCCCCATGCCCATGACCGGCTGCGCAATCCGCCGCCGGATCACGAGCATCAGGGCCATCGCAAGGCTGTCGGCGGCCACTGATCCGCACGATGCAAAGGCCCGCGCAAGCGGGCTTTTTTCATGGGCGATGGACATTCAAACCCATTCGCGTTTCAGGCATAATTGTCCCCTTTTTATTAACAACGACAACGTGTAGGCCTATTCATCATGATGCGGACGCATTACTGCGGCAGCTTGACCGAAGCCCAGATTGACCAGACCGTGACCCTGTGCGGCTGGGTCCACCGTCGCCGCGACCATGGCGGCGTGATTTTCCTTGATATGCGCGACCGCGACGGTCTGGTTCAGGTCGTAATCGATCCGGATACTCCCGAGGCCTTTGCCTTGGCCGACAAGTCCCGCAGCGAATACGTACTCAAGATTACCGGCCGCGTGCGCAAGCGCTACCCCGGCACCGAAAACGCCAACATGACCAGCGGCCAGATCGAATTGCTGGGCAAGGAAATCGAAATCCTCGCCGCCTCCGAGACACCGCCGTTCCCGCTGAACGATGAGTTCGTCAATGTCGGCGAGGAAATCCGCCTGAAGTACCGCTTCCTCGACATGCGTCGTCCGGAAATGCTGCAACGCATGCGTTTCCGCTCGCAGGTCACCAGCAAGATCCGCACCTACCTGGACAAGCACGGTTTCCTCGATGTCGAAACCCCGGTGCTGACCCGAGCCACGCCGGAAGGCGCGCGCGACTATCTGGTGCCCTCGCGCACGCAGAACGGCTCCTTCTTCGCGCTGCCGCAATCGCCGCAACTGTTCAAGCAGTTGCTGATGGTGGCCGGCTTCGACCGGTACTACCAGATCGCCAAGTGCTTCCGCGACGAGGACCTGCGCGCCGACCGCCAGCCGGAATTCACCCAGATCGATATCGAAACCTCGTTCATGTCCGATGAAGACATCATGAACGTGACCGAGGGCATGGCCGTCGAGCTGTTCGACGAACTCATGGGCGTGAAGTTCGACAAGTTCCCGCGCATGACCTACGCCGAGGCCATGCGCCGCTTCGCCTCCGACAAGCCTGACCTGCGCATTCCGCTGGAACTGGTGGACGTGAAGGACCTGATGCAGGATGTCGAGTTCAAGGTCTTCGCCGGTCCGGCCAAGGATCCGAAAGGCCGTATCGCCGCCCTGAAGGTGCCGGGCGGCAACGCCATGCCGCGCAGCCAGATCGATGACTACACCAAGTTTGTCGGCATCTACGGCGCGAAGGGGCTGGCCTACATCAAGGTCAATGACATCAGCAATATCCATAATGGCGAAGGCAGCGGCCTGCAATCGCCGATCGTCAAGTTCCTGCCGGATGCCTCGCTGAAAGCGATCATCGAACGTACCGGCGCGCAAAACGGCGATCTGATCTTCTTCGGCGCCGACAAGGCCAAGGTGGTCAATGACGCGCTGGGCGCGCTGCGCGTGAAGCTCGGCCACGACCTGAAGCTGCTCACCTGCGAATGGGCCCCGTTGTGGGTGGTCGACTTCCCGATGTTCGAGGAAACCGACGACGGCAAGTGGACCTCGGTGCACCACCCGTTCACCATGCCGCACGGCAGCGTGGAGGAACTGAAGGCCAATCCGGGCGAAGCGACCTCCGTCGCGTATGACATGGTGCTGAACGGCACTGAAATCGGCGGCGGCTCGCTGCGTATCTATAACCTCGACATGCAGAAAGCCGTCTTCGAAGCCCTCGGCATCGGCGAGGAAGAAGCGCAGGAAAAGTTCAGCTTCCTGCTCGACGCGCTCAAGTACGGCGCCCCGCCCCATGGCGGCTTGGCCTTCGGTCTGGACCGCCTGGTGATGCTGATGACCGGCGCGACCTCGATCCGCGACGTCATTGCCTTCCCGAAGACCAAGACCGCCGAGTGCCTGATGACCCAGGCTCCGGCGCCGGTGGACGCCAAGCAGCTGCGCGAGCTGGGCATCCGCGTGCGTGAGAAGGCGCCGGAGTAACCGTCGCCCGGGCGCGGTCAGCCGCGCCCCGTTTTTCCATCCTTCCATTCGAGGAGACTGACTCATGGCCGGTCATTCCAAATGGGCCAACATCAAGCACCGCAAGGACCGCCAGGACGCCAAGCGGGGCAAGATCTTCACCAAGTACATCCGTGAAATCACCGTCGCCGCCCGGCTTGGCGGACCGTCCGAAGCGGACAATCCACGCCTGCGCGCGATTGTCGCCAAGGCGCTCAGCTCCAACCTGAGCCGGGACATCATCAACCGCGCCATCCAGCGCGGGGCCGGGAACGGCGATGCCGAAAACCTTCACGAAAACACCTATGAAGGTTACGGCGTCGGCGGTGTGGCCGTCATCGTTGAAACCATGACGGATAACATCAACCGCACGGTCGGGGATGTCCGGCACGCGTTCAGCAAGTGTGGCGGCAACCTCGGCACCAACGGATCGGTCAGCTATCTGTTCAGCAAGCGCGGCGAAATCAGCTTCGAGGGCGGCGATGAAGACCGGATCATGGAAGTGGCGCTGGACGCCGGTGCGGACGATGTAATCAGTGAAAACGGCCATGTGGTGGTGATCACCGATCCGCATGCCTTCGGTAAGGTGGAGGATGCCCTGAAAGCCGCCGGCCTGCAGCCGACACACGCGGAAGTCACTATGCATGCTTCCACGCAGGCGGACATCACCGATGTCGATTCCGCGCACAAAATCATGAAAATGATCGATATGCTGGAGGATCTGGATGATGTGCAAAACGTCTACACCAATGCCAACTTCAGCGACGACGTGATGGAGGCGCTGAACAAGTAAGCGCGATCCTGCGACCGCTCAGGGAAGCGGTCGCAGGTCCTTGTCCCGCAAGCCGCTCAGCAGCGCGGTTCCGTCCTCTCCCACCCGGAACTCGCCATAACGCGCCCCGGAGTAACGGTCCGCCTGTCCTTCCTCGAAGAACCAGCTGTTGCCCGCCAGATCCAGATTGCCGGCGCGGAGACGGTATTCCATGCGGACTTCGCCGGTCGCCATCGCTTGTACGCAATCCTCATCCACGGCGTTGAGGGAAGCGACACGCCGGGCATCCAGCGTCAACCGCAGGCAACCGTGACGGGTTGCTCCCCGTCCCAGGCGATCACGTACGTCGTTTTCCAGCGCGTAACGCAAGCGCATGTAATCTCCCTGGATCAGGGAGCGCGGATCGATCGGGGCCAGCATCAGGATCACGGATTGTCCGGAAGACAGGATGCGTTCTTTCCGCCAGATGTCGGCGTTGACCAACGCCAGCGCCAGAAAGGCCGACACCCAGATTGCGAACTTAGTGTTCATGCACTTCCCCTCCGGGCATCCGGCGAAGGATCAACCGTGCGCACAGCAGCAGCAGGCCGATGGTCATCATGGCGCCGCCTTTTAGCAGCAGAGTGCTGTCGAGAAGGTAGTAAAATCGACCGAGGTATATCCAAAATGCCGCGAAGCCCAAGCCCAGCAGGACTTTGTTCCCGCCCGCAAAACCGAGGATCAGGATTAGCCAGGCCACGGCAAATCCGGGCGCCGCATGATTGAATGCGCTGACCAGCAGCGCGCCGCTCAGAATCGCGCATCCGCGCAGGGATACCCCGGAAACCCCGTTGCGCTGCATGAGCGTCCACACGGTCCCGACCCACGCCAGAATCATCATCCCCTCGTTGACCCGGTGTGTTCCGGGTACCGGCGGATGCAGGGGGCCGTCCACAGCCAGTCCCGCCCCCTCCTGCAAGGAGAACAGGCTGAAGCCGTGCAAACACAGCAGAGCCAGCGTGACCGCATAGGCCCACGGACGGATGCGATGCCCATACAGAAACCAGCGGTTTTCCGACAACCAGAGCGCCGCCATGATCATGACGGCCAATGACGGGGTAAACCAGATCAGTGCCGTTTTCGCGAGAGCCGCCGTCAGCGACAGACAGGCAATAAATGCGGAGGTGAGCCGGTGCACGGCATGCGGCATGTGCCAGGCCAGACCCGCCTGCAAGACGCCCCATCCCAGCCAGGTCAGGGAGTCGCGCCACCAGTCATGCAGCGCAGTCGCCAGCAGGACCTGACCGGCCAGACTCACAGCCAATCCGGCCTGCTCGCGGAAATCCTGAGGTTCACCGCGCAGCAACCGCCATGCGGAGAACAGCAAGAGGACACCCAGCGTTCCGGCAACGCCCTCGGCCCCTTCCTCAAACAACGAGTGCACCACGGGGGCCAGCATCAAGCCAAGGATACCGAGCACGCACCAGGCCGCCAGCCAGCCCGCGATCCCCTGGATCAGGCGGACAAACCAGGGCGTGTACGCCGGCTGAGGCGGCATCTCGCCGCTGACCAGCCCGGCGCCTTCCAGCTGTCGCCACAGGCGGGCGGCCTCAGTCATGATGGCCTCCCTCACGGTTGACGGCGCGCAACCAGCGGACTGCCGCCGTGCTCGAACCCACCACCCAGCCGAGAATCAGGACATAACCCGGCAGGCTGTCGCCATGGTTCAGCACCTGCCTGGCCAGCCCGACGGTCAACACCACGATCACGGACAGCGCCGCCAACGCCAGCATGAACAAATCCGGTACGCGTCGCCGGTATATCCCCATCATCAAGAGCAGCCAGAACGGCCACAGCGCCAGCCCGACGCCAAAATTCTCGCGTCCCACGATGGCCTCGATCGCCAGCCAGTTGGCGGGCAATGCCGAGAAGATCGCCAGCAGACGTGGTCCATGCCGGGCGGATGTGCTGCAGGATCGGAGAGTCAGCGTATCCCACGCGATCAACATGGCGGTATTGAAGCCTAGCAAGACCATCTGCAATCCCGCCCCGGACAGGAGCCAACCGAAGAACGGAAATTGCTCCCCGGCAAACAGGATCAGGGAAATATTGACCAGCACGCTCCAGAAGAGCCAGAGCCCGGCGGAACGGCCAAAAACAGCCCAAGGGGTAACTAGCGCGGCCCACACGGCGAAAAGCTGCCATTTATCGGCGCCAGTCTGGTAGGCCTGGCCCACGCTGGCCAGCAGCCCGCCCAGCAATACAGCCGCCGCCGTCAGGGCCGTACCGGACGCCCTGCCCTCCGGCAACCGGTGCCAGAGGATCAAAGCCACGAGGATGAGGATTTCAAGGATCGCGAAACGCGCCTTGGGAGGGATGGCGTCCCAGTTGAAGGCGCCGATGAACAGGATGCCGCCGGTCAGCAGCACACTGCCGCTGACGAGCAGAAGCCTGCTGAGAAAGCGCGGCCATTGCGATGCGGAGGGCAACAGACCAGCCGTCGCAACCGCTTCCTGAATCCGTTCGGGCGGCAGGCGACCTGAGGCCGCCCACTGCCGCAACAGTTCCTTCCGGGATGACGACATGGCGGTCGGCGATCAGATCTCCGCTGCCAGTCGGGCGCCCTGGGCGATTGCCCGCTTGGCATCCAGTTCGGCCGCCACGTCCGCGCCGCCGATCAGGTGCACGGTCTTGCCCAAGGCTTCAACAGACGCCTGCAATTCGCGATTCGGTTCCTGACCGGCGCAGAGGATGACGTTGTCCACCGCCAGCACCTTGTCTTCACCGCCCACCTTGATGTGCAAACCGGCATCGTCCACCTTGACGTACTCCACGCCGGTGAGCATCTGCACGCTTTTCTTGAGCAGGCTTTCCCGATGAATCCAGCCGGTGGTCTTGCCCGGGCCGATGATCTTCTTGGCCTTGCGTTGCAGCAAGTAGACTTCGTGCGGGCTCGGGCTGATTTCCGGCTTGACGCCTTCGATGCCGCTGCGCGCTTCCAGACTCATATCGATGCCCCACTCCTTACAGAACGCCTCGATATCCAGGCTGCTCGGAGCATGCTTGGGGTCGTGCACCAGGTATTCGGCGGTATCCATGCCGATGCCGCCCGCACCGATAATGGCGACGCGCTTGCCCACCGGCTTCTTGTCGCGCAGCACATCCAGATACGTCATCACGCTCGGGTGATCGACGCCCGGCAGGTCCAGATTGCGCGGCTGGATGCCGGTCGCCAGCACCACTTCATCATATTCGGACAGGTCGGCGGCTCTGACGCGCTTACCCAGCACGACCTGAACGCCGGTGTCCTTCAGGCGGGTATCGAAATAGCGCAGGGTTTCGTAGAACTCTTCCTTGCCAGGCACTTGCTTGGCTATGTTGAACTGGCCCCCGATGCGGCTGTCGGCATCAAACAGCGTCACGGCATGGCCGCGCTCAGCCGCCACGGTCGCGAAGGAAAGCCCGGCCGGACCTGCGCCGATCACCGCCAGCTTCTTGGCCTTTGCCGCCGGCTTGTACACCAGTTCGGTTTCGTAGCACGCCTGCGGATTGACCAGACAGGACGCCTGACGCAGCGCGAAGGTGTGATCCAGGCAGGCCTGGTTGCAGCCGATGCAGGTGTTCACGGCTTCTTCACGACCGGCGGCGGCCTTCTTGACCCAATCCGGATCGGCCAGCATCGGGCGCGCCATCGAAATCATGTCGGCGTCGCCGCGCGCGAGGATGTCTTCGGCGTGGCTCGGCATGTTGATGCGGTTGGACGCGGACACCGGAATGTTCACCGCTTCCTTGATCTTGCGCGTCACCCAGGTGAACGCGCCGCGCGGCACCATGGTGGCGATGGTCGGAATTTTGGCTTCGTGCCAGCCGATGCCGGTGTTGATGATGTTCACCCCGGCTTTCTCGATTTCTCGGGCCAGCGTGATCACCTCGTCGAAAGTCTGCCCGTCCGGGACCAGATCCAGCATCGACAGACGGTATACGAGAATGAATTTCTCGCCCACGCGGGCGCGAATGCGTCGGATCAGTTCCAGCGGGAAGCGCATGCGGCGTTGGAAGTCTCCGCCCCATTCATCATCGCGCTCATTGCCGCGCACGGTGAGGAACTGGTTGATCAGGTAGCCTTCGGACCCCATGATCTCGATGCCGTCATAACCCGCGTGCTGGGCCAGCGCGCTGGCGTTGACCCAGTTTTCCAGTTCTTCCTCGATCATCTCGGCCGTCATTTTCTGCGGCGGGAAGGGATAGATCGGCGAGGGCTTGCCGGACGGCGAGACATTGAGGGGGTGGTAGGACTGACGCCCCGCGTGCAAGGTCTGCATGCAGATGCGCCCACCCGCGTCATGCACCGCTTTGGTGATTACGCTGTGCTTTTTGGCATCATCCTCGGTCGTCATCTTGCACATGCCCGGACCGAGCACCGCCAGTTCCGATACCCCGATGCCGCCCGTAATGATCAGCCCCGTGCCGCCCTCGGCCCGACGAGCGAAAAACGCCGCCTGGCGTTCCGGCGGGAATTCTTCCAGACCGGTGTGCATGGAGCCCATGATCACCCGGTTGGGCAGGGTTACAAAGCCGAGATCAAGGGGTTGTAGCAGGTGCGGAAACGGTGCGGCGGACATGTCGGGACCTCAGCAAGCGCTTGTTTGGGTTGTCCGACATTATCCGCCCTTTTGCTGCATGGCAACGGGTGGCCTTGCAGAAATTTGCATATCGCCTTCAGGTGAAGGCAACGCCTCGACAGGCCGTGGCGTCTTACATTTCCATCGCGTCGCCGCCCAGATCAAAATCGCACTCCTCATCGGGATGCCATTCTTCGGACAGGATATCTTCGCGCAGTTCATTCAGTTCCATGTGTCATACCTCAGTTATCGATTGACGAAGGTATTGAAGAACACAGCAATGAACGTGCCATGACATCCGTGCGTCAGAATGATGACAACCGGCGGGAAACTACTGATTGACGCAAAGCCTCACTCTGGGTAGGGTTTGAACAGCTTAATGGAAGTCAGCACATGGCCATCCCGCTTTCCGACCTGATCATCGGTTTCAACCGGAATCCCGGCGTTTCCGCACGGCTCGCACTGTATGCAGCGCTCAAGGGGCGTGAACTGTATGTCGCCACCCCGACCCTGCCCTCGGTCACGTCGGGAGAAAAAGCGCCGCTGATGTTGCCGCTGGTGACGGCGGAAACCCGTGAAGGTCGCAAGGCGCTGTTGGCCTTCTGCGACGCCGCCGAGATCGCATCGCTGGAAGGCCGACTTTTCCCCTTGCGACTGACGGTGGCGGATGCCATGCGCGTAGTGCTGGCCCATACCTATGAGGCGCTGGTCATCCGTACCGGAACGACGTGGGTGGGCATCCCCCGCGAGGACAGTCGTCACGTACTGTGAGCGCGGTTCCAGCAACTCAGTGGCTGAACACCAACCGCACCGACAAACCTTTATCGGTCTGCTCGAAATGCACTTCCTGCGCCTGCACGCCCTGACGCGACAGCCCGTCCAGCCACGCCGCCACCTTGGCGAAATCCGCATTCTCCAGCCAGACCCGTACCCGGTCGCCCTCTGGCTCGAAGCGCTGCAAGGTAATCCCTTGCCCGGCCGCCGCCGCGCTGACGGCGTCCAGCACCGGTGCGCTGCTGTTTCCGGACAGACCGCCCGCTTTCAGTTGCGGGGCGACGGCGCGCATCCAGTCCAGGGTTTCGCGCTCATGTTGGGCCTTTAGCTCCGCCTTGTCAGCCGCCTGATGCAGCTTCCAGCTCAGCAGCCAGACCAGACTCACCGCCAGAAAGGCCGACAACACGATCAGCGCCATGCGGTCGCGCGGAGGTAACCTTTCCAGGGACTGTTTCAGCTCATCAAACATGTCAGCTGTTTCCGTTGATGCGCAGGCGGCCGCGAATGCCGTTACCCTGGCTGCCGGCGCTGAGGGTTTCCGTATTGAGGCCTTGGGCGGACAGCTGCTGGCGCAAGCGGTCCACGTCGGTCAGGTTGCCGGCGTCCACTTCCAGCAAGAGCCCGTTGTTGTCATAGTCGATGCGGCGCGTTTGCCAGTCTCCCCCGCTCAGGGTTTCCCCGACGCGGGTCATCAAAGGCATGAATCCTTGTCCGGCGCGCTGGCTGTCCGCCAGATGTCCTTCCAGTTGCCGCCGCAAGTTGATCACCTTGCCTTCCTCGGGATACCAGGTCCGGTACAGCTGGACCGCCTCGGCCTGGCTCTGTCGGCCGACCTTGCTGAAATGCGCCAAACGCAAGCCGTCGTACGCCCACTGCGCGACCAGCGCGATACCGACAAAAATCGCGGCGTAACGCCAGTGGCCCGACAACGAGCTTTCCGTCTTGACCGCGTATTCGCCCTGCAGGAAGTTCAAGGGGTGGCGGGCGTCGATCTCGGGGAAGGACAGCGGCCACTCATACGCGGGAAGTTGTTCGACGGCAATGGTTTCCCGGCGCGCCTCCAGCCATTGGCGGACATCCTCGGGCACGTCACCGTAAACACGGATGCTGCCGGGCGCGCCCTCCATGTAAGCCGCATCCAGCAAGGCCGCCGCGTGGGAGGCCTCCAGGCGATAGCCGCTGACCGGACCCGTGCGTAACCAGCAGTCCAGCACATCGACGGTCAGGCTCCAGCCCCCCGGATTGGCGGGCAGCAGGAAAATATCCGGAACCGCTGCGATCAGCTCGCATTGCGCGTCGCGCCGGAACGGTTCCAGCAAGGCTTGCAACTGGGCGTGGGCGATCGCGGCCACCTGGATCCGCTCGTCGTCGAGCGGCGTCCAGACCACATGCAGTTGTTCGATCGGCGTCAGCGACTGCTCCTCCAGCATGTAGAGGATTTCCTGGGCGCCGATATGCCGCATCTGCTGACGGTTCACCGGCAACACGGTCATCAGGCACGCGGTGGCGGGCGCCAGCAGAACCACCCGTCGCTTCAGGTCGGGATTGGAAAACAGCGATGCCAGATCGTTGTCCGCGAGGGGAATGACGCCCTGCTCGCGCTGCAGCCAGCCTTGCCACAGGGCGCCCGGGGAAGGAATGCGGATAAACAGAGTGTCCATCATGGGGTTTCTTTATTGTCTTCGCTTTTCGTTGTCACGCCTGCCGTCCACTGCCGGCTCCAGTCGCGGCTGATGGCGTGCACGCCGCTGTCGTCGCGGGACATGACCGAGGTCAAAACACGCCGCCGCCCGTCGATCTCCGCCTCGGCCAGCACTTCGAAATACTGGGATCGCACCGCAAGCAACTTGGCCAACCCTTGCCGCTCCTCCGTCGAAAGCGCGGCGAAGGCTGGCTGCTGGAGAAAAGCGTCCACAGAGCCGTAACCGTCGGCGGGACGGGTTTTCACCATGTCGTTGGCGATGTTGAAGCTGATACTATCACTTAACGACGCCAGCAGTATCGCGTCGGCGGTATTCACATTGATCGGCGCGCTCGAAGGCAAGGCGCTGACATAGGGACGCAGCTTCTCCACGGCCTCGGGGGTATACCCCCGCAGCAGGGCCAGTTCACTGATGCTGACCAGCGGCCGGTTGGCGGCGCGGTAAGCGGGCGTCAGGCGCAAATACCAATCCTCCTCGGCGCCCTCGCTGTCGTACGGCTGGCTGTCCGGGTCCAGCCAGTCGATCAGCGGCGACACCAGGCTGGACGACAGGCCCAACTGCGACAACAAGCGCTGGTAGACAGCAACGGCGGCGGTATTCACCTGCCCGTCCTGCCAAAGATTATTGAGATTGAAGCGTCCTTGCAGGTCCGTAATGCGCGCCTGCACCGCCCCGCCTTCCACCGGGAACGGCGGCACCCGTTTGGCCCAGCTTTCGCCCAAATTGTCCTGCGGCTGGTTGCCCTGCTTGTCGCGGTCCATATCGTCCTGCAAGACCGCACGGGCCAGGGTTTCCGCACCCAGGGTATAGAGATACGCCTGATCCTGGCTGAAGACGCTGGACGACCGCTGGAGCAGCGATTGCTGCGCCTTGAGCATGGACACGGCCAGGATACTGGCCATAGCGACTACCAGCAGCACCGTCAGCAATGCCACGCCGCGCTGGCGTTCACCCCGCGCTTGAGCCACTCTTGGCGCCTCCCGCACTCTCCGGCAGGCGGAAAATCCGCCGGACATCGCCCCAGGGCTTCAGGCCCACCACGATCTCGACGGCAA
>JAYRMT010000035.1:0-17847 GCA_041912575.1 Fluviicoccus sp. | reverse complement strand
TGGGCATGAACGATGTGCGCGTCGAACTGGAAGACCTCTGTTTCATCGCCCTCTTCCCGATGCGCGCGCCGCGCATCCAGAAAGCGGTGAAAGTAGCCAAGGGCAACCGGAAGGAAGTGCTGGGCACCATCCGCATGGCGCTGGAGCAGCGCCTGCGCCAGGAGGGACTGAGCGCCCGCGTGATCGGCCGCGAGAAGCACCTGTACAGCATCTACGAGAAAATGAAGGAAAAGCACAAGTCCTTCGCCGAAATCATGGATGTGTACGGATTCCGCGTCATCGTCGATTCGGTGGACGCCTGCTACCGCGCGCTGGGCATCGTGCACAACCTGTACAAGCCGATTCCCGGCAAGTTCAAGGATTACATCGCCATTCCCAAGGCCAACGGCTACCAGTCCCTGCACACCGTGCTGAAAGGCCAGCGCGGCGTGCCGATCGAGATCCAGATCCGCACCGAGGCCATGGAAGCCATGGCCAACAATGGCGTGGCGGCGCACTGGCTCTACAAGGACGGCGCGGGCAATACCTCGCAGGCGCGGGCGCGCGAGTGGATGAAGTCGCTGCTGGAATTGCAGAAGAGCGCGGGGAACTCGCTGGAATTCATCGAGAACGTGAAGATCGACCTGTTCCCGGACGAGGTCTATGTCTTCACGCCCAAGGGGCGCATTCTCACCTTGCCCAAGGGCGCGACCCCCGTCGACTTCGCCTACGCCGTGCACAGCGACGTCGGCAACAGCTGCGTGGCGGCGCGCGTCGATTCCCGCCTGGCCCCGCTCAGCCTGCCGCTGATGACCGGGCAGACCGTGGAAATCATCACCGCGCCGGGCGCCTGTCCCAACCCGCACTGGCTGAACTTCGTGATCACCAGCAAGGCGCGCGCGAACATCCGCAGCTTCCTTAAGGATCAGCAGTACTCGCAATCCGTTGAACTGGGCCAGCGACTGCTCGACAAGGCGCTGGCGCTCTACGGCACGCGCCTGCCGGCGATTCCGCGCGCGACGCTGAACCAGGTGCTGGCCGAACTCAATTTCGAGAGCCTCGACGACCTGCTGGAGGACATCGGCCTCGGCAACCGCGCGCCGCAACTGGTGGCGCGGCGGCTGGTGCCCGAGGACGCCAAGGAGTCCTCGCGACCGGGCGCGCGCCACCTGGCCATCCACGGCACGGAAGGCATGGTGGTATCCTATGCGCGCTGCTGCCGTCCGCTGCCGGGCGACAGCATCATCGGTCACCTGAGCGCGGGGCGCGGCATCGTCGTCCATCGCGATGTCTGCAACAACGTGGTGGCGGAGCTGCGCGACAATCCCGACAAGTGCATGCCCCTGCAATGGGCCGCCAAGGTCGACCGCGAATTCCAGAGCGAGTTGCGCATCGAACTGGCGAACCAGCGCGGCATGCTGGCGGAAATCGCCCGCGAGGTGACCGCCAACGACGCCAACATCGAAAACATCAGCATGCAGGAAAAAGGTCCGCAGCACGCGGTGATCAGCCTCAGCCTGTCGGTGCGCGACCGCGTGCACCTCGCGCGCATCATCAAGCGCATCCGCATCCTGACCGGGGTGGAAAAGGTCACCCGCGTCCGCGCCTGAGCCCTTCCGTACGCAAGCCTGCGTATGGACAAATAATCGCCACCCCCTCTATGATTGCGCGCCCGCGCCGGGACGCACCAGCGTCCGACCCGATGGAGTGACCTGCATGCGGCCTGACACCCTGCCCCCGAGCTCGATCGATCCGCGCCTGCTGCGCGTATTGATCAACCGGCTCCACCAGACGGCGCGCCTGAGCAAGACCCGTTTTCCCGATCTGCTGGAGGCCGCCTTTCTCAGCCGGCGCAGCCGGGACAGCCAGTCTTTCATCCGCGCGGGCCGGCCGTTGCTGATCCTGAGCGTCGTGGTGCTGGTGTTCAAGAACATGCTCTCGCACGGCGAACTGATCGCCGAAAACCACTATTTCCTGGTACGCATCGCCTACCTGCCGCTGAGTGTCGCGGTACTGGCGATCCTGTTCGGGCAGCACCTGCCGGTGATCCGTGAACGACTGTACGGATCGATGCTGCTGTTCGGATCGGTCGCCATTTACTTCATCACGCTGACCGTGCTGTCGGTGCGGCAGGTGGACTACGCGGCGCTGGCGGCCGTCTACGCGGTCATTACCATTGCGCTGGTCATCTTCGGACTGCGGCCGGTGCTGTACCACCTGGCGCCGATGATCACCCTGACCGGCGTCGCCGCGCTGGGCACCGCCGTCGCCATGCGCTGGCCGGTCAGCCTGATGCATTTCCTGCACTATTACGGGCTCTACTCGCTGGTGATGCTCGCGCTGGCCGCCATTGCCGAACGGCAGGAGCGGGTCGCCTTCCTGCAGAATCTGCTGGTGCAGCAGCAGTCCTCGGAGCTGATGACGCTAAACGCCAGGCTGGAGTCGCTGGCGCACGCCGACGGCCTGACCGGGTTGGCCAACCGTCGCGCCTTCGACCTGCATCTGGAACGGGAATGGGAACGGGCGCGGCGCGACCGGCAACCGCTGGCGGTGCTGTTCCTCGATGTGGACTACTTCAAGCGTTACAACGATGCGCGCGGCCATGCCGCCGGGGATTTTTGCCTGCAGGAGGTGGCGCGCACGCTGCGCACGACCCTGAAGCGCGCGATTGACCTGCCGGCCCGCTACGGTGGCGAGGAGTTCGTGATCCTGCTGCCCGCGACCGACCTGGACGGCGCGCGCGAAGTGGCCGATCGCATCCTGACCGCCATCGATATCCTGGCGATGCCGCACCCCGATTCGCCCATCGCGGGGCATGTCACCGCCTCCATCGGCATCGCGTCGGTGGTGCCGGAAGAACAGCTGAGCACCGGACAGTTGCTGCGTCAGGCCGACATGGCGCTTTACCGGGCCAAGGCGGCGGGGCGGCACGGATTTGCGGCGCATGAAGAGGATTCCGCGACGGCGCACGAAGCCGCTCCGCTCCGGGACATCCCGGATCATTAACACTGGAAAATATTCCACTCGTCAGGCGAATAATGACTTTCGCATGACAATTCCGTAACATATTGTGTGATCCAGTTAACATTTTCCCGGCAACGCCATCGGACGGACCGCCGGGAATTTCCGCGCCACCTTTCGCTGACAAGGCTGCCCCCATGCGAAGACGGCTGACCGCCCTCCTGTTCCTTCTGTGTCTCTCCCCCGTCGTGCAGGCCGACGCGCTGCCGAGCGTGGCGCTGTATTACGGCGCGCAGCCGCCGCTGGCCGAGCTTCGCGCCTTCGATGCCGCCGTGACCGACCCGGACCAACCGGGCGCGCAACCGGCCGCAGCCGCGGGACATGCCGACTTCGCCTACGTCAGCCTGGGCGAAGTCCAGCCGTTCCGGCCGTGGTTTCCCGAACTGCCGTCCGCCTGGCTGGGCGGTGAAAACAAGGCCTGGGGCAGCCGGCTGGTCGATCCGGCCGCGCCAGGCTGGGCGGACTTCGTCGCTGACCGCATCGTGGCGCCGCTCTGGGCGCGGGGTTATCGCGGCTTTTTCCTGGATACGCTGGACAGTTACCGCCTGCTGCCGGGCGGCGATGCCGACCGGCAACGGCGCGAGGACGGACTGGTCGCGGTCATCCGTCGCATCAAGCAGCGCTGGCCGGAAGCGCGACTGATCCTCAACCGGGGCTTCGAGATCCTGCCGCGCGTGCATGGCGACGCCTGGATGGTGGCGGCGGAATCCTTGTACCGGGGTTGGGACCCCGTCCGGCAGCGTTACACGACCGTCAGTGACCATGATCGCGCCTGGCTGGGCGAGCGCCTGCGCGAGGTGAAAACGCGCTACGGCCTGCCCGTGCTGGTCATCGACTATCTGCCGCCCGGCGAGCGTCGCCAGGCGCGCGAGCTGGCGCAACGGCTGCGCGCGGACGGCTACATCCCCTGGGTCAGTACGCCGGAACACGACATGCTGGGTGTCGGCAACGCGGAAGTCCTGCCCCGGCGCGTGCTGGTGGTCTACGATCCGGCCGATGCCCCCGACCTGTTCTACACCAACGCCCTGCGCTTCCTGGGCATGCCGCTGGCCTGGCTCGGCCTGGTGCCGGAGTATGTGCCGCTGGATAAGCCGCTGCCGGACGGCGTGCTGGCCGGACGCTACGCGGGCGTGGTTGCCTGGGTCAACCGCGATGAACTGCCGCAAGCCGACGCCTACGCCGCCTGGCTGGACCGCCAGCGCCGCGACGGGCTGCCGCTGGTGTTCCTCGGCCGTTTCGGGATGCCCGCGGAATCGCCGTTCTATCGCGACCTGGGGCTGAAGGTATCCGACGCCAGGCCCGCGCCCCTGATGAAGATCACCGCGCAATCGCCCCTGATGGGTTTCGAAATGCCGGTCCAGCCATGGGCGGCGGACCTTTACCCGGTGCGACTGGCGGGCGAAGGCAGCCCGCTGCTGACGCTGGCGGCCTCCAATGGCGAAACCTTCCAGCCCGCGGCGTTAACGCCATGGGGCGGCTATGCCTTGTTCCCTTACACCACGGCCGATCTTCCGGGCGAAAATAACGGATCGCGATGGCTCATCAACCCCATTGTCTTCCTCCGTCAGGCGCTGCGACTGGACCCCGCGGTCCCGGTGCCCGACCTCACCACCGAGGGCGGACGGCGGATGCTGATGGCGCATATCGACGGCGACGGTTTCGCCAGCGCGGTGGAACGCCCCGGCGCGCCCGACAGCGGCGTGGTGCTGCGCGACGAAATCCTGAAACGCTATCCGATACCCACGACCCTCTCGCTGATCGAAGGCGAAACCGGCGCGGCGGGCATGTACCCCGACCGCTCGGCGCGCTACGAAAAAACGGCCCGGGAACTGTTCGCTCTCCCTTGGGTGGAGGCCGCCAGCCACTCGTTCTCGCACCCCTTTGACTGGGGCAAGGCGGCGGCCGACGACAGCGGCGAACACTATCATCTCGCCATTCCCGGCTACAGTTATGATGTGCGGCGGGAAATCAGCGGCTCGCTGGACTACATCAACCGCCTGACTCCGCCCGGACGCCCCGCCCGCCTGTTCCTGTGGACGGGGAACTGCGTGAGCACGCCGGAAGCGTTGGCGGAAGTGCGCCGTGCGGGAGTGCTGAACATGAACGGCGGCGACACGATCATCACCCGCGAACGGAATTCGTGGACGCTGATCGCCGGTCCCGGGATTCCGCGCGAGACCGGCTACCAGGTCTTCGCGCCCAACCAGAACGAGAACGTCTACACCCACGAGTGGACCGGGCCCTATTACGGCTTCCGGCGGGTCATTGAGACCTTCGAACTGACCGAAACGCCCTACCGCCTGAAACCGGTGGACATCTATTACCACGTCTATGCTGTGACCAAGACCGCCTCGCTGAAGGCGCTGAAGGACGTCTATGACTGGGCGGCGGCGCAGCCGCTGACGCCGGTGCATGTCACCGACTACGTGCGCAAGGTGCTGGATTTCAATGATTTCACCGTCGCCCGCACGCCGGAAGGCTACCGCTTGCGCGGCAATGGCGACCTGCGTACGGTCCGCCTGCCCGCCACGGGCGACAGCCCGGATTTCGCCGCCAGCCGGGGCGTCGCGGGCATGGCTCCCGGTCCGCAAGCGCGCTATGTCCACCTCACCGGCGATGACGCGCTGCTGGCGTTCGGCCCGGCGGCCCGCCCGCTGCCCTATGTGGAAAGCGCGAACGCCCGCATCGACCGGCTGGTGCGCGACGCCGACGGCCTGCGGCTGGATATCCGCGGCGAATCGCCCCTCGACATCACCCTGGCCAACGCGGGCGAATGCCGCGCGCTCTGGCAGGACAAGCCCCTGGACGTCCGCCGCCTGGGCGACCGACTGCTGATCCGGAGTCCCCGTCATGATCTCCCTGCGCTCCAGATCCGGTGCCCGCATTGAGCCGGACCGCCTGCGCTTCGCGGGCGGCGGCCAGATCCTGATCTTCGGCCTGACGGTGCTGCTGATCCTGCTGCTGGTCTTTCCGGGGCAGATCCTCCATCGTCGTCTGGAACATACGGAAACGAGCGACTCGCTCACCGTGGCCTACCTGCTGGCCTGGCTGAAGGCGAAGCCGGAAGACAATCACCTGCGTCTCCAGCTGGCCCGTCATCTGCTGGCGACCGGTCAGGCCGACCGCGCCTGGGACACGCTGCAACCGCTGCTGGCCGCGCCGCCGCTGGATGACCGGGACCGCTACCGCGCCGAGCTGCTGCATCTGGACCTGCTGGAGCGGCGGTTGTGGCGGGAAAAACCCGGCTCGCTGGCCTTCATGCACCTGCAAGGCGACTACATGACGGTGTTGCGCGCGCTGGCCGCCAATCCGCAATTCGAGGACCGGCTGGTCTGGTTTGCCGGGCGCGCGGAAGCGATGGGCGACGCTTCGCTGGCGCGCGCGCTGTATTTCCGGCTGCTCACGAGCGGCGAGCCGAGACGGCTGGACTGGTATCTGCAAATCGCCCGGCTGGCGCGCGCCGAGGGCAACACGGCGATGGCGGGCCGGGTGCTGATGACCGCGCTGGACCTGACCGAACGGCCGGAGCACCGGCAACAACTGCTGATGCAGGCCTTGCGCGACCTGCAAGCCGCGAACCGACTGGAGGAAGCGTTACGGATGGCTGAACTGCATCTCGGCCCGTCGGCCCATGACCCCGCCGTGCTGGAATTCCTGGCGCGCCTGGCCTTGGCCGCCAATCGCCCGGACCTGGCGCAAGGCTATGTCGCGCGACTGTTGAACCAGCGCGTCAGTCCCGGAGGTCGTCCATGAGCGTCCGGTTGCCCTGTCGCGCCCTCGCCGGACTGCTGGCGCTGCCCGTCCTGACGGCGGTCGCCGATCCCGCGCCGGTCGATGCCGCCAGCGCTCCGGCGGCTCCCTTCGAGGAGACCCGCTACGGTCTGGGTTACGAGGTCTATCTCGCCAACCGCAACCTGCCCGCCGCCTGGCAACTGGCGCGCAAGGCGCTGGCGGCGCGTCCGGCCGATCCGGTCTGGCTGAAGCGTTTCGCACAGGTGTCGGAATGGGTGGGCCAACCCGGCGAGGCCCTGCCCGCCTGGTTGCGCCTGGCCCGCCAGACCGGCGACAGCGCGGCCTGGGACGCCGTCGGGCGGCTGGCCCCGATGCTGCTCGACGACGAGGCGCAGCTGGCCTGGCTGCAATACCGGCTGGCGCGCCGCCCGGACGATTCGACGTTGCCGGACGCGCTCGCCGCGACGACCGAGCGGCTGGGACGGCCCGAGGACGGCCTGAAGCTGCTGCGCGGCTTCGAGGGCCCGGGACGCATAGCCGTCCTCGAAGCCGAGGCCCGGCTGGCCGAACGCAGCGGCAACAGTGCGGCCGCCATTGCCGCGCTCGACCGGCTGCTCAAGGCCGGCGGACCGCGCGAAGGCTGGCTGCTGCGCCGCGCCGCCCTGTATTACCGGCAAGGCCGCGTGCAGGAAGCGCGCGCCGGACTGGCCGCCGCCGAAACCGTCATGCCGCCGGACGCCGCCGGGTACTGGCAGACCTACGCCGAGCTCTCGCGCCTGCTGGAGGACCGTCCGGCCGCCCTGCGCGCCTACGGCGTGCTGCGTGACCATGGCCACGAGCGCGAAGGCGACCTGTGGAATCACGCCGCCCTGCTGCAGGCGGACGACCCGCTGGCGGCGGCGACCCTGCAGGCCTTGCTGTTCACCCGCTTCAACAACCCGGACGGAGCGACCAACGCGCTGTCCTTGTGGGTGTCGCAACGGGCCTGGGCTCCCGCTGAAAGCTTCCTGGCCGCGTTGACGCCCGCGCAACGCGCGACGCTGGAATCCCGCCCCGCCTTCCTGGAGCAACGCGCCGGTCTGGCCTGGGCGCGCGGCCGTCTGGCGGACGCCCGGCGGGATTACGAACACGGCCTGCGACTGTCTCCGGATTCCGCCCGTCTGGCGCAAGGATTGGCGGGCGTGCTGCTGGAACAGGGCGACGCGCCGACGCTGCGCCGCCTGCTCGAACGCGGCGACCGGCTGGCGCGCGCCCGTGCGCCGCTGTGGCCGACCTGGGCGGCGGGCTGGCAGTTCCTGCAACAACCCGCGCGGGCGCTGCCCTTCCTGCAGGCCCGGCTGGCGCGCACTCCGGATGACGGACTGGCCGCGCTCAACCTCGCCGACACGCTGGAAGCGCTGGGCCGGACCGCCGAGGCCGAAACGCTCCGCCGGGACGTGCTGCGCCGTCAGGCGGGCTGGCTGGCCGCCGCGCAAGGACAAGCCCCCGCGCTGGAAGACGCCCTGCTGGCGCTGCGCCTGCGCGACACCTTGCCGGAACCGGCACTGCGCCTGTTGCGGCAACGGATGAAAACCGGCGGCGCGCCGGACCGTTTCAGCCGCGAACTGGCGCTGGGCTGGCTGCTGAACCACGATGCCCCGGACGCCGCCCGCGCGCTGGCCGCGCAATGGCCCGCGACCGAGCCGCTGCCTGACTGGGCCGCGCTGGGCTTCGCACTGGCGGACAACGACCGGCCGGGCATGGAAACATTGATCGCCCAACGGATGGCGTCGCTGCCGGTCTATGACCGGCTGGAAGCGGCGGAACGTCTGGGACGTGACAGCCTCGCGGTGGATACCGCTTTCCGCACCCTGGAGGAGCAGCGCCCGGACGATGACGAACTGCAACGCCGTTTCGTCGCGCTGGCGGCCACGGCCGCCGATCGCGCCGATCTGGTCGGGGAAACGACGCGCCAGAGCGGTCTGACGATCCGGACGACCGGCCTCGCGCTGGACCAGCGGCTGCGCGATGACTGGCGACTCAGCGTCGCCGCGCGGCAGGATCAGGCCGCGCCATCCGGTACGCCGGTCTTCGCCGTGACGCCGGACACCCGGTCGCTGGCGGCCGTCGGCCTGAACTGGCGGAACGTCCGGCACACCTGGCAGGCCGGTCTGCGCGACTGGCAGGGCGCGGCGAGCGGGACCGGCGGCTGGCTGGCGCAGGACTACCGGGCGCGGAGCACGCTGACGCTTGGCTGGCGGATCGAACAGGCGGCTCCCGCCGGCGACAGCCTGGCGTTGCGCGCGGCCGGACGCGAGAACCGGCTGGAAACCCGTGCGCTCTGGCAGCCGGATGCGCGGACCGCCCTCGGCCTGCAATGGACGCGGCACGCCTATCGCGGCAACGACGGTTCCACGCTCGGTGACGGCGATACCGTCCAGCTCGACGGAAACTATCGACCCGGGGTCGGCCCGGCGGACAGCCTGATCAAGCTGCAACTGGCGCAAGGCCGCGTCCACCCGGACACGACACCACTCAGCCCCACGCTCGCCGCGCTGGTTCCGGCGGGCGCGCCCGTCGACAGCCGTTTCTTCCTGCCGCCCGATGACCGGCAGATTGCCCTGGCCTGGGCCTTCGGCGAGCGCGGCGAGGAACCGCCGTCCCGCCACTGGCGACTGGACGGCGAAGCCGGCGTCAACCGCAGCGACAGCGGCGGCACCGGCTACCAGTGGCGGCTCGGCCTGACCGGCGCGGTCTTCGGCCCCGACCGCCTGCGCCTTGATCTCCGGAGCGGCCGCACCGGCGTAAACCGGGGCGAGCTCGCGCGCGTCCTGACCCTGAGCTACCGGCTGTATTACTGAATGACACCCCCTGAACCCCGGACCCGAACAAGGAGCCTCCCATGAACCACCCCTCCCGGATTGCCGCCGCCCTGCTGGCGGGCGGACTGGCCCTGCTGCCCGGCTGCGCCACGCTGTCGGCGTCACGCGCGCCCGGCGTCGACCTGCAGGCGAGCTGGGTGCTGCTACCCTCCGTCAACAACACCGAAACCCCGCTGGCGGGCGCCCGACTGGACAGCCTGACCGCCAGCCTGTTGCGCGTGCACGGCGTCAGCCGCCTCACGGTCTATCCCGCCGCGAAGGGCGACGGCCTGAGCGACAACGCCGACCGCGCCGCGCAGGAAAAGGCGCTGGCCTGGGCGGGCGAGCAGAAAGCCCGTTACGCTGTCGCGGGCACGGTCGATGAATGGCGTTACAAGGTCGGCCTCGACGGCGAACCGGCCGCCGGTATCACCCTGACCATCACCGACCTGTCGAGCGGTCAGGTGATCTGGAGCGGCAGCGCCTCGCGCACCGGCTGGAGCCGTGAGGCGGTGAGCGGCGTGGCCCAGAAAACGGTCAGCCAGCTGCTCGACCAGGCCCTGGCCCGACACTGACCCGGCGACAACCCATGACATCCGAACATTCGCGGCGGCTGGCCGCCTGGTTCGCGCCCAAGCAGTTCAGCCGGCAGGCGGTCTTCGAAGTGCTGCTGTTCACGCTGGGCGCGGTGGCGCTCGCCGCGTGGAGCCATCCCGAGGATCCGCTGCTGACCGGGCTGGCCTTTCCCTGGCTGTGGCTGGTCTGCACCGTGCTGGCCTTACGCTACGGCACGCTGGCCGCCTTCGGTGCGGTCGGCCTGCTGGCGGGGACCTGGTTGCTCCGGCAATTCCTCGCCCCGATACCGGCACCCTTTCCTTCCGAGTACTTTCTCGGCGGGCTGGTGCTCAGCCTGGTGGCGGGCGAGTTTTCGGATGTGTGGACAGCGCGCCTGCAACGCGTGCGCGAGGTCAACCTCTACCTGAGCGAACGCCTGGAGTCGCTGACCCGCCGCCATTACCTGCTGCGCCTGTCGCATGAACGACTGGAGCAGGACCTGCTGGTCAAGCCGATGACGTTGCGCGACTCGCTGCAAGCCCTGCGGCGCGCGCTGGCGAAGGAGCCGGTGCATAATCCGCGCGCGCTGCCCGAGGCCGCCACGCTGCTCAGCCTGCTCAGCCAGAACTGCCAGCTGGAGGTGGCGGCGCTGCACGCGGTGGAGGACGGCCATGTCATCCCCGCGCCGGTCGCCGCGCTGGGGGACGTACGCCCGATCAACGCCAGCGACCCGCTGATCACCCACGCGCTGGACCGCAAGGAACTCTGTCACGTGCAGACGGATGCGCTGCAGGACGCGCGCACCGCCTATCTGGTCGCCGCGCCGCTGCTGGCGGCGGACGGCCGCTGCTTCGGCATCCTGGTCGTGGAGCGCCTGCCTTTCCTGGCGCTGAACGAGGAAAGCCTGCAATTCCTCAACGTGCTCCTGGGCTATTACAGCGACAGCATCGGCGTGCCCGAGGCCAGTTTCGAGGTGCTGCAGCTGCTGATCGGTCAGGAATGCCCGGTGGAATTCGGCGCGGAACTGCTGCGGCTGGACCACCTGTACCGGCTGTGCGGGCTGAATTCCAGCGTGGTGGCGCTGGTGGTGCGCCAGTCGCCCAACCGGCAGGACCTGGCCGCCGAAGTCCGTCGCCAGCGCCGCCAGATGGACATCATCTGGGACCTGCACCTGCCCGACCGCGACATCCTGCTCACCGTGATGCCGCTGGACGGCGAGGCGGCGGTAACGGGCTACGCGTTGCGCACCGAAAAGTGGCTGAAGGATCTGTTTGGCTTCAAGGGCTTGCCGGAAGCGGGCATGGCCGCGCACGCCAAGCGCATCGGCCGTTCGCCGCCCGCCGAACTGCTGCACAGCCTGCTCGACCGTTGCCAGCTGGAGACGGACCATGGCGAGTACTAACGTCAAGCTGGGCGCGCTGGCGGTCTCGCTGGAGCTGAGCGCGGTCGCGCTGGCGCTGTTGGGCAGCCGCGACCTCGCGGTGCTCGGCGAATACTTCCTGCTGCACGCCCTGGCCTGCGCCTGCATCACGCCGATCGCCTGGTCGCTGATGCCCGCCCGCTACCGTGAACCGAAACGGCCGGTGCTGGCGCTGCTCTACAGCCTGTGTTTTTTCATTCCGGTACTGGGGCTGCTCGGCTTCGCGATCGGCGCGATGGCCGCCGCCTGGATGCCGCATTTGCGGGAAAACGCCGAATTCCACGCTGTGACCTCGCCGCATTACGAACTGCCCAAGAAAACTCCGGTCAGCGGCTGGCGCGCCGGACGCGTGCGCCAGCAGATCAGCGACCGCGACACGCCGCTGGAGTTGCGCATGAAGGCGCTGCTGGCCTTGCAGGATGTGCCGACGCGCCAGTCCTCCGGCATCCTGCGCGAAGCCCTGGCCGACAGCGCCGACGACCTGCGCCTGCTCGCCTACGGCATGCTCGACGCGCGCGAGCAGCGGCTGACCCAGCGCATCGAGCAGGCCCTGCAACGGCATGAAGCGGCGGGCGAGGACATCGAGGCCGCCTACCTCGCGGCGCGCGAGCTGGCGGAGCTGTACTGGGAGCTGGTCTATCAGGAACTGGTGCAGGGCGACATGCGCGACTACGCGCTGGCCCAGGCGCGGAAATTCTGCGCCGAAGCCTTGCGTCACAAAGTACGCGACACCGGCCTGTGGGTGATCTCCGGCCGACTGCGCCTGCTGACCGGGGATTACAACGGCGCGACCGGGGCTTTCGCCACGGCCATCCGCCAGGGCTTCCCCCGCGTGCGCGCCGCGCCCTACCTGGCGGAACTGGCCTTCCTGCGCGGCGATTTCGCCACCACCCGCGCCATCATGCGGGAGTTGCAGACCGAGGGACGGTCGCGCCAGTTGCAGCTTTCCGCCGGATTCTGGGGGAACGCCTGATGACCATCATCCGCCAGGGCCGCGAGGCCGACATCGGCCTGCTGCTGGAAGGCACCTACCCCTATGTCAGCGGCGGCGTGTCGAGCTGGGTGCACCAGATCCTGCACGCCTTCCCGCAGTACACGTTCGCCATCTGCTTCATCGGCAGCCGTCCGGAAGACTACGGCGACGCACGCTACGCCCTGCCCGACAACGTGGTCCATCTGGAAACGCATTACCTGCACGACCGGCATGACAAACCGCCGGTGATCGCGCATCAGGGCGATCCGGCGGTGTTCCGCGAAGTGCGGGCGCTGCACGAGCAGTACCGCGACCCGGCGCGGCGCGCGGGCTGCCCGTCGATGATCGGGCGCATCCTGGAGCATCGCGCGCGCGGCGCGTACCGCGAGTCGGACTTCCTGTACAGCCGCGAGTCGTGGAACTACATCACCGAGCAGTACCGCGCGCACTGCACCGATCCGTCCTTCGTCGATTACTTCTGGACGGTGCGCATCATGCACGGCCCGTTGTGGCGGCTGATGGACATCGCGGACCGCTTCATCCCGGTGCGCGCCTGGCACACCGTGTCCACCGGCTACGCCGGGTTCCTCGGCGCGATGCTGAAAACCCGCACCGGACGGCCGCTGCTGCTCTCCGAGCACGGCATCTACACCAAGGAACGCAAGATCGACCTGTTCCAGGCGGAGTGGATCCGCGACAACCGCGGCGTGCTGGAAAAGGACAGCTCGGAAGTGGCCTATTTCCGCCACCTGTGGGTGCGTTTCTTCGAGGCGCTGGGACGCGAATGCTATCTCAACGCCCACCGCATCATCGCGCTGTATGAAAGCAACCGGCTGCGTCAGGTCGCCGACGGCGCGCCTCCCGAGCGCACGGAAAACATTCCCAACGGCATCCACCTGCCCGCGCTGACGACGCTGCGCGCGCTGCGGCCCGCCGCGACGCCGCGCGTGGTCTGCCTGATCGGCCGCGTGGTGCCGATCAAGGACGTGAAGACCTTCATCCGCGCCATGCGCACCGTCGCCAACCGCCTGCCGGACGTGCAGGCCTGGATCGCCGGACCGGAAGACGAAGATCCCGCCTACGCGCGCGACTGCCATACGCTGGCGCGCGGTCTGGGGCTGGACGCTGCGGTGAAATTCCTCGGCTACCAGCGCATCGACACCCTGCTGCCGCAGGTGGGCGTGGTGGCGCTCAGTTCGATCTCGGAAGCGCTGCCGCTGGTGCTGCTGGAAGGCTTCGCGGCGGGCGTGCCCTGCGTGGCGACCGATGTCGGCTCCTGCCGCCAACTGGTGGAAGGCCTGGAGGAGGAAGACCGGGCGCTCGGAGCCGCCGGGGAAGTCGTCGGCATCGCCGACCCGCAGGCGCTGGCGATGGCGATCCTGCGCCTGCTCGGCGATGACGACGTTTGGCGGCGCGCGCAGGCGGCGGGCATCGCGCGCGTCGAACGCTACTACACGCAGGACCGCATGGTCGCGCGTTACCGCGCGCTTTACGAAGAGGCGCTGGCCTTGCCCGCCGCCCTGCCCGCCCCGTGGGAGTCGCTCTGATGGCCGGGATCGGTTTCGAACTGCGCAAGCTGCTCAAGCGCGACAGCCTGCTCGGCGTGATGCAGGCTTACACCTACGCCGGGATCATCAGCTCCGGCCCCTGGGTACTGTCCATTCTGGGCATCCTGGTGATCGGCATACTCAGCCTGTCGGTCGTGGTGCCGGACAGCCTGATCACCCAGTTCCAGGTCAGCGTCACCTACCTCATTTCGCTCAGCCTGATCCTGACCGGCCTGGTGCAACTGGCGTTCACCCGCTTCACCGCCGACCGCCTGTTCGAGAAAAAACAGGACATCATCCTGCCCAACTTCAACGGCCTGCTGCTGTGGGTGACGCTGGTGGCGGGCGGACTGGCGACGCTGGCGATCGTGTTCCTGTTCCCGGCGCAGTCGCTGATGTACCGGCTGCTGATGCTGGCGGGTTTCGTGGTGATCAGCGATATCTGGATCGCGGCGATCTTCCTCTCCGGCATGAAGCACTACAAGGCGATCGTCAGCCTGTTCGGGATCGGTTACGGCTGCTCGGTCGGCGCGGCGCTGCTGCTGCGGCCCTTCGGGCTGGAAGGCCTGCTGGGCGGCTTCGTGCTCGGCCAGTTCGTGCTGCTGACCGGTATGTTCATCCTGATCCTGCGCAACTATCCGGCGCAGCGCTTCCTCGACTTCAGCTTCTTCCGCCGCGAGACGTTCTACCCGACGCTGGTCGGCGTGGGCTTCTTCTACAATCTGGGCGTGTGGATCGACAAGTACATGTTCTGGTTCCACGAACCGACCAGCCACGCGGTAATCGGCCCGCTGCGCGCCTCGGTGATCTACGACATCCCGGTGTTCCTGGCCTACCTGTCAATCATTCCCGGCATGGCGGTGTTCCTGGTAAAGATGGAAACCGACTTCGTCGAGTATTACGACAAGTTCTACGACGCGGTGCGCAGCGGCGGCTCGCTGGAATTCATCGAGGAAATGCGCCACGAGATGGTCTACACCGTGCGCCAGGGCATCTACCAGATCATCAAGATCCAGACCATCGCCGCCCTCGGGCTGTTCATTGCCGCGCCGTGGATATTGCAGCAGCTGCACATCTCGACGCTGTACCTGCCCCTGCTGTTCATCAACCTGGTGTCGGCGGGGCTGCAGGTGGTGCTGCTGGGGGTGATCAACGTGTTTTTCTACCTGGACAACCGCTGGATCGTGCTCGGGCTGACCGGGCTGTTCGTGGCGCTGAACATCGGGTTCACGGCGGTGACGCTGTGGCTGGGACCGGAGTTTTACGGCTACGGCATCGCCGGGGCGCTGACGCTGACCATCATGCTCGGTTTCCGTTTCCTGGACCGGGTGCTGGACCGGCTGGAGTACAAGACGTTCATGCTGCAGTGACGATGAAAAAGGGCCGGATGATCCGGCCCTTTTTCATCGCGCGGTGCGATCCCGCTCAGTAGACGTAAACCGCCCCCGCCCCGGGTTGGGAGCGGTCCGCTCCCGCGCTGTCGTCCCCGGTATGCACGCCCCTGGCGTTGCCGTATTCGCCCGGCGCGCCGACCGCCAGCCGCTTGCCGTCGGCGCTCAGCGACACCGCCTGGCCGAAGTCCGGACGGATGCCCGGCCACAGGCCTGCGGTCGAGGACAGGGTGTTGCTGGCCTTCACATAGTATCCGGACTTCCAGTCCAGGCCGAAGATAAAGGCGGCGCCGTTTTCATCCATGCCCGCCTGCGCAGCCGCGCTGGCGCCCACGCCCTTGCCCACCGAGGCATCGCCGGTCGCGCCGACGGCCATCAGGCTGCCGTCCGCGCTCAGCGCCACGCTGGCGCCGAAGTTGGCGAAGTTCCCGGTCGCCGCGGTTTTGAGCATGGACGCCTGCGTCCAGCTCCCCGAGGCCTGCTTGTACACAAAGACCGCGCCAAGATTGGACGTGTTGCTGTTGGAGGATTCCGCCGCGTTGTCGCTGTCCACGTACGGCGCGCCGACGGCGAGGGTGTCACCGGTGTCGCTCAGCGCCACCGCCGTGCCGAATTCGAAGCCGTCGATACCGTCGGCAGGCAGCGGCGTGTTGGAGGGTTTTACATAGGCCTGCTGCGCCCAGGTTCCACCGCCGGCGGTGAAGACATAGACCGCGCCGTTGCTGTCCACCCCGGCAGCATTCTGGTTGCCGTTAATGCCGCGCGCGCCGCTGTTCTCGCCGGGCGAACCGACCGCCAGGGTCTGGCCGTCGCCGGACAGCGCGAGGCCCGCGCCGAACAGGGCGTCCGCACGCGAGTTCGACGCCTTCAGGTAGGCCTGCTGCGCCCAGACGCCGCCGCTGCGGATGATGATATAGGCCGCGCCGCTGTCGGTACTGCCGGTACTGTTCGGATTGTTGTTGATTCCCTTGCCCGTGCCGTCCTCGCCGGGCGCGCCCACCGCCAGGACATTGCCGTCGCGGCTGACGCTGACCGCCGCGCCAAAGCGCGCATTGTCACGGGTATTCGACGCCTTGATGTAGGTCGGGCCGGTCCAGTTGCCGCCCGTATCGCGGGTATAGACGAAGACGGCCCCAGCGTCGGTCAGATCGTTGGCGCTCGGGTCGCCGTTGATGCCAGTCGCCGGGCTGCTTTCCCCGGGCGCGCCGACCGCGATCACCGAGCCGTCGGCGCTGACCGCCACGCTCGCACCGAAGCGGGCCTTGGCCGCCCCTTCGTCGTTGCCGTCAATGTCATGAATGTTGGGCGCTTTCAGGTAGACCCGCTGTCCCCACAGGCCGCTGCTGTCGCGGGTGTAGACATACACCGCGCCGTGCGTCTCGCCGGTCGAACCGGCCACCGAGCGCGGGGACGTGAATATGCCTTCCGCGTCATCGCTGACATCCGGCGCGCCGACCACCAGGGTCGCGCCGTCGCCGCTCACGGCCAGACTGTTGCCGAAATGGCTGCCATTGGCGGTATTGGACGCCTTGACATAGCTGATGGACGACAGCCTCGCGACGGCCGGGCTGGAAGCGGCGGAGGACGAACACCCGTTGCTGTTGCAGGCCTGCACCCGGACGCGCGCATTCGCCCAGTCCACCAGGTGGACGCTGACCGGAAGCGCATAGGAACCGGCCGAGGACGGCAGATCCGGGCTGACGGTGGTGAATCCGGCCGTACCGGTGGGGTCGAACTGCACCCGGTAGGACGTCGCGCCGGACACGCTGTCCCAGGACACACCCACCGTGCCGGCGGCAGCAGCCGTAGCGGTCAATGTTGCGACCGGAGCCGCCGGAGCGCCGCTGCTGCCGGAACTTCCTCCCCCTCCTCCGCCCCCGCAGGCGGACAGCATCAGACCCAGACTGCCGGCCAGACCGAGGCCGGCAAGGCGGAACATGTTCATGGCGGAACTCCGGCTTGCAATAAAGGGAAAAACCGGCCCGGACGGGCACTGGCGGACGATTGTGGCAAGGCTTTGTTGCAGCTTGAGGTCAGGCGGCCGCCGGGCATCGCCGAAAGAAAAACCCCCGCGTTGCGCGGGGGTTCCAACCGGTCAACGGGTCCCCGGCAGGGGACACGCGGCTTAGTTGGTGATGCAGCGATCGACCAGGGCGCTGGCGTTGGCGGCGCCGGCGGCGCTGTCCAGGGTCAGGCTCAGGGCGGCGAAGCCGGTCTTCTTGCCGATGGTCTTCACCTTGGTGCTGATGGCGTACGGGGCCTTGAACAGCGCGCGCACGGCGTCGGCCTTGTCGGTGCTGGTCACGGTGGCGCCGGTACCGTCGACGAACTCGGCATTACCCGTGTTATAGCCGATCAGGTAGCTGACGGCGACGATCGGGTATTGCTT
>JAYRMT010000034.1:0-18205 GCA_041912575.1 Fluviicoccus sp. | reverse complement strand
AATCATGTCACGAAAGGCGGAAGCATACACCCGCAGGGGCGCACTGCGTGCGCCCTTTCCCGCGTACGCGGGGTTGCCGATCCGGAAACACCCTGTCTCCGGCGATAGGGGCGCGCACCGGAAGCCCGTGCGCTAGAATGCCCCCTCCGCCGGAGAATCCCCGTGTCCCCTTCCCGCTCCTCTTCCCGTTGGCTGCTCCTGCTGGGCGCGATCGTCGCGCTCGGACCGCTGGCCATCGACATGTACCTGCCCGCCTTTCCGGCTATCGAGCGGCAGTTCGGCGCGGGGGCGCAATTCACGCTGTCGGGCTTTTTCATCGGGCTGGTGCTGGGCCAGCTGTTCTACGGACCGATCAGCGACCGGGTCGGACGTCGCACGCCGCTGCTGGTCGGGCTGGCGGTCTACGCGCTGGCGTCGCTGGCCTGCGTGTTCGCGGAAAGCCTGCTGCAACTGACCGCGCTGCGCTTCCTGCAAGCGCTCGGGGCCTGCGCCGGCATGGTGCTGAGCCGGGCGGTGGTGCGCGACCGCTGCTCGCCCACCGAGGCGGCGCAGGCGCAATCGCGACTGATCCTGGTGATGGGGCTGGCGCCGATCCTTGCACCGAGTCTGGGCGGGCTGTTGTTGAAAACCGCCGACTGGCGGAGCATTTTCCTCGTGCAGGCGGCAGCGGGCGTGCTGCTACTGGTCTGGGCCATGCGGGCGCTGGAGGAAAGCCACGGCCACGAGCACCGCAGCGACGAACTGTCCGTCACGCAGGTGCTGACCACCTTTCGCGCGCTGGCGGGCGACCGGCGCTTCATGGGTTATACCCTGTCCTCCGGGCTGGCGTTTACTGGTATGTTCGCCTACATCGCCGGGTCGCCCAACGTGCTGATCCAGCTCAAGGGACTGGACCCCGCGTCCTACGGCCTGGTCTTCGGCGCGAATGCGGGCGGCTTCATCGCGGCCAGCCAGGTCAACGCGCGACTGGTGCGACGGACAGACATGAACTTTCTGCTGCGGCGGGCGATCGTGTTGCCGGGCATGGTGACGGTCAGCCTGCTGATCGCGGAGCTGTCGGGACATCTGTCGTTGCCGATGCTGCTGGGCGGATTCTTCCTGTACCTGACCAGCCTCGGCTTCATCTCGCCGAACGCGGGCGCACTGGCGCTGGCCAGCCAGCCGCAGCGGCGGGTGGGCGCGGCGGCCTCGCTGATGGGTTCCCTGCAATTCGCGCTGGCGACGGCGGTCAGCGCCTGGCTGGCGGTCTGGCAGCGGCCGGATGCGATCCCGCTGATGACGGTGATGAGCGTGTGCGGCGTCGGGGCGCTGACCCTGCACCGCGCGCTGCTACGCGCCTGACGGCGTCTCGCCGATATCCTCGGCCCAGAGTTCGGGCCGCGTTTCCATGAATTCGCGCATCAGCGCGATGCAGCGATCGTCCTGATGCACTTCCGTGGCGACGCCCCGGGACTGCAGCCAGGTCTCCTCGCCCATGAACGAGCGGTTTTCCCCGATCACCACGCGCGGGATGCCGTACAACATCACCGCGCCGCTGCACATCGGACACGGCGACAGCGTGGTGTAGAGCGTGCATTCGCGGTAGAACGACGCCGGGCGGCGACCCGCGTTTTCCAGGCAGTCCATCTCGGCGTGCAGCACCGTGCTCCCTTGCTGGACGCGACGGTTGTGGCCTCGCCCGACGATGCGGCCGTCATGCACCAGGACAGACCCGATGGGGATACCGCCCTCCGCCATGCCCTGCTCGGCCTCGGCGATCGCTGCCTGCATGAAGGGGTCCATGATCACCTCCGCGTGCGTTTCATTCTTGGTCCGACTCTACCCACGCTGACGGGCACGACGCAAGGCGTATAATCCGGCCATCCTGTCCCCCGAGCGCGCCTGTGAGCCTGATCCTGACCCCTGCCGTTGCCGCCCTGCTGGCCGCCCCGGCCATCCCGCCGGAGCCCCTGCAGATCTGTTCGGCCGAGCGGGGCTGCCGGGTCGCCGAAGCCGTCCCGGTGGTCAGCCTTTATGGCCGCACCCGCTACCCGATCGTCCTCGCGCACGGCATGGCCGGTTTCGCGCGCCTGGGATCGCTGGACTACTGGTACGACATTCCCCGCGACCTGGCGTCCGTGGGAGCGGCGGTCTATGTCACACAGGTGTCGGCGTTCAACGCCTCGGAATTGCGCGGGGAACAGTTGCTGAAACAGGTGCAGACCATCGTGGCGCTCAGCGGCGCGGGTAAGGTCAACCTGATCGGCCATAGCCACGGCGCGCAATCGGTCCGCTATGTGGCGGCCGTGGCGCCGACGCGGGTCGCCTCGGTCACCAGCGTCGGCGGACCCAATCAGGGCTCGGAAATCGCGGACGCGATCCTCGGGCTCGGCGGTCGTCCGGCCGCCGCCCCGGTGGCGCGCGCGCTGGCGGAACGACTCGGACGGCTGGTGCAACGCATTGACGCCCGACACGGCGAGGTCTATCCGCAGGACGTGGTCGCCAGCCTGCGCGCCGTGTCCACCGCCGGCGCCCGCGAGTTCAACCGTCATTTCCCGGCGGGACTGCCCGCCGCACCCTGCGGCGAAGGCGCGGCCGAGGCTAACGGCATCCGCTATTATTCCTGGAGCGGCGTCGGCCACCTCACCAATCTGCTCGATGTCTCCGACGGCGCGCTGGCGGTGACCGGCATGCTGGTGGCGGGCGACAACGACGGACTGGTGGGGCGATGCTCCAGCCATCTGGGCCAGGTCATCCGCGACAATTACTTCATGAACCACCTGGACGAGATCAATCAGCTGTACGGCCTGGTCAGCCTGTTCGAGACCAATCCCCGCACGGTGTACCGGCAGCATGCCAGCCGTCTGAAACAAGCCGGGCTGTAGTCGCTTTGTTGTCAACCATTCACAGGCTGGCCGACTTGGACTAAAGTACACCACCACGAGGCAACGACCCGCACAAGGAGCGTCCATGTCCACCCGCACCCTTTCCATTTCCACCACCTCCCTGCGCGACCAGGACCGCATGGCGTTCAAGTCGGCGCTGGGTGTCTGGCAGCAGGCCACGGTGCCCGCCGTGAAATGGGAGTTTCTGGAGGAGGCCTTCCAGGCCTGCGATGTACTGCTGGTGGATCTTGACGATGAAGGCGTCCGGGCGGAGACCTACCGCTCGCTGTATCCCGGCAAGATGGTGGTCGCCTACGGCAAGGACAAGGCGCGGCTGGCCGAATCCCCGCTGGCGCTGGCCAAGCCGCCGCGCGGCCGCGACATGACCGAACTGCTGGGCAAGTTGGCCGAGGAACTGACATCCCCCGACCGCACCATCCCCTCCATGCCCGCGCTGTCGGATTGATCAGCCCGCTTTCCGGGCGCTGATCCGGAACTGCACCGTCACCCGCGCCGGAATCTGGTCTGTCGCGGACCAATCGCCCTGCCCCACCCCGAACACCGTGCGATCAAGCTGCGCCTGCCCTTCGGCGTGCGCCCGGTCGCCCTCGACCTTCAGCGTAAAATCCAGCGAGACCGGCGCGGTCTTGCCGCGCAGCGTCAGCGCGCCATCGGCCCGGTAGCGGTCGCCGCCCTTCGCCGTGAAACGGGTTGCGGTGAATTGCGCCTGCGGGAAGCGTCCCGCATCGAACCAGTCCTCGCCCGGCAAGGCCTCGTCCCGCTGCGCGTCTCCGGTGGAGACCGAGGCCAGATCGATCTTGACCTTGAGGCTGGAGTCCGCCAGGGCGTCGGGACTGAAACGGATTTCCCCCTGCCATTGCTTGAAACTGCCCTTCACCGGCTCGCCGGACCAGGAGGTCGTGAAGCCCAGCGTGGACTCCGGGGCGATGCGCCAGGCAACGGCGCGCGCGGCGGCGGGCGCGGCCGCCACCGCGGCAGGCGATTCCACGGCCACCGGCTTTGGCTCCGCCGGGACGGCGGGAGCCGGTGTCGGTTCGGATGCAGGCTGCAACTGCGGCGCCGGGGCCTCGACGGGCGGCGCGGCAGGCGCTTCCTTCGCCTCCGGCACCGACGGCCAGAAACTGCCGGCCAGGCCGACCATCGCAATCACGATCAGCACGAACCAGAGGCGCGGCGCGTTCACGCCCGGCTCCAGGTCAGGCAGCATGTGCGACACCACTTCATCCTTGTCGATCAGCTGATGCTTGAGCGCCGCGCCCGCATGCCCCAGCACCAGCAACACGGTCAACGCGACCAGGGCCTCATGGGCTTCCTCGCCGAACTCGCGCCAGACACCGCGCGCTTCCGGCGGCAGATGCGCGATGAACGGCAGGTGCGGCACCGGAATCGCGCCGAACAGCAGGGTCGGGATCTGGATCTTGCTCGCCGACACCAGTATCCACCCCGTCAGCGGCAGGGCGAAAAGCATGAAGTACAACCCGGCGTGGCCGAGGCGCGCGAAGACTTGTTCCCAGCGCGGCATGGCGTCCGGCAAGGGCGGCGCGCGATGGGTCAGGCGCCAGAGCAGGCGCAGCAGGGCCAGCGCGAGAATGCTGAAACCGATCGACTTGTGCAGCTGGAACAGCGTGAAAGCGCCGGGCCCCTTCGGCATGTCGGCCATGCGCCAGCCGAGCGCGAGCTGGAAGAAGATCAGCGCGGCGATGCCCCAGTGCAGGCCCCGCGCCACCGCGTTGTAATGCTTGTTCTCCATGATCGGGCTCTCCGGTGAGGTCTGTCGGACGGCGAACGCCTGCCGACGGTCCGACAGTAGCGCCTGCAGGGGTATCGGACAAGGGGCGGGGTCAGACCTTGCCGGGGTTGTAGATCATGCCGCCGATGCGGGCGTAGGTTTGCAGGACGGCGGACGCTTCCGAGCGCAGCACATCGCGGATGACGGTGATCCCCGCCAGCTTCCAGCGCGCCTCCCAGTCCTCGGGCTTGTGCCCCTCATCAAAGCCGATAGCGCGAACATCCTCGTCGCGGGCGCCGATCAGCACGCTGGACACCCCCGCCCAATGGATACCGCCCAGACACATGGCGCAGGGCTCCGCACTGGTGGCCAGCAGCAACTGGCGGTTGCCGCGCCCTCCGGCAGCATGCAGTCGCAACTGCGCCACGGCCAGCGCCACCATTTCGGCATGGGCCATGGTCAGGCCGGAACGCACCACCAGATTCACCCCGACCCCCAGCAGTTCGCCGGTCCGGGCATCCACGACTACGGCGCCGAAAGGACCACCGGTCTGGTTCAGGATGTTCTGCGCGGAAAGTTCGACCGCCAGCGCCATGCAAGCCGCCGGACCGTCCAGACGACGCGGCGGAGACAGATAGGCATCCAGCCAGTCCGGCAGGGGCAGTTCGAGTGAAAATGACATAAGCGGGCCCCGGAAGAATCAGCGGCTAAGACTAGCAGGCGTGATACGGTTCGTCTGTGACACTGTCAACTCAAGTCAGACGGAACCGGGCCATTATACGCCCGCCAGCCGTCCGGACTCGCCTCGGCGGCCCCGTAGCACAGAACCGCCCCTGCCGGAAGGCTGCCCCGTGCCGGCGGATACGCTATTATCGCTGCCGGAGCACATCATCGCGCAGGCCGCCGGCGATTCCCCGCCGCAAGGAACATTCATGGGCAACCACCGCGTCGTTTGGATCGATAACGCCAAGGCCATAGGCATCTTCCTGGTCGTCCTGGGCCACCTGAAACTCCCGCACTGGCTGACGTACGACATATACGCCTTCCACATGCCGCTTTTCTTTTTCCTGTCGGGGTACACGTTCCAGACGCGCGGCAATCCCCATGCCTCCGCATTCCTGTTCAAGAAGGCGCGCGCCCTGCTGGCCCCCTACTTCATCTTCTCTTTCCTGACGTACCTGTTCTGGCTGGTGATCGGACGCAAGTTCGGCGCGGACGCAGGCGAGCCGATCAGCCCCCTTCGCCCGTTCATCGGCATTTTCTATTCCGTCGGTGTCGACGACTGGATGACACACAATGTCCCGATGTGGTTCCTGACCTGCCTGTTCGTGACCGAAAGCGCGTTTTATTTCGTGGCGCGGCGCGCGGCGACGCCGGTGCTGATCGCTATCGCCGCTCTGTGCGCGGTCGCGGGCTTCGTGCTGGGCGGGCTGCACCTGACGCGGCTGCCCTGGAGCATGGACGTCGCCCTGGTGGCCGTCTCGCTCTACGCTTTGGGCTATCTGGCGCGCGGGCTGAAACTGGAGTCCACGCCCAGGCTCTGGCTGCCGGTCCTGGCGGCGGTCTGCCTTTCGCTCGGCTACCTGACCTCACAGGCCAACGGACTGGTGGACATGAATTCCCTCCGTTACGGCCAGCCGGCGCTGTTCTACGCCGGCGCCCTGCTGGGTATCCTTGCAGTCTTCGCGTTGGCCTCGCTCATCCCGCAAAACCGGGTGCTGGACTATCTGGGCAGGAATACCCTGACCATCATGGCGCTGCACGGCGTGGCCGGTTCGGTGGTCAAGGCGGTGATCGTCTTCGGGCTGGGCGTGCCGCTGGCGGCGCTGGATCGGACCATCCTGGCCAACGGCGCGGTCGCCGTGTGCACCATCCTGCTGCTGGTCCCGCCGGTTTTCATCATCAACCGCTATCTGCCCTTCATCCTGGGCAAGGGACCGGCGCTGGACCGCCTGGCCGCCCGGCTGGAGCCCCGCCGGTCCGGCGCAACCTGAATCACCGTTCGCCGATCAGCCACCAGGTCTCCATTTCGCCCTTGCCCTTGACGTAAATCGCCCCGCGCGGCTCGCAGTCGAAAGCGTCGGCAATGCGCGCCCGCGTCTCGGCGCTGAGCTGGACGCGCCCGGGCTCGCCATGCGATTCCATGCGGCTGGCGGTGTTGACCGTATCGCCCCACACGTCGTAGGTGAAGCGCATGGCCCCGATCACCCCGGCAATCACCGGCCCGGTGTGCATGCCCAACCGCAAGTCCACCGGAATGCCGGTTTCGGCCCGGATCGCCTTGACCTCGACCACCAGGTCCAGCGCCAGCCGCGCCATCAGGTGCGCGTGGTCATGCCGGGGATCGGGCGCGCCGGAGATCACCATGTAGGCGTCGCCGATGGTCTTGATCTTCTCCGCCCCCGCCGCGCGCACGCGGGCGTCGAAACGCACGAAGATCTTTTCCAGCAGGCCGACCACCACTTCCGGGTCCTGCGCGGCCGCCCAGGGCGTAAACCCCGCGATGTCGGCGAACAGCACCGTCACCTCGGGATGCCGGTCGGCGATCATGCGGTCCCGCTCCCGCAACTCCCCGGCGATGCGTGTGGGCAGGATGGCGTGCAACAGGCGGTCGGAGCGCTCGCGCTCGCGCACCAGGTCATATTCGTTGCGCAGCACTTCCTTCTGGAACACCGCCAGAATCAGGATCAGCGACTCCAGCACCAGCACCGCGTTGACCACGCGCATGGTCGCCAGTTGCCAGCCCGGCAATTGTTCCAGCGGCAGGACCGGCGGCCAGGGCGCGATCATGCCCAACACCAGCACGCCCATCGAAAGCCCCACGAACGCCAGCCGCGCCGGCGTCTCCTGCGCGGAAAACACCAACCGGGCCAGCACCGCCGCCACCACGCCGTAAAAACCCACGCCGAGCAGCGTGCCCGAGAACGCCACCAGCACGCTGACCTGCGCGTTCAGCGTCACCATCAACCACAGGCGGGCGATGCGCCCCGCCCCGAGCGAGGCGGCCCACATCCCCATGCCGTAACAGGCCATCGCCCCCAGATTGACCAGCGCCAGCGTGCCGCCCTGCGTCCAGGTCATCGACACCAGTGTCAATACCAGATAGAACAACGACACCAGAAAGGCCGCGCCGAGGGAGTAACGGACCAGACGGTCGCGTCGGGTGAAAAAGGTGTCGGTGGCGAGCGGCGCGGGGGTCAGCAGGTCAAACCAGAAGGCGCGGTCGGGGCGACGGAGATAGGCGCGCAGGTCGATCCCGCATTCTTCAGGCGTTTTCATGAACGGACGGCCACGGGGAGGATGCCCTGTTATGACAGGAAAGCCTCCGCCCCGCAACGGCCGTCCGGCTTAGCGGAAGGTGTAACTGACGCCCGCCGTCGCGGTCCAGCGCGGCGCGATCTGCACGCCCTCGACATGCTGGTAGACCGGGATCTGGACAAAACCGTAGGCCGTCAGACCCTTGGCCAGCGCGATGCCCGCGCCGGGACTCAGCGCGACCGAACGGCCGCCGCTGTTGTCGGCATCGCCGTTCGCGCCGCCGTCGGGACGGCGCTCCAGCACGTTGACCTGCACTTGCGGCGACACCAGCCCGCCTTCATGGCGCAAGCCGCCGTTCAGCAGGAATTGCGCGCCCGGACGGAATTCGTCCTTGATCTTCACGGGCATCTGCGCCGTGCCTTGGGCAAACCAGTTCCAGCCCTGCCCCAAGCTGCCGTAGCGGAAGACGCCGAGGATCAGGTCAGTGCTGCCCGTACCGGCCTGCAGGCTGCGGTCCAGATCGCCGCCCTCCTCCGGACCGGCGTTGAAGCGCTTGTCGCGGCTGCCGGTGGGCAGCTTCAAGCCGACAGTCAGGCCGGTGTCCCCGGTTTCGCTGAAGCCCTGGTAACGGCCGATCAGCTTGATGTCGCTGAGGCTGCGGGTATGCGAGAGGCTGGGGTCGGTGTCGCCCGGGGCGAAGGTGCTGTGCGAGCGGTCCAGATAGGGCACGACCAGCTGGAAGCCCCAGTCGCGGTCCGGGCTGTAGCCCAGTGTGGCGGTGACATAGCGGTTGGTGGTGCGGTGCTCCACTTCACCGGCATCCGGCAGCGACGGCGCCGGCGCGGACGACGAACCGGCGCGGAACGCGGTCTGGTCAATGTAGTCGTAACGCAGGTCCAGGCTGTAGCCCTTGCGGTTGCCGATGCCTTGGCCGACCCAGTCGGAGCTGAGCGTGCAGCCGCAGCTGGAGCAGGCCCGGGCGGCAGGCATGGCAAGGACGGCAAGGCCGAGGGGGATCAGGACGGTGGTCAGGCGCATGGACGGTTTGCCGCAGGATTCGGGATGCGCGGATTTTAGCGATGGCGGTCCGGCTCGGGGTGCGACACGTTGTCGCAGGCGGCGTGGCGAACGACCAGGCAATCAGCTGCGCTTATTTCATGAAAGCGAATCACCGGCTGTCGGATGACTTTGACAGCCCCCGAATACCGGGGCTAGTTTGCAGGAGGACTTCCGCCGGATTATCCCGGCCAAGCTGCCTCTCCCCAAAACAACACGAAGGAATGATTATGAAAGCCTCATCCTTGCTGGTCACGTTTTCCTTTTTGACGGCCGGTTTCGCGTCATCCGCCTTTGCGATAAGTTGGGCCGAAGCGGATCAGGCCTGCCACAACGGTCTGGGCAGCGGCTGCTGCGCGGTTGCCGGCGACGACGGCATGCCGAGAACGCGCGGAGGCACGCTGGTATGTTCTTGCGCCGCGCTCGCGGCCAAACCCGACAAACTGACACCCGCCATGCGTCAGGATCTGGCGAAGGATGCCGCCAACCTGAAACCGGTTCCGCTTCCGGTGGCGGGAGGTAAACGCTGAACCGCGGCATCCTTCGCATCCCGCCCTGCACGACTTGTTTGGTCCGCCCTTCCGGGAGCCGCCTGCCGGAGCGGGCGCGCCTGACCCCGGATTACCGCATTGCCCCGCCTGTTTGCACAAACCACACACGGAACACGACTGCCATCCTTTAGCCTTAGGCAACGCCCGGCCCGGGCATTTCAAGGAAGACATCATGACAGACATCCGTCCTGCCGCACCGCTGTGGCTGAAACTCGCGTTTACGGCCTTCATGGCCGTTCTGGTCCCGGTATACACCATCAACTACGGCCCCACCAACTTCCTCTATTTCTGCGACGCCGCGCTGTTCCTCACCCTGTTCGCCCTGTGGACCGGCAATGCGCTCGCCGCCTCGGCCGCCGCCGTGGGCATCCTCGCGCCGCAGATTTTCTGGTGCATCGACTTCCTGACCGGACTGAGCGGCCATCATCTGACCGGCATGACCGACTACATGTTCAACGCCGACCGGCCGCTTTTCCTGCGCGGGCTCTCGCTGTTTCACGGCTGGCTGCCGTTCCTGCTGATCTATCTGGTGCGCCTGTACGGTTATGACCGTCGCGCTTTGCCGCTATGGACCGCGCTGGCGTGGACGCTCTGCCTGATTTCGTTCTTCTTCCTGCCGCCGGCGGGCGCGGTACTGGCGGATTCGGCAACGCCGATCAACGTGGATTATGTCTACGGACTGGACGACAAGGCCCCGCAGCACTGGCTGCCCGCCGGGCAATACCTGATGGCCTGGATGGCGGCCTTGCTGGTGGTGCTGTATATCCCGACCCATGCGGCGCTGCGCTTCCTGTTTGAACGCGCCGACGATACGGCCGGTGCGCTTGAAACCGGGGCGGAGGCCGCCTGATACGAGATCCGGGGCAGCCCCGCGCCGCCCTGTGCCTCGTGACTCACAAGCCCTCTCAAGCCCCTACAGCAACAGATACTCCACCGGCTGCAACCGCTCCGGCAAGTCTTTCTCCCCCAATCCCTCCCGAAAATCGATCTCGATGATGCGCGCCAGCGCGTCCAGCGGCAGACCGTGGTCCTGCAGGCCGAACGGCTCCTCCAGTTGGTCTCCCAAGGCGTCCAGCCCGAAAAACGTGTACGCGACCACCATGACGATGAACGGCGTCATCCAACCCAGCCCGGACGCCAGCCCGAACGGCAACAGCAGGCAGAACAGCCAGGCGGTGCGGTGCAACAGCAGCGCGTAGGCGAACGGCATCGGCGTGTGACGGATGCGCTCGCAAGCCGCCTGGATGGCGGTCAGGGCCAGCAACCGTTGCGACAGGGTCTGGTACAGGATGTCGCTCAACGCGCCTGATTGCAGGGCGTCACGGAGATCCACGTTGATCGCGCGCAGGATGGCGTCCGGCAGGTTCTGCGAGGATTGCAGGCGGTCCGCAAGCGGCTCCGGCAGCCAGGTACGCGCGGCGGCGTGGGCATCCTGTCCGCGCAGGGAGGCGGTCAGCGCGTGGGTGAAACCGATCGCAGCATGGACCAGACGGCGGCGCAGGGTTTCGTCAGGCAACAGCACCCCGGCCTCGCGGGCAAAGGCGCGGGTCTGCACCACCAGATCGCCCAGATGCTTGCGCGCCTCCCACCAGCGGTCGTAGCAGGCGTTGTTGCGGAAGCCCAGGAATACAGAGAGCGCGAGACCGATGATGGAAAACGGGATGGTTCCGGCGTCGGGCAAGGGAATGCGGTGGATGTCGGCAAGGGCGACCACCCCGGCGGAGAGCGCCATGATCGCCAGCACCTTGGGGGCGATGTCGCGGACGATGGAGCCGCGGAGGATGAACAGGAGTTCAAGGGGGTGCGGACGGGGGCGGATGATCATGGGAATGTGTCTTTCAGGGAGAAGGTAACTGTAGGCCGGGGGGCAGTCCGCGACAAGCGTATCGCGCGGGGTCGCCGGCATGCGGCCTGCGCCGTCCCGACCATCCATTCATCGAATACTTCACAAATTTAGCTCGCAAATTTGCTTGCATGCGAACTGTTAACTATAAATTCACAAGTATCATCACCAGATGCTGTTAAGGATTTTTTCCGGTCACAGGGAGACCCATCATGAACAGGACGTTGCAAGCCTTCGCGCTTCTTTTCACCCGCCCGCTTGGCTCGCCCCGGACGCTGTTTCCGGTCGCATGTTTCCTTGTCGCTTCCTCCGCGTTCGCGGCTCCGCAGTCGGCGCAGACGATCTACCACGATTCCTGTTCGCTGTGCCATGCCGAGGAGAACGCCCGGGATAACCGTCTGGGCGCGCCGTTGATCGGCGATCAGGCGGCGTGGGCGCCGCGTCTGGCGAAGGGGCGTCAGGCCATGTATGACGCGGCGATCAACGGGGTGCCGGGGGGCGATATGCCGGGCAGGCGCGATTACGAGGCGGCGTATTCGGAGGAGGAAATGCGGGCTGCGGTGGATTACATGATCCGGGTTTCGGCGGTGGCGGCGAAGTCGAAGCGGGTGGGGAAATGGGTGGCGGCGGAGGTTCGGGAGTAAATGCATGTGGGTTGCCCGAATGGAGCGTGCGGAATCCGGGATTTTTTCTTGTTTATGTCATTTGTGGGGCGCAGTGGGTATTGCGCCCTTCTCTTGCTGCGGTGAGATCCGGCCCGGGCTGGCGTTGGCCGTATTCATACACTACGATGAGGGCACGTTGGAGGGTATCCCCATGTTGCATACCGTTGAAGCCGTCATTGATCCGCAAGGCCATGTGCAGTGGCTTGAGGAAATTCACTTGCGCGCACCGCAGCGAGTGCTGATTACCCTGCTGGAGCCGCTGCCGGATGAGACGCTGGCGATGGCGGAGCCTGCCTTGGCCAAGGAGTGGTTGAATGAGGAAGAGGATGCCGCATGGGCGCATTTGCAGCAGGAAGCGTAGTTCTTATCCCGTTCCCGTTTTCGGATTTGTCCCGGACCAAGTTGCGCCCTGCCGTGGTGCTTGCGGTACTTGATCGGGGAGATTGCATTCTTTGCCAGGTCACCAGTCAGCCTTACGATGGCGAGTCGGTGATGCTGACGGATGACGACTTTGCCAGCGGTTCTTTGCTCCGTGTGAGTTACGCCCGGCCCGGCAAGCTCTTTACGGCGCATGAAAGCCTGTTCCAGCGTGAGGCCGGTCGGCTGACGCCAGGGTGTTTGGATGGCGTCCGGGAGCGGGTTGTCAGGATGATTCGGGGAGCGCAGGGCGAGTGATGTGATGGCTTGGATTGGAAACTGCAGACAGCAAGTAGCTCGGATGGAGCCTGCGGAATCCGGGGATGTTTCAAGTGCAGCGGACATCATCCCGCATTACCATGCGGGCTACAGCGACTCTGACATTAAGGGAGGTGCTTTAGCACCTCCTTCACCAACAGCCGAGCCTTACGCCCACGCCTTCTTCAAAATCCCCAGCGCATCATCATAATCCGCTTCCTTCGGATTATAGACAATCGACCCGTCATTAATCGTCAGATCCGCCACCTGCGGCAACTGCCCCTCCGACACCTTCCCCGTCTCCTTCAAGGTCCGCGGCAACTTGCAACGCGCATACAGCTCATCCCGCATCGCCCGGATATGCGCAATCGCCTTGTCCGCGCGCTGCGCCTTCGGAGTCGCCGCATACACATCCGCCCCCGCCAGCGGCAGCAACAGCTCGCCAATGCGGTCCCCGTTCACTTCCTTGTTGTAATCCAGCACATACGGCAGGAACAGGCTCATGCACAGGCCGTGCGGCAAATGGCACACCGCGCCCAGCGAATGGCCCAGCGCATGCACCAGACCCACCATCGAATTGGAGAACGCCGCGCCCGCCATCGTCGAGGCCTGCGCCAGCTCCAGACGCGCATCGGCGTCCTGCGGATTCTCCATCACCTTCATCAGGTTCTCGCTGATCTTCTTGATCGCGGCCGTCGCGTAGGCGTCGCTCACCGGATTGTTGCCCAGGCAGGTGTACGCCTCGACCGCATGGGTCAGCGCGTCCATGCCGGTCATCGCGGTAATGTGCGGCGGCAGCGTCATCGTCATGCGCGGATCGAGCACGGCGGCGTTCGGCAGCAGAAAGTAGGAGGTGAACGGCATCTTCACGCCCTTGTCCTTGTCCGCCACCACGGCCACCAGCGTCACTTCCGAGCCGGTACCGGAGGTCGTCGGCACCACGAACAGCGGCTTCAACGGCTTCTTCAGGTTGTGCGCGCCCATGAACTGCATCAGGTCGTCGCCGCCCTCGGTCACCAGGATGTTGACGCCCTTGGAGGTATCGATGACCGAACCGCCGCCGATGGCGATGATCGAGTCGCAGTTATTGGCGCGGAAGGCCTTGGCGGCGTCGCGCACGGTGGTCAGCGAGCTGTCCGGCGGCACGTCGTCATAGACGGCGGCGATCACGGCTTCGGCGCCTTCGAAGGCGGCTTCCACATGGGCCAGCAGGCCCGCGCCGCGCACGCCCTTGTCGGTGATGATCATGGGGCGCTTGCATTGCAGCGTCGACAGCTCGAAAGGAATGTGCTCCAGCGCCTTGTGGCCGGCGACGATTTTGACGGGACAGAAGAATTCGTAATACGACTTGGCCATGACTTAGCTCCGGGTCAGGAAATGCTTGGCCACCAGCGCGTAGATGCGGGCGGCCTTGTTGATCTTTTCGTTCAGCGACAGGCTGGCGGGATACCGCTTCACGGCGCGCTCGGCGACCAGTTTCGGCAGGATCAGCGCTTCCATCTTGTCGAGGCAGCGCACCAGGCGGATCGCGTGCGAGACTTCGCCGTCGGCGACCATGCGGTCATTGGCGAAGGCGCGCGCCGTGCTTTCCTGGAAGGAGAAGACCAGGAAGGCGTGGGACAAGTGCTTGAAACGGATGTCGAGGTCCGGCTTGCCGGTGCTGTTGCCGGCCAGCTCCAGGCGGCCGCCCTCCTTCACGCGCAGGCGGAAGCTGGGACCGTCCGGCAGCACGATCATGCGGAATTCCATGCCGACGGGGAACTGCGACACCTCGCGGATGACGTCTTCATCGACTTCGCTGGTCGAGACCAGACCCAGGCCGATCACTTCCATCATGATCGACACATAGACCCGTTGCAGTTCCAGCAGCAGTTTCTGTTTGTTCACGGTTGGGTTCTCTTGACGGGATTTGTTGGACAATCTGAGGTCTGGCAGGCTAACACCCACAGTCTTGAGGGGCAAGGGGTTGACGCCTCCGGCGGTCAGGTCGCCTCAGCCCTGCGGCGACTGCGCCGCCAGCCGTACCGCCGCCATCAGCACCCCCAGCAGGACGACGCTCTCCACCCGCGCGATGCGGGTGAAAATCCGTAGCGCGGCGACCGGATCGCGTTCGAATCGGGGCATGATCCACAGCCGGTTGGCCCCGCCCATCGCCACGGCCAGCGCCACCAGCCCCACCTTCCCGGCCAGCGCCAGCGCATACGGGGTTTTCCAGAACCCGGCGACGCCTTCGGCCATGCGGATGACGTCGGCAAGCCCGGTGAAGGCGATGGTCATCAGCGCCAGCGTGGCGACTTCGGACAGGTGTTTCGTCACCGCCGCTTCCCGGCCCGCCAGATCGCGCGCGGGCAACAGGCTGAACACCAGCAGGCCGCCCGCCCACAGGCTGCCCGCCAGCACGTGCAGCAGGTGGGTCATCAGCGGCGTGGTGAACAGGCCGTCCTCGGCCGCGTGGCCGGTGCCCGCACGGCCGTAGAGGGTCAGCAGCAGGCCGACGCCCGCCAGCGCCAGCCGCCACGGGACGCGCCGCTTTTCTCTGGGGATCGCGAAGGCCGCCAGCAACAGGAGCCAGCCCGCCAGGCCGGCGTCCAGCATCCAGCCGACCACCGTCTTGCCGAGCAGGGTCGGCAGCAGGCCGGGCAATTCGCCCCAGGACGCCTCGGTCATCTGGCCGGTGATCGCCAGCGCCTGCAACGGCCAGGACAAGCCGTACAGAGCCAGACCGGCTACGCCCAGACGGGCCAGCCGGGGGGAATCGACTTTCAGGGCCAGCACTGCCGCGCCGACCATCAGCGCCTGCGCCAGCAGCATCAGCCAGCCGGCGATCAGGTGCAGGGTATCCGGCGTCAGCCAGGCGGTCATTTGACGGTGAAGCTGTAGCTGCCCTTGACGCGGTGGCCGTCCGGTCCCACCGCCGCCCATTTGACGACGTACATGCCCGGCGCCAGCGCGGGCAACGGCAGGGTCAGCGTGCGGTGGGTGGCGTCGTCGACCGCGGCCTTGGCGGCCGTCACGGGCTCGCCCTTGGCGTTGGCGACGCTGAGCATCGAAAAGGCGGGTTCGATGTTTTCGTTGAAGACCAGCCGGATTTCGGCGGGACTGGCGACGGTGGATTCCGGTGCGGGAGATTGCTGCTGGGGTTTGGCGTGCGACCAGGCCAGCGGGGCGGCCAGGAGGCCGGTGAGGAGGAGGATCAGGGGGCGGGACATGGGGGGAGTCTCGGGTGAGGGGTCACCTTATTATGATGAGCCCTCCCCCGCAAGGGGAGAGGGCGTTACATCATCACAGCATCAATGCAACCGTTGCTTATGGAACACCAGCTGCCCGTGTTCGACATCGGCCATGATGGTGTCGCCGGCGACAAACTCCCCGGCCAGCAGGCGCTGCGCCAGCGGGTTCTCGAAGCCGGTCTGGATGGCGCGCTTCAGCGGACGCGCGCCGTACACCGGGTCGTAACCGGCGACAATCAACTGCTCCATCGCCGCGCCGGACAGTTCCAGCTTCAATTCGCGCTCGGCCAGCCGCTTGCGCAGGCGCTCCAGCTGGATTTCGGCGATGCCCTGGATCTGGTTTTCCTCCAGCGGGTGGAAGACCACCACTTCGTCGATCCGGTTGATGAATTCCGGCCGGAAGTGCTTGCCCACCACGTCGAGCACGGCCAGCTTCATGTGGTCGTACTGCTTGTCGGCGCTCAGGCTGCGGATCACGTCCGAGCCCAGGTTGGAGGTCATGATGATCACCGTGTTCTTGAAGTCCACCGTGCGGCCTTGGCCGTCGGTCAGGCGGCCGTCTTCCAGCACCTGCAGCAGCACGTTGAACACGTCCGGATGCGCCTTCTCCACTTCATCCAGCAGCACCACCGAATACGGCTTGCGACGCACCGCCTCGGTCAGATAACCGCCCTCCTCGTAACCCACATAACCGGGCGGCGCGCCGATCAGGCGGGAGACGCTGTGCTTTTCCATGAATTCCGACATGTCGATGCGCACCATCGCTTCGTCGGTGTCGAACAGGAAGTTCGCCAGCGCCTTGCACAGCTCGGTCTTGCCGACGCCGGTGGGGCCGAGGAACAGGAAGGAGCCGGTGGGCCGGTTGGGGTCGGACAGGCCGGCGCGGGCGCGGCGCACGGCATTGGCGACAGCCGTCACCGCTTCGTGCTGGCCGACCACGCGCTGGTGCAGCGCCTCTTCCATCCGCAGCAGCTTCTCGCGGTCGCCCTCCATCATCTTGCTGACCGGGATGCCGGTGGCCTTGGCCACCACTTCCGCGATCTCGACATCGGTCACCTTGTTGCGCAGCAGGGTGTGCGCGGTCTGGTCCACGTCCTGGGCTTGCGTCAGCTGCTTTTCCAGCTCGGGAATGACGCCGTATTTCAGGCGCGACATCTCGGCCATGTCGCCGGCGCGCTGGGCCTTCTCGAAGTCGAAGCGGGCCTTGTCCAGCTCCTCCTTGATCTGCTGCGAACCCTTGACGCTGGCTTTCTCGGCCTGCCAGATCTCGTTGAGGTCGGCGTACTCTTTCTCCAGCTTGGCGATGTTCTGCTCCAGCAGCTCCAGCTGCGCCTTCGAGGCCTTGTCCTCTTCCTGGCGCAGCGCTTCGCGCTCCATCTTCAACTGGATCAGGCGGCGGTCCAGCTTGTCCATGGATTCCGGCTTGGAGTCCATTTCCATGCGGATGCGCGACGCGGCTTCGTCAATCAGGTCGATAGCCTTGTCCGGCAGCTTGCGGTCGGTGATGTAACGATGCGACATCTTGGCCGCGGCGATGATCGCCGGGTCGGTGATGTCGACGCCGTGGTGCAGTTCATAACGTTCTTTCAGTCCGCGCAGGATGGCGATGGTGTCCTCGACCGTCGGTTCGTCCACCAGCACTTTCTGGAAGCGACGCTCCAACGCGGCGTCCTTCTCGATGTACTGGCGGTACTCGTCCAGGGTGGTCGCGCCGACGCAGTGCAGCTCGCCGCGCGCCAGGGCGGGCTTGAGCATGTTGCCCGCATCCATCGCGCCCTCGGCCTTGCCCGCGCCGACCATGGTGTGCAGCTCGTCGATAAACAGGATGATGTTGCCTTCCTGCTTCGCCAGGTCGTTCAGCACCGCCTTCAGGCGCTCCTCGAACTCGCCGCGGAACTTGGCGCCGGCGATCAGCGCGCCCATGTCCAGCGACAGCACCTGCTTGTTGCGCAGGCCTTCCGGCACTTCGCCGTTGACGATGCGCTGCGCCAGCCCTTCGACAATGGCGGTCTTGCCCACGCCCGGCTCGCCGATCAGCACCGGATTGTTCTTGGTGCGGCGCGACAGGACCTGGATGGTGCGGCGGATTTCATCGTCGCGGCCGATCACCGGGTCCAGCTTGCCGGCGGCGGCGCGCGCGGTCAGGTCGATACAGTATTTGCCCAGGGCCTGGCGGTTGTCTTCGGCGTTGGCGTCGGTCACGGGTTCGTCTCCACGGATGTTCTGGATGGCGGCGGCCAGCTTGTTCTTGTCCACGCCGCATTCGCGCAAGGCCTTGGCGATCTCGCCGTTGGCCTCGATCAGCGCCTGGAT
>JAYRMT010000033.1:0-18601 GCA_041912575.1 Fluviicoccus sp. | reverse complement strand
TCCGCCACGGAGAAGATCGGGGCTTCTTCATCCTTGTTGATGGCGACGATGACCTTGGAGTCCTTCATGCCGGCCAGATGCTGGATGGCGCCGGAGATGCCGACGGCGACATACAGTTGCGGGGCCACGATCTTGCCGGTCTGACCGACCTGCATGTCGTTCGGCACAAAACCGGCGTCCACCGCGGCGCGGGAAGCGCCGACAGCGGCGCCCAGCTTGTCGGCCAGGCTGTAAAGGATCTTGAAGTTGTCGCCGTTGCCCATGCCGCGGCCGCCGGAAACGACGATCTTGGCAGCGGTCAGTTCCGGACGGTCGGACTTGGCCAGCTCTTCGGACACGAACTTGGAGGTGCCGGCGTCAGTCGCGGACCCCATGGCTTCCACGGCGGCGGAACCGCCGGTGGCGGCAACCGCGTCAAAACCGGTGGAGCGCACGGTGATCACCTTGATGCTGTCGGAAGACTGCACGGTGGCGATGGCGTTACCGGCGTAGATCGGACGCTCGAACGTATCGGCGCTGACGACCTTGGTGATTTCGGAGATCTGGCCGACATCCAGCAGCGCGGCGACGCGCGGGGCGAAATTCTTGCCGGTGGTGGTGGCCGCGGCCAGGATGTGGCTGTAACCCTTGCCCAGTTCGGCGACCAGCAGGCTGACGTTTTCAGCCAGCTGGTTGGCGTAGGCGGCGTTGTCGGCGACCAGCACCTTGGACACGCCGGCAACTTGCGCGGCGGCCTGGGCGGCGGCCTGGCAGTTGCTGCCGGCGACCAGCACGTGGATGTCTCCGCCGATCGCCTTGGCGGCGGCAACGGTGTTCAGGGTAGCGCCCTTCAGGGAGGCGTTGTCGTGTTCAGCGTAAACCAGGACTGCCATGATCAGATCACCTTCGCTTCGTTCTTCAGCTTGGCCACGAGTTCTTCAACGGTCTTGACCTTGATGCCGGCGGAACGCTCGGCCGGCGGCTCGACCTTCAGGGTCTTGATGCGCGGAGCGACATCAACGCCGTAATCAGCCGGGGTCTTGGTGTCCAGCGGCTTCTTCTTGGCCTTCATGATGTTCGGCAGCGCGGCGTAACGCGGTTCGTTCAGGCGCAGGTCGGTGGTGACCACGGCCGGGAGGTTCAGTTCCACGGTCTGGGCGCCGCCGTCGATTTCACGGGTGACGATCGCCTTGCCGCCCTCGACCTTCAGCACGGCGGCGAAGGTGCCCTGGGCGTAACCGGCCAGCGCGGCCAGCATCTGACCGGTCTGGTTGTTGTCGCCGTCAATGGCTTGCTTGCCGAGAATGACCAGCTGGGGCTGTTCGGCGTCGCAGATCTTCTTCAGCAGCTTGGCCACGGCCAGCGGCTGCACTTCTTCATTGGTTTCGACCAGGATGCCGCGGTCGGCGCCCAGCGCCATGGCGGTGCGGATCTGTTCCTGGGCTTCCTTCGGACCCACGGAGACCACCACGATCTCGGTGACGATGCCCTTCTCTTTCAGGCGGACGGCTTCTTCGACAGCGATTTCGCAGAAGGGGTTGATAGCCATTTTCACATTGGCCAGTTCGACGCCCGTCTTGTCCGCCTTGACGCGAACCTTCACGTTGTAATCCACAACGCGCTTGACAGCAACAAGAGCCTTCATGGGATCCCTCGGTTGTTGACGATATGGGTGGGGGGCTTGCAGCGCCGGAATTCCGGGCTGAAAAGGTGCGATATATTCCGACTTATCGTCTTTCAGGTCAAGCCGACACTGACGGGGCGGCGTGACTTTCCGGTCATTGACAGCGCGGGGCTTTGGGGCTAGCGTTTGCCGGCCGCCGGACAATAGCTATACAAATGTATTTTTGCGGCCGATCCGTCATCACGCTTTCATGGTGCGGACACACAATTAGAAACATTCTGACAGTTTCGTGTCACTGACATGACACGAACGCTTGCTAGAATCGAGCCCACTTCTGATCAGGACACGCCATTTTCATGACCGTCAGCCAGTTTGACCGCGATCAACTGATCGCTTGCGCCAAGGGCGAGCTTTTTGGCCCGGGCAACGCCCGACTCCCGATGCCCCCGATGCTGATGGCCGACCGGATTACCCGCATCGCGGATGAAGGCGGGGCTTTCGGAAAGGGTGAAATCATCGCCGAGCTGGATATCCGCCCGGATCTCTGGTTCTTCGACTGTCATTTCATCAGCGATCCGGTGATGCCGGGTTGTCTGGGCCTGGATGCCATGTGGCAGCTGCTGGGCTTCTATCTGGGCTGGCGGGGCAACCCCGGTCGCGGGCGCGCGCTGGGCGTCGGGGAGGTGAAGTTCTTCGGCCAAGTCCTGCCGAAACACCGGAAAATCACTTATGAAATCCAGATCAAGCGGGTCATCGAACGGAAGCTGGTGATGGGCATCGCGGATGCGCGGATGCTGGTCGACGACCGGGAAATCTATACCGCGTCGGACCTGCGTTGCGGCCTGTTCACCATTACCGACAATTTCTGACCACAACCGAACATCTATAACAATCCGTCCGGTTTGTCCGGGCCGCCCGGACAGGGCTTGCGGGGGAAAACATCATGCGTCGCGTCGTCGTTACCGGGATGGGTATCGTTTCCTGCCTGGGCAATGATCTGCCTACCGTCAGCAACAGCCTCCGCAAGGGTATTTCCGGTATCCGGGCGAACCCGGTCTACACCGAAATGGGCTTCCGCAGCCAGGTGTGCGGCCGTCCGGACCTGGACCTGGACGCATTGATCGACCGCAAGCTCAAGCGTTTCATGGGCGACGCCGCAGCGTATGCCTACCTCTCCATGCAGCAGGCCATCGCCGACGCCGGACTGACCCCGGAAGCGATTGCTGAAAACCCGCGCATCGGCGTCATCGCCGGCTCGGGCGGCGCCTCCACCGCCAACGTGGTGATCGCCGCGGACACCGCCCGCGAGAAAGGCGTCAAGCGGATCGGCCCGTACATGGTGCCGCGCACGATGACCAGCACCGTGGTGGCTTCGCTGGCCACCGCCTTCCGTATTCACGGCGTCAACTATTCCATCTCTTCCGCATGCGCGACATCGGCGCATTGCATCGGCAATGCGATGGAGCAGATCCAGTTGGGCAAGCAGGACATGGTGTTTGCTGGCGGCGGCGAGGAAGAGCACTGGAGCCTCTCCTGCCTGTTCGACGCGATGGGCGCGATGGCCAGCAAGTACAACGACACCCCGGAAACCGCTTCCCGCCCCTTTTCCGCCAACCGGGACGGTTTTGTGATTGCGGGCGGCGGCGGCATGCTGGTTCTGGAGGATTACGACCACGCCGTGAAACGCGGCGCGCGTATCTATGCCGAACTCGTGGGCTATGGCGCGACATCGGACGGCCACGATATGGTCGCCCCGAGCGGCGACGGCGCGACGCGCTGCATGCAGGTTGCCCTGGCGCAGGCCGGTTGTGGTGTCGACTATATCAATGCCCACGGCACGGCTACACCGACCGGGGATACCGTGGAACTGAAAGCCATCCGCCGCGCCTTTGGTGAAAGCATCCCCGCCATCAGCTCCACCAAGGCGCTGTCCGGACACTCCCTGGGGGCGGCCGGGGTTCAGGAAGCTATTTATTCCCTGCTGATGCTGAACGAAGGCTTCCTGGCGGGCTCCGCCCATATCGATGTGCTGGATCCGGATGCCGAGGGTTTCCCGATCGTTCGGGAAACCCGTGAAGCCCCCGACCTCAAGGCCGTCATGTCAAACAGCTTCGGCTTTGGCGGTACGAACGCCTCGCTGATTTTCCGCAAACCCTCCTGAGTCAGCGAGGCTCATTTCGCCCCCGTTCCCTCGCCCGGATTCATCCGCCAGATCGACAGGGGTTCTCCCGTGCCGTCCTTGAGCGTTAACGTGCCGTCCGCGACAGTCCATTGCTGCGCCGAGGAAATGGACTGGATCAGCATCGACTCGAAGGTCACGCCAAGGTAGCAAATATTGCGCGCGGCCTTGAAGTCACTCACGGACATAGCGTCGGGACCCATGGTGTAGCTGGCCTCGAAACCGTTGCAGCCGGTATGTCCGGTCAGCACATGGGCGGCCGGATCGAATTTCAGGAAAGCGTCCAGCTGGCTCGCCCCCCGGTAACTCATGCCGATAGGCAATGCCTGCAAATGCCAGACCCGGTTCTCCGGCGGCAGACCCGGCGCGACGGGTATCGCGGCAGCATTAACCGGCGCCACGGCAACGGGTGCGCCTGACTGCTCGACTGCCGGCGGGGTCACCGTCGATCCGGGCTTGGTCTGCATCGGCGCGCAGGCCGACAGCATCCAGGGCGTCGCAAACGCCATGCACAATAGCCATCCGTTTTTCATCATCCGCTCTCCGGCTTGATCAAGGTATTGAAGAAATCGGCCCGGTCGAATATGTCGGCAACCAGGAAACCTCCCGCAGCCGCCATCCCGCTCCCCGCACGGCAAAGGCATCACTCACCCACCAGGACCCCACCACCGCCAATTCGCCGTCCGCATAGATCAGGGGCACGTGGTCGCGTCGCCATGGCGGAACGCCGCCATCCTGAAACAGGTTTTTCAGGGGGGTGCGGTGCGCGCGGCCGGGCAAACGTATCCGCTCTCCGCCCTGGCGCAATGCGACGCTTATCGACGCCCGTTGCAACCGCTCGGGATCGACCGCGCCCGTGTCGGCACGTTCCCAGCTCAAGCGTCTACCGTCCGGCAAGCTTAGCTCCTTCTGCCCGAAGGGCCAGCCCACGCGCCAGCGCCGGTCAGTCCCACGCGCGACCGGGACGGCATGCAATACGGAGCGATGGCGGCGCAGGTCCGTGCCGGACCAGCGCAGACTTGGCGCGGCGTCTTCGCGCGCCTCGCAGACCTCGCGCCGCAGACGCGCAAGCAGGGCACGTCCCGGCAGGTGGAGACCGGCTTCCATGAACCATTGCCGCACCACCAGATTGAACCGGGTCTCGGGCAAGGCCAGCAAGCCGGGGATATCCAGCCCGCCATCCGGACGCTGCAAGGGCGCGAGCCATTCACGCGCCAGCTCCGCCAACAAATCGTCGGTTTCCCGCATTAATTGCGCCGTGCCGGTCAGACGCTCGGCGGTTCCCGGACTGGCCCGCTCCAGGCGCGGCAGAATCTCATGACGAATGAAATTCCGGCGGTAACGGATGTTTTCATTGCTGTCATCCAGCACCGGCTCGAGGCCCGCCTCGGCCAGCAACGCCGTCAGATCTGCGCGCGACGTCGACAGCAAAGGACGCCAGCATTGCCGACGGACACCCGGGGACGGTAGCCAGGAGACCTCACGCATGGCGGCGAGACCGGTCACCCCGGCGCCACGACACAAACGCAGCAACAGCGTTTCCGCCTGATCGTCCCGGTGATGGGCCAGCAAGACCACGTCATCGGGGCCGGTTTCGGATGCAATGGCCCGGTACCGCAGCGCCCTGGCCTCGGCCTCGACATTGGCGTCGCCGGCCACCTTGACCCGGTGCAGTGCAAAGCCGGCACCGATTCGCCCGGCAAATTGCCGCGCGATCAAGGCCCAGGCGTCCGCCTGCGGATGGAGGCCATGATGCACATGCACCAGATGCAGGGGACGGGACAGGGACTCCGGCAGACGGGACAGCGCCCAAGCCAGCGCCATTGAGTCCGGACCGGCGCTGAATCCGACCACATAACGGTGCACGGAAGATGTGAGGCGGACGGACAGGAAGTCCGTCAGCGATTGCAGGACGGCATGCTCGGCTTCAGACCACGCCATAGCTCATCAGACGGTCAAAACGGCGCTGGCGCAGCAGGTCGGAATCCATCGAACGGAGGTTACGCAAGTGCTTGATCAACCCTGTGCGCAGGTTTTCCGCCATCAGGGATATGTCGCGGTGCGCTCCGCCCAACGGTTCCTGGATGATTTCATCCACGAAACCCAGTTCGGCCAGTCGCGCGGCGGTCAGCCCCATCGCCTCGGCGGCATCGGGAGCCTTGTCGGCGGTTTTCCAGAGAATCGAGGCGCAGCCCTCGGGCGAAATGACGGAATAGGTGCTGTATTGCAGCATCAGCAAGCTGTCGCAAACGCCGATGGCGAGCGCGCCGCCGGAACCGCCCTCACCGATCACCGTGGCGATGATCGGCGTGTTCAGGCGCGACATCACCGCCAGGTTGCGGGCAATGGCTTCGCTCTGCCCACGCTCCTCCGCCTCGATGCCGGGATAAGCGCCCGGCGTGTCGATGAACGTGAAGACCGGCAAGCGGAAACGCTCGGCCATTTCCATCAGCCGCAAGGCTTTGCGATAGCCTTCCGGATTGGGCATGCCGAAATTGCGGCGCACCTTTTCCTTGATGTCCCGCCCTTTCTGGTGTCCGATCACCATCACCGGCTCGCCCTGCAAACGGGCGGGACCGCCGACAATGGCGGCGTCGTCGCCGAACACGCGGTCGCCGTGGAGCTCATCAAAATCCGTGAAGATATGCTGGATGTAATCCAGCGTGTACGGCCGCTGAGGGTGACGCGCCATCTGGGCGACCTGCCAGGCGCTCAGGTTGGCGAACAGCTCGGCGGTCAGCGCCAGACTCTTCTGCTCGAGCCGCTGCACCTCATCGGACAGATTGAGGTTTCCCTTGCCGCCCAAGCCTTTCAGGCCATGAATCTTGGCCTCAAGCTCGGCGATGGGTTGTTCGAAATCCAGATAATTCGGATTCATGCGAGGTTTCCGTCAATACAGGATGCGCAGGGCGGCCGGACCGTAGACCTGGCGCAAGCGTTTGATCAGGGCGTCGTCGGGGTACACCCTCCATTCATCCGCGCACTGTAGCACGGCTGTCGCTCGGGGGTGCCGGCAACGCAATTGCAGAGTGATGGATTTTTGTTCGTTCGTCGGCCGGTGGCGTTGCACCAGTTGCTGCAATTCACGCACTTGCGCGGGCGTCACCCGGGGAATCTCCAGCGACAGTTCCAGCGCGCGCGCATGGCTGACACGCGCGTCGGTGACGCCGTAAACCTTGCGCGCCGTCACGCGAAAGCCGCCGGTATAGTCGTCGGGACTGATTTCCGCTTCGACCAGCACTACCCGGTCCACTTGCAGCAAGGCCTTGTTGCTCTCCAGCACCTCGCCGAAGAAACTGGCCTCGACCCGACCGCTGCGGTCATCCAGCAGCACGATGGCGCGCGGCGCCTTGCCGGGCTTGGCAAACACGCGCACATCCATGATCAGCCCGGCCAGCGTGACCGTCTGTCCGCGACGCGTCGGCTGCACGTCGCTCAGGCGGCAACCGATATAACGCTTGATTTCATCGAGATACTGGTCGATCGGATGCCCGGTGAGGAACAGGCCCAGCGTCTCTTTTTCCGCCGTGAGCCGCTCGTCGTCCGTCCAGTGCAACACCTCCGGAAAGGCGTTGTTCGGGGTCGCCTCAACCACGTCGCCGAACAGATCCATCATGCCGGCGCTCTGGTTGCGATTCTGCTGTTCCGCCGCCTTCACGGCTTCGCCGACCGTGGCCATCAGGCAGGCGCGATGCGGCCCCAGCTTGTCCATCGCCCCGGCCTTGATCAGGGCTTCCAGCGTGCGCTTGTTGGCTTTCTTGAGGTCCACCCGGCGGCAAAAATCGAAAAGATCGGCATAGGGTCCGGTTTTGCGGCCGTCCACGATCGACTCGATCGGCCCCTCGCCTACGCCCTTGATCGCGCCCAGCCCATAGACGATGGTTTCGTTGAGCGGCACGAACTTGAAGCGGGAATGGTTCACATCCGGCGGCACGATGGGGATGCCCATGTTGCGGCATTCCTCGATGAACACGACGATGCTGTCGGTGTTGTGCATTTCGGAGGACAGCACGGCCGCCATGAATTCCGCCGGATAGTGCACCTTGAGCCATGCCGTCTGGTACGACACCAGCGCGTAGGCGGCGGAGTGCGACTTGTTGAAGCCGTAACCCGCGAACTTTTCCATCAGGTCGAAGATGTGACCGGCCAGATCGGGGTCGATCTTCTGCTCGGCCGCCCCCGCCATGAATTTGACCCGCTCCTTGGCCATTTCCTCGGGCTTTTTTTTGCCCATGGCGCGCCGCAGCATGTCGGCGCCGCCCAGCGAGTAGCCCGCCATCGCCTGGGCGATCTGCATCACCTGTTCCTGGTAGACGATGACGCCGTAGGTGGGCTTGAGGATCGGCTCCAGGCAGGCGTGCTGGTACTTGGCGTCCGGATAGGCTACTTCCGCGCGGCCGTGCTTGCGGTTGCAGAAGTCGTCCACCATGCCGGATTCCAGCGGCCCCGGACGGTACAGGGCCACCAGCGCGATCAGGTCTTCGAAGGTTGAAGGCTTCATCTTGCGCAGCAGTTCCTTCATGCCGCGCGATTCCAGCTGGAATACGGCCGTGGTCAGGCCTTCCTGCAGCAACTTGTACGTCGGTCCGTCCTCCAGCGGAATGGACATGATGTCCAGCGGACCCTCGCCGCGCGCCGCGCGCTTGCGGTTGATATCGACCAGCGCCCAGTCGATGATGGTCAATGTGCGCAGGCCGAGGAAGTCGAATTTGACCAGACCGACCGCCTCCACATCGTCCTTGTCGAACTGGCTGACCCACTTGCCCTCTTCGTCGCAATACACCGCCGTGAAATCGGTGAGCCGGCCCGGCGCAATCAGCACGCCGCCCGCGTGCTTGCCCACACCCCGGGTCAGGCCTTCCAGCTTCAGGGCCATTTCCCAGATTTCGTTGGCGTCCTCGTAGTCGCGCTCTTGAGGATTGCTGAGCAACTCGTTGAGCTGCGGCTCTTCCTTGCGCGCTTCTTCCAGTGAGATACCCGGCGTTTTGGGAATCAGCTTGGAAATGCGGTCCGCCAGGCCGTAGGACTTGCCCTGCACCCGCGCGACGTCGCGCACGACGGCCTTGGCCGCCATGGTGCCGAAGGTGATGATCTGCGACACCGCTTCGCGGCCGTAGTTGTTGGCCACATACTCGATGACGCGGTCACGGCCGTCCATGCAGAAGTCGATGTCGAAGTCGGGCATCGACACCCGCTCGGGATTGAGGAAACGTTCGAACAGCAGGTCATAGCGCAGCGGATCGAGATCGGTGATCTTGAGCGAATACGCCACCAGCGAACCGGCGCCGGAGCCCCGTCCCGGGCCGACCGGCACGCCGTTATTCTTCGCCCAGCCGATGAAGTCCATCACGATCAGGAAGTAACCGGGGAACTTCATCTGGTTGATGATCTTCAGCTCGAAATCCAGACGTTCGTGATAGACCTTGGCAATCGACTCGAAGTCAGGCCGGCTGCGGTCATAGAGCACATCCAGACGTTCTTCGAGGCCTTTGCGGGACATCTCGATGAAGAAGTCTTCAATGGTCATGCCCGGCGGCACCGGGAAATCCGGCAAAAAGCTCTTGCCGAGGCGCAGACCGACCGAGCAGCGCTTGGCAATTTCCAGTGTGTTTTCAATGGCCTCGGGGATATCGCTAAACAACTCTCTCATCTGTTCCGACGACTTGAGATATTGCTCCGGGCTGTACTCGCGCGGCCGCTTGGGATCGGCCAGCACATAGGATTGCGCGATGCAGACCCGCACTTCGTGCGCTTCGAAATCTTCCGGATGGATGAAACGGACATCGTTGGTGGCGACCACCGGACAATCGCATTCGGTCGCCAGCGCGACCGCGGCGTGCACGAAGGCTTCATCGCCCGGACGGCTCGTACGCTGGAGCTCCAGATAGATGCGATCATCAAACATGGCCATCCATTGCCGGAGGGCGGGAACCGCCAGCCCCGGATCGGAGCCGGACAGCATCTGCCCGACCGCGCTTTTCCGGCCCAGCAGCAGGATCAGTCCGGCGTGATGCGCCTCCAGCCACTCCCGCCGGACAATGGCCACGCCGTCGCGCTGCCCATCGACGAAACTGCGTGAAATAACCCGGATAAGACTCTGATATCCCTCATCATTCATGGCGAGTGCAGTGACAATCGTCACTTGTCCGCCATCGTCGACACGCAGGTCGGCGCCGAACACGGGCTTTACACCCTTACCCTGGGCGGCCTTGTAGAATTTCACCAGTCCGTAGAGATTACCGAGGTCGGTGATGGCCACGGCGGGCATCATCGCGCCCTTGCAGGACTTGACCAGATCGTCGATGCGGACCAGCGAATCCTCCAGCGAGAACTCGGTATGGACACGCAGATGGACGAAACCGGACATGGGACCCCCGCAATGACTGAACCGGAAAACGGCAGGCATCATAGCATCTTTGACCCGCCCTGTTCGTGACCGGGCGAGCATGCGCTACACTGCACGACCGCCCGTGACGCCGCCGGAAATTACCTGTCCGTGATTACCCTGACCCCGCACCAGAACACCGCGCTGGAAACGCTTGACCGCTTCCGCAAAGGGCCGCCCGCGTGCGCGGTGCTTTGCGGCTATGCGGGCAGCGGCAAGACCACGCTGATCCGCCTGCTGGTGGAGCTGCTGGAAGCGGAAGACCAGGACTACGTACTGCTGGCCTCCACCGGCCGCGCGGCGCGCATCGTGTCCCGCCGCACCGGGCGTCCGGCGAACACCGTGCACGGAGCCATTTACAAGCTGAACGACGTCCAGGTGAAGTCCAGCCACGTGCAAGCCAGCTTCAAGGTCAATCCGGATAACCGCAAGACCAACCACCTGATCATCATTGACGAATCCTCGATGCTGGCCAACCAGTCTCAGGGTGACCAGCTGGATCTGGATGTCAGTTTCGGTTCAGGCTATCTGGTGCGCGACTTGCTGGAGTGGGCGGGCTTGCTCGGATTGCAGCCCAGCAATCATGTGTTGTTTGTGGGTGACGCCGCCCAGTTGCCCCCGGTCGGGGAAAGCCGCTCGCTGGCGCTCGACGCGGCCGGACTGGAGGAAACCTTCGGAGTCCCCTGCACCGCCGTAACGCTGACCGAGATCGTGCGCCAGCAACGGGAAAGCCCGATCCTCCAGCAATCGGCGCAACTGCGCGAACGCCTGGAAACGCCGGACAGCGGCCCCATCCGCTGGATTCCCCCGTCCACAGACTGGCGCTATCTCGACAGCGAACGGGAGGCGATCCACTACAAGGCAACCCACCTGTACGGCAACCAGGCGATCCTGATCACGCGCAGCAACCGGCGGGCGAATATCCTCAACGAACAGGTGCGGCGACTTTTGTGGCAGATGCCGGGTGCGCCGATCCATCCCGGCGAGATCCTGTTGGTCACCCGCAACAATACGACCTACGAACTCTATAACGGCGACCTGGTGAAAGTGGCGAAGGTGAATCCGACATCCGAGATCCGCCGGGTCGTGATCCGGACTCGCAAGGGCGAGGTGAAAGAGGTCACGCTCACCTTCCGGGGGGTACTGCTGGACTTCCTGCTGCCGACCGGCCAGCGACGCCAGCAGGACTGCCTGATCCTGGAAAATGCGCTCCATAGCGAATCTTCCGGGATTACGGACGATGAGCGGAACGCGCTCTGGCAGGACTTTTTCGTGCGGCATCCGGATATCCGGGACCAGAAATCAAAGTTGGTGGACTTGATGGCGAACGATCCCTATATCAATGCCCTGCATGTGAAATTCGGCTATGCGCTGACCTGCCACAAAGCCCAGGGCGGCGAGTGGGAGGTTGCGATGATTGACTATCCGTCAGGCGGTATGCGCTCGCCTGACGATCTGCGCTGGCTGTACACGGCGATGACCCGGGGGAAGCAGGCGGTCTGGTTCCTGAATCATCCGGTGCGGGGGTTATAACGCGACGATGATTAACGAAACGCCAACAATGTAAAAATCCTACCAATAAGCAAACTAGTTATATTGGTCAGGTGGTATCTTTTCCCCTCCCCGCTTTTCAGCGGGGATATTTTTTTCTGCCGCCCTCGCAGCTCCCACGACAATTTCCCGCTCTGGCCACTATCTTTACTTCATGATCCGGGCAGCCGCCAAAATGCGGCCCTAAAGCAAAAACCCCCTGCGACTTTCATCACAGAGGGCTTTCGGAATGTGGTAGACGCAACTGGACTCGAACCAGCGACCCCCACCATGTCAAGGTGGTGCTCTAACCAGCTGAGCTATGCGTCTACAGCTGAGGCGCGCATTCTATGAAGAACCATCAGAGCGCGCAAGAGGGTTTTGCACCTCCTGCGTTTTTTGTGGGCGCCACGCAGGCCAAGTGCGCAATAATTGAGCCAAATCCCCCACATCACTCCCGGCTTTTCCCTCCGCCCCCGGCGCATAGCGCAAGCGCGCATACTCTGTCGCAAACGCGTCGGCGGACTTCCGCCAATGCGGTTGCGACTCCGTCAGACGTGCCATCCACGCCAGCACGCCCTCACCCGTTTTACGGTCCAGGCGGCGCGCCGCCAGCTTCCGCGACAGCCGCTCCACGACCCGGTCCGCCGGATGCCGCACGACCCGGTGACGCAACATGGTCCACGCAGCAAAACCCAGCGTCAGCGCAGCCAGTACCGAAAAACCGATCGCGATCCGCTTCCACAGGGAGGTATCCCCCAGCCAGCGCATCAGGAACGCCTCTTGCGAATCCGTATCAAAGCCCAGTACATCGCGCTGCCAGCGGTAATTCACGTAATCCATCATGTTGCGCAGGTTGCCCAACAGACGGTAGTTGTTGAAGCGCACGGCGCTGAGCGTGGATTGCCCCCAGACCTGGCGATTGTTGGCCAGCTCGCTCATGCCTTTCTCGATGCGCTCCGGCGCAACAGCCGCCGTCGGATCAATCTGCTGCCATCCGGAGCCGGGCACCCAGGCTTCCACCCAGGCATGCGCATCCAGTTGACGCACCTGCCAGGAGTCGCCGGTCGGGCTCGGCTCACCGCCCTGATAGCCGATGACCACGCGCGTGGGGATCCCCGCCGCGCGGAGGAGGAATGTAAAGGAAGAGGCGTAGTGCTCGCAGAAACCGCGACGGGTCCGGAACAGGAACTCGTCCACGCGGTTTTCCCCCAGCGGCGGGGGCTCCAGGGTGTAATAAAAATTCGCCTTTCGCAGCCAACCCGCCAGAGCCTGAATGTAGTCCATTTCGGCGGGATAACGGGCTCGCCACTCCCGCGCCATCTTGCGCGCCTGGGGATTCCCGGCGACTGGCAGCCACAGGTTTTCGCGCCGCAGCCAGTCCGGCAACACCGGGTCCAGCGCCAAGGGCTGATACCGGCGCACATCATAGGTCATGCGCTGATAGACCGGCGCCTGGCTGATCAGGCGGAAATCCCGCGCCAGGCCGACCCCGTCGGTATCGGAATAAGGGACATTCAACGCGTAGAGCCAGACATGGTCGGTCGGCTCCAGGATGACACGGTACGACTGGTACTGCTCGGACTTCACCCGGATAGCGGGCTCAACCCAAGCGGGGAGCGGTTGTCGCGCCCACGCGACCTGCCCCCCATCCTCCATGCGGTAATCCACGCTCGCCCGCCAGGTCTTGCCGTCAAAACGGCTCAGGGTCATGCCCCGCCAGTACATCTGCGATTTTGGCGGCACCGGCATCCGGCCGAATTCCACCCGGAACGCGAGTTCATCCGACTGCCCCAGTTTCGCCAGATCACCCGGCGACATGGTGTCCGACATGCCCGTGCGTCCGGCGGGATCGGTCAGCTTCATCGACCAGAGCGGGGGCAGGCGCGGGAAAAACACGAACAACACCACCATGAGCGGAATGGCTTGCAGCACCAGTATCAAGGATTTGCGCAACATGAACAGCGGCGGCTTCCCGGGCATATTCTGCGCGACAAAGGCGGCAATGATGCCTGTCAGGCCCGCCATCACATACAGACTGGAGCCCAAGCCCTGCTCGAACAGGAAAATCGTCGCCAGCATGAAGACAGCCAGCACCAGTACGACATAGCGGTCACGTTCCTCCCGTGTTTCGAGCAGTTTCATCACGATGCAGAAGATGAGGAATGCCACACCCGCTTCCGGCCCCAGCAAGGTGTGGTAGGCCGAGCTCAGTCCCGCGATCCCGGCGAACAGCATCAGCGCCAGGGGCAGCTTGCCCGGCAACGGAATCCGTCGCTCGACGGCCGGCAACCGCCATGCCAAACCCAGCAACATCACCAGATCGAGCCAACCCGGCAAACGACCCGCGTGCGGCAACCAGCCCATGAACAGGGCGCCGATCATCCAGTAGCGGGCTGTCGGGTTCATGCGCCCTCCTCGAACAGCGCCAGGGAGACGAGACATTCCTCCAGATGACGTGCGCCTTGGCCGACCGCGATTTCCTTGTGCGGCAGTTTCAGCCCGAACGGCTGGCGCGCCTCGTGCAACCTGACCGCCCACCATGCCAGACGGGAGAGGCGCAGTTCCTTGTCGATGCCCTGGAAGGCCATGTAATCCAGCGTGTCGCTACCGGCGACGGGTTCACTGAAGGTCTTGACCTGCATGCCTTGCCCCCGCGCCAGGTGCTTCCACGAGACGTGGGCTAGCGGGTCGCCCGGTGTGAACGCCTTGAGCCCCTCAAAATCGTCAATGCCGGGCCGACGACGCATGCTGTGCTCGGCCTCGTCCGCCGCACCGCTGCCGACCGGCATGACATCGCTGGCTTCCGGACGGGGATAGACGATCGCATCCAGGTCCAGATCCAGCCAGGTCCACGCACGCAGCATGCCCAGCGGAAAGAACGTTTCGATCTTCAGGCGCGGCGGATGAAAGCGCCCCCGCCGGTCGGTCCCGAGATGGAGCGTCAGCTCGCGCGGCTGATCCACGACATCCACCCACTCGGTGGTTTCCGCCCACTGCAGATAGAGACTGTGATAGAAGCGACCGTTGGGGTTGGACAGGTTGATGATGAAGGGCGCGGGTTCCCCGGCGAAAGCGCTGCCTGCCGAAATGGCGCGAATCCGCAATCCGGACAAGTTGGCGAAGGTATGGTGAATGGTGATGACAAACAGGCTTCCCAGGAAAAAGCTGAAGCCCAGCAAGAGGTTGTTGGCGTAATTGACGCCCGCGATAAACACGCTCAACAGCAACAGGGCGGCAAGGACACCGTGCCGCGACAGGAAAATGAACACCCTGCGCTGATTGAGCGTGATGTCGCGCGTCGGCGGTATACGGCGACTCAGCCAGGTCGTCCAGCGTCGCCGGTAAGCCGCCCGGACTCCGGCGGGAACGTCCATGTCAACGGATCACGTCCACGGCCTGCATCAGGCGCGTCGTCAGCGAATGCACCCGGCCCTGGTCCTCGATGCTGCCGCGCAGCCGGTGTTCCGCCACGGAAGGCAGGACAGCCTGTACGTCCTCGGGCGCCACGAAATCACGTCCCTCGATGAACGCCCAGGCCTGCGCGGCGCGCTTGAGCGCGAGCAGGCCGCGCGGCGACAGCCCGTGCGGAAACTCGCGATTCTCGCGGGTATGCGACACCAGCCGGATCATGAAATCCTGCACCGGCTCGCTGAGGTGGATGCGATCCACCGCCTGCTGCCAGGCCGCAAGACGGTCGGCGTCCACCAGCGGATCCAGCGTCGCGAGGATCTGGCGACGGTCCCGTCCCGTCAATAGTTCTTTTTCCGCGCGCGGATCGGGATACCCGAGCTGGATGCGCATCAGGAAGCGGTCCAGCTGGGACTCCGGCAAGGGATAGGTACCCATCTGGCTCATCGGATTCTGTGTCGCGATCACGAAAAACGGCTTGGGCAACGGGCGGGTTTCACCGTCGCTGGTGACCTGCCCTTCCTCCATGGCTTCCAGCAACGCGCTCTGGGTCTTGGGCGTGGTCCGGTTGATTTCGTCCGCCAGCAGCACCTGGGTAAAGACCGGCCCCGGACGGAAACTGAAGGTCTGGTCGGCGGGATTGAACAGCGAGACGCCGATGATGTCCGCCGGCAACATGTCGCTGGTGAACTGCAACCGTTGGTAATCCAGCCCGAGGGTACGCGCCAGCGCCTCCGCCAGGGTGGTCTTGCCCATGCCGGGCAAATCCTCGATCAGCAGATGACCGCGCGCCAGCAGACAGGCCAAGGCCAGACGCAATTGCTGAGGCTTGCCGAGAATCACCGCGCCGAGGGCGCTCAACACGGGTTGGACCGCCGATGTCATGCCGGGTTCCTTGTACGAAAACGGAAAAAACGACCGCCCACCACCTTAGCGGAAAGCCGTCGCCGGGTGAATGCGTCAGGCTTGCCGGATAGCGGCAAATCCGCGCCGACAGTCGTTCTTGAGATCCTCGATCTCCTCCAGCCCGACCGCGATGCGGATCAGCCCTTCGGTGATGCCCGCCAACGCCTTGGCCTCCGGACTGACGCGACCGTGCGTGGTCGTGGCGGGATGGGTGATCGTGGTCTTGGCGTCGCCCAGATTGGCGGTGATCGACATCACTTTCGTGGCATCGATAAACGCCCACGCCGCCTCGCGACCGCCTTTCACCACAAAGGACAACACCCCGCCGAAAGCCCGTTGCTGCCGCGCTGCGAGCGCGTGCTGGGGATGTCCGGGCAAACCGGCGTAATTGACCTTTTCCACCTCCGGCTGCGCTGCCAGCCAGCTCGCCAGCGCCAGCGCGCTTGCGGAATGGGCCTCCATGCGCAAGCGCAGGGTCTCCAGTCCTTTCAGGAAGATCCAGGCGTTGAAGGCGCTCATGGTCGGTCCGCAGGTACGCACCACGCCAAGCACTTCCTCCAGCAGCTTGCTGCCGCCGACCACCGCGCCGCCGAGGGCGCGCCCCTGACCGTCGAGGTACTTGGTCGCGGAATGGATGACCAGATCCGCGCCGAGCGCCAGCGGCTGCTGCAACGCCGGGGTGCAGAAACAGTTATCCACTGCCAGCAGGATGCCATGGGCGCGCGCCAGATCCGCCAGCGCCGGAATGTCCGCGACTTCGCAGACCGGGTTGCTCGGCGTTTCCAGGAAGAACAGCCGCGTCTCCGGGCGAACGGCGGCCCGCCATGCCGACAGATCGGTCAGGTCGACAAAGGTCGTTTCCGCACCGAACTTCTTCATGTACTTCTCAAACAGTACATTGGTGGTGCCGAAGACCGCGCGCGAACAGACGACATGGTCGCCCGCCTTCAGGAACGCGAGGCAGACCGCCAGGATTGCCGCCATGCCGGAACTGGTCGCCACGCAACGCTCGCCGCCTTCCAGCGCGGCAAGGCGCTCCTCAAAGGTGCGCACGGTCGGGTTGGTGAAACGGGAATAGATATTGCCGGGCTCGGTCCCGCCAAAGCGGGCGGCCGCCTGTGCCGCGCTGGTGTATGTGAAGGAAGAGGTCAGGAAGATGGGCTCGCTCTGCTCGCCTTCGCTGCTGCGGTGCTGTCCGGCGCGCACGGCCAGGGTGTCAAAGCCGGGGGGCGGAAAATCGTCGTCGAATTCGGGAAACATCGTGGGACCGGTCTGATGAAAAAGACAAGAAAATGAGAAGTCCATCTTCGATGCGCGGCGGGAAGCGTGTCAAGGCTTGCCGTGTGTGGATCGCTTTTTCAGCGGATAGTCATTCGGCGGCTGCAGGTAGTGCTTTTGATGCTTGACAAGCGTCATCGGGAAAAACAAAATACGCGCCTCTCTGAGAGAGCTCGTTGGCTATGTAGCTCAGTCGGTTAGAGCACAGCACTCATAATGCTGGGGTCACAGGTTCGAGTCCCGTCATAGCCACCAGATTCACTTCCACGGAGTTCCCGGGAAGACGTGAAAGCCCCGCTGCGCAGCAGTCGGGGCTTTCTTGTTTTTCCCCATGCGCTGTCAGTACGGTTATGCGGGCACTGGCGGCGTCCGTTCATCGGCCCATCGGCCCGCGGTAAACGAACCTGATGAAAAAGGCGCGATCACTCGCGCCTTCCCGTATCCGGCGGATATCAGGTCAAACCAGCTTCCGCCCCTTCCCTGCCGCGATCCGCAAGCGCAGGCCGTTCAACCGGATGAATCCTTCGGCATCCTTCTGGTTGTACGCGCCGCGATCATCCTCGAACGTCGCGATATTGGCGTCGAAGATGGAGTCATCGGACTTGCGGCCCGCAATATAGACATTCCCCTTGTACAGCTTCACGCGCACGATACCGTTCACGTACTGCTGGGAATTGTCGATCATCGCCTGCAGCATCAGGCGTTCCGGGCTCCACCAGTAACCGTTGTAGATCAGGCTGGCGTAACGCGGCATCAGCTCGTCCTTCAGGTGGGCCACTTCGCGGTCCAGCGTGATGGATTCGATGGCGCGGTGCGCCTTCAGCATGATGGTGCCGCCCGGGGTTTCGTACGCGCCGCGGCTCTTCATGCCGACGTAGCGGTTTTCCACCAGGTCCAGACGGCCGATGCCGTGCTTGCCGCCCAGCTGGTTCAGCTTCGCCAGTACCGTGGCCGGGGTCATCTCCACGCCGTCGATGGCGACAATATCGCCGTTACGGTAGGTCAGTTCGATGTACTCCGGCGCATCCGGGGCCTTTTCCGGGCTCACGGTCCAGCGCCACATGTCTTCTTCCGGCTCCCAGTACGGGTCTTCCAGACCGCCGCCCTCGTAGGAGATATGCAGCAGGTTGGCGTCCATCGAGTACGGGGACTTCTTCCCGGCCTTGTTGAAATCGATCGGAATGTTGTGCTGCGCGGCGTAGTTCATCAGCGATTCACGGGAGTTCAGGTCCCACTCACGCCACGGGGCGATCACGCGGATGCCCGGCGTCAGCGCGTACGCGCCCAGTTCGAAGCGGACCTGGTCGTT
>JAYRMT010000032.1:0-18628 GCA_041912575.1 Fluviicoccus sp. | reverse complement strand
CAGGATTGCATCTGCTGGCTTTTTCGATGCTGATGTTCCCGAAAGTTCTGGGACAACTGGCCGAGCTACGCCGCTTGTTCCCGGATGTACTTGGTTGATTTTTGATTATGGTCACTAACAGGCTCTATGGGGATTATTAATTGGCCTGCAGAAAAGCCGTTTGATTGGCAGTTTTCGGATGCAAGCGGGGTATCTGTACCGCTAATAAAATAGAGATATTTTTAGGGTTTATGCTGTATTTCCAGCGCTGTAAAATCTTTGGGAGGTTGGGGCAATGGCTGTGTGGAGGTTTGTAGATTTTTCAGTTGAAAGGGCTCAAACACTTGCCGATTTAACGGGGGTGGAGCGTGATCTTGTTGCAACAATAGAAATGTGTGATCGTACATTGAGTGAGTACGCCAAGCCAACGCCAGAAATGATTTTGATTGAATCGCTTTGTGCAGCAGCGATAATTAGGTATGGAAGGACTTTTTCTAGCGGGGTTAGAGCAGGGGTTCCATTTGGAGTGATTGAGAAATTAGATCGCGACTCGCAAGCCGCGCATAAATATTTTAAAGATTTGCGAGATAAGTGGGCTGCACACTCTGTTAATTCTTTTGAGGAGAATAGGGTTGTTGCTTATTTGACTCCCGAAGAGCACGGTGTGAAAAAAGTGGCATGTGTTACTGTGCAGCAAAACAGGGTGTCGGGGTTGGGTGGGCGGGAAATTAATAAATTAAAAGAATTGTGCGAAAAGGTCTTGCGGTCCATTTCAGTTATTATTGAGGAAGAGGCTGAAACACTATTAAATTATGCTCAGTCCCTACCTGTCGATGAATTGTATAGGCAAGATGAGCCGGAGGCATTTGTTCCAGGTCAGGGAAGTCCGAGTAAGTCGCGTAGGAAATTAGGGAAATAGAACTCGTAGTATTCCTGATGTCATCAGGCATGCTCCACCCCCGCCGCCAAATAACTCACCACCAACGTATTCAGCGACACCCCCTCCCGCAACGACCGACTCGCCAACCGAGCATGCAGCGACTTCGGCAAACGGACCACGAACTTGCCGGACACCTTCCCGAGATAGTCATTCGGCCGGGGAACCGGCAAACCTTTCGACTCTAACGCCGCAACGGTAGCCGCCAATGCCTCCTGCCCATTCGCCATGGCCTCCTCAACGGATTCCCCATCGGAGATACAGGATTCGAAATCCGGATAGCTGATCAGGAAACCACCGCCTTCCTCTTCGGTCAGGGGGCGAATTTCAAAAGGGTACGCTTGCATGATCATTCCTCCGCGTGCGTCGGGGCTCGGTCCGCCAGCAAGGCCAGAAAAAGCGGAATGTAGACCGGCTTGATCGGGCGTCTGGCCGGAACTGGCAGGGTGCGACCATCCGGGGCAATGAAAACACAATGGCTGCCGCCATCGTGACGCCATTCCACACCGAAGCGCTTAGCAACCGTCTGCAGGTGTTCCAGACGCCAGTCAGCGCGAGGATTCTGGCGCAGGGCGGCCAGCAGCTTTTCCGCTTTGCTCATGTCGGGAGCCTCCTTGCTCCATATAAATGATACTACCTGTAGTATCGAAATCAAGTGGGGCGGGCTTGTGCCAGACAACACTCCGCTCAAAAACCCGAGTCGGGCTCAAGCCCGACCCACATTCGCCCCGCCTTTGACCCTCACCGCCCCACTTCCACCGTCACCCCGCTCATCGCATTGTTCCGCAGATAGAAATCCGTCACCCCCTGCTCCGTGCGGATCCCCCGGTCCGAATTGCTGATCTGGCTGCCCTCCACCAGGATATTCCCCACCGTCGGATTCGCATCGCTTTCCCCGCGCAGGATGATCGACGCATTGCTCTGCAAACGGTTGTCCCGCAACACCAACCCGTAGGCCAGCATGTCCGGGGCCTTGTTCTTGGGATCGCTGCTGACCATCAGGTACGACGGCGCCGCTGACGAAGACGCCAGGATACGATTGCCGAGGAACTGGTTGTACCAGCTCGGCTGCACGCCCTGATAGAACAGCACCTTGTTCACGAAGCCCGCCGTGCGCGTCGAGGCGTTGCCCGCCACCACATGCTCGATCGCCGTGCCGTACAGCTGCAAGCCGATGTTGGCGTCGGTGATGGTGTTGTCCAGGATCAGGTAATGCGTCTGCATCGGCGTCACCGTCAGCATCGAGGTGTTGTCGATCGCCAGCGGGAAGGGGCGGTCCAGCACCACGTCCGCGCCGTCGCGGCTGACCACGCGCGCAAATTCCCCGTAACCGCGACCGTCCGAGACAAAGACCCCCGCGCCGCGCCAGTCCTTGAAGTCCGGCCGGTTCACCGCCTGCCCGAGCAACTTCAACCGGGCCTGGCCGTTGCTGACCGCATAGTCCGCCTTGCCGTAATACAGTCCGCCCGGACCGTCGGTGGTCATGGCCTCGCCGTCCCAGCCGTAGGTCGCGTCGATGCGGTTGCCCTTGAACAGCACGTTCTGCGCGTAGCTGAGCCCCGCGAACATGGTGTTGATGCCGCCGCCGGTGCTTTCCAGGTCCGCGCCGTGGATGCGGTTGTTCTCGAAAATCACCCCGTTGGGACCGCTGATCGAATACCAGCCGCGCCGGCCGTTGTAGAAGTCCGTGCCGGTCACGCGCGCGCCCACCGGCCGCAGCAGGAAGACGGAACGGCCGGAACCGTAGATGTCGCAATCCTCGATCACCAGGTTGCGTCCGGCCAGGGCAAGGGTGTCGACCCCGTCCTTGGCGAAGGACAGTTGCGCCTGCATGCGCGCGGCTTCGTCCGCCGGGCTCAGGTGGCCCTGCATGTTGAAGCCCCGGATGCGCACGCGGCGGATGGTGATGTTTTCGCCGTCGCTGTCGCCGTCGGCGCGCGGGAAGCCGCCGCGCAGGAAGTGCAAGTGCGAGCGCGCGGTCAGGGTCAGGTCCTCCACGCGGAAATTGGACTTGCCCGACAGCAGCACCGGGGGCGGGCCGCCCAGCGCGGTCAGGCCGGTGTCGTTTTTCATCGAGGCGGAGGCATCGCCGGCGGTCCAGACCATGCTGGTCAGGTCCATGCCGTCGCCCTTGAGCGCGACGTTGTCGGGAATGGTCAGCGGCCCGGACACCCGGTAGAAGCCGCGCGGCAGGTAGACGACCCCGCCGCCCGCCTGACGCGCCTTTTCCAGGGCCTGCTGGATGGCGGCGGTGTCATCGGCGGCGTCGTTGCCGCGCGCACCGAGATCGCGCGCGTTAAACGTTGCGGCCGGGATGGCCGTGGGGGCATGGACCGTCAGCGAACCGGCGGCGGCCCAGCCGCTGCTGTCGCCGTTGCCGTTCCAGACTTTCAGGCTGTACGTTCCGGGGGAGAGGGTTTTCGGCAGGTCGACGCGGCTGTCCCAGAGGTCGCAGCTCGCCGGTTTCAGGTTCCATTCGCCGCCTTTCGCGCCGTTCAGGCGGATGACGGCGTCGGCGCTGCGGCAGATGTTGCGGCCCAGGACGCGCAGCCAGCCGCCGGGCGTGGCGGCGTTGCCGTCGTCGCCTTGCGTCCAGTACACCGTGGGGGTGTTGAGCAGGCCCTTGACCGGCGCGCCCTTGCCGGTCAGGGCGTACTGGTAGACGCCCTTGCCGATGCCGGCGGGCAACAGGAATTTGAGGCTGCGGTCGGTCTGCTGCACGATTTTGGCGTCAACGTCCGGCAACGCGCCGACAGCGGATGACGCGCTGTCGCGCAGCCGCGCCACCCGCACCGCGCTGACGCCCGACAGGTTGGCGCCGGACAGGACGACGGTCTGGTCGGGGCCGACCGGGTCGCTTTCCCAGAAAACGACCGGGGATTCGGCGGCCAGCACGGTCGCGGGAAGACTCAGGGAGAGGAACAGGCAGGTGCGAAGATCGGGCATGACGATGACCCCGGAAGCGGCGATGAGGCTGCTCATCGCAAGAGAGCGGATGGCGTGATTATATCGGCCCCGCGCTCCGCATAACGGTCGCCCGTGCGTGAGTTGTGTATCAGCTCGGTGAGGGCTGTGTGCGCGGTGCGCGCGCCCAGGCGTTCCGTTGCAGGAACTCCAGCCGTCCGGTCACCCGCAGCGCCAGTGAGAACAGGACCAGATAGCTCCCGTACCCGGCCAGCATCCAGCGTTCCGCCCCGATCCAGTCGCCGACGGATACCGCGCGCGTCATCAGCACCACGGCCATGATCTTGCAGACGTTCGCGGCGATCAGCGCCGTCGTGCAGGCGGGGACGCTGAAGCGGAGCGTCAGGTGCGCGTGATCCGGATGGGCGCTGTCCGAAAACAGCTTGCGCAACACCCGGGTCGCGGTCAGCAGGTTGCGCGCCACCATCGCCCGCAGGCTGCGGTGATCCGGCGCATCCCCCTGCATCAGCGACAGGTTGCCCAAGGCCACCGGCAGCCAGCCGAAACAGAAATACGTGAGAAAAATGAAGGTGGCGCTGATCTGCGCCAGTCGCAAGCGGCCGTCATTCACCAGGATCTGCTGCCAGTCCGCCGGCAGGCTCGCCAGCGACTGCGTGAAGGGCAGGTCGGACAGCATCGCCACGCTGTCCAGCCCGTGCACCAGGCCGCGCACCGTCAGCCCCACCGGCAGCAGCAACAGCCAGAACAACCGGCGGCTCGCTTTTTCCAGATCATCCAGGGGCGTGGCGGAGGTCATGGCTCAGTCCTGTTTCAAACCGCGCTCGATGGCATCGCAGAGTGTCTTCAACACCTTGATGCGCGCGTAATACTTGTTGTTGGCTTCCACCAGCGTCCACGGGGCCACGCTGGTGCTGGTGCGGTCCACCATGTCGCTGACTGCGTGCACATACTGGTCCCATTTGTCGCGGTTGCGCCAGTCCTCTTCGGTAATCTTGAAGCGCTTGAAGCCGACCTGCTCGCGCTCCTTGAAACGGTTCAGCTGCTCTTCGGAACTGATCGCCAGCCAGAACTTGACGATGATCACGCCGTTGGCTTCGAGCTGCTCCTCGAAGTCGTTGATTTCGCTGTAGGCGCGCATCCAGTCCGCTTCCGAGCAGAAGCCTTCCACCCGTTCCACCAGCACCCGGCCGTACCAGGAGCGGTCAAAGATGGTCAGGTGTCCCTTGCGCGGCAGGTGCCGCCAGAAACGCCACATGTAGGGCTGGGCGCGTTCTTCCTCGGTCGGCGCGGCGACGGGGGTGATGGTGTACTGGCGCGCGTCCACCGCCGAGGTGATGCGGCGGATGCTGCCGCCCTTGCCGGCGGCGTCGTTGCCTTCGAATACCGCGATCACGCTGTGCTTGCAGAAATCCGGATGGCGGGTCAGCAGGTTCAGGCGGCCTTGCAGGGCTTCCAGCTTTTCCTCGTAGGTCGCCTTGTCCATCTCCTGGTCAAGCGTGAGCGTGTCGAGGATCTGCAGGCGGTCGATCGGCGGCATCAGCGGCGCGACGCTGGCGGGCGGTGTCGTCGCCTTGGGCTGGTCGAGGCGTGCGCGGATGCTGTTGAGGATGTGCTTGCCGACGGTCAGGCTGCGGTAATACGGGTCTTCCCCTTCCACCACGATCCACGGCGCTTCGCCGGTACTGGTTTCCAGCAGCGCATGCTCGGATATCTCGCGGAAGCGGTCGTATTCCTTGAAATTCTCCCAGTCCTGGTCGGTGACGCGCCAGCGGGTCTTGGGGTCTTTTTCCAGCTGCTTGAGGCGTTTTTCCTGCTTGGCCTTGGACAGGTGGAACCAGAATTTCAGCAGCAGCACGCCTTCGTGCGCCAACATTTTCTCGAAGTGCTTGATGTCTTCCAGCTGCTGGTCGAAGCGCGAGCCTTTCAGATTGCCGACAGCGCGCTGCACGATGGGGTCGGTGTACCAGGAGCCGAACAGGATGCCGATGCGGCCCTTGGGCGGCAGGGCGCGCCAGTATCGCCACATCGGCGGTCGCTCGCGTTCTTCGTCGGAAGGATTGCCGAAGGCGTGGGTGGTGATCAGGCGCGGGTCCATCCACTCGTTGAGCAGGTTGACCGTCTCGCCCTTGCCCGCGCCGTCGACGCCGTTGATGAGGATGACCACCGGGAACTGCTTGCGTTCGTTCAGCTCGAACTGGACGTCCAGCAGCGCCTCGCGCAGGGCGGGCTCCTCGGTGCGGTAAGTGGCCTTGTCGATCTTGTGGCCGATCTCGGCGGATTCAAACATCCTGATACCCCCTTGTTCTGGTTGTTCTGATGACTGGAAGACAAGCGTGTCTTTCCAGTATAAGCCCGTCCCCGGCTTTCCCCTATTTTTCTTGTGGCTTATTCCGCCCCGAGCGTGGTCAGCCGCGCGCCGTCCACCGCGAGGATCTGTCCGCTGATGTACGGGGCGTCCGCCAGCAGGAAGGCGACCGCCCCGGCGATGTCCTGCGGCGCGCCCAGCCGTCCCAGCGGAATGCCGTCCAGGATCTGGGTCTGCACGGCATCCGGGATGGCGGAGGGCGAGTCCGGGTCCGGCCACAGGATCGCGCCCGGCGAGACGCCGTTGACGCGCACCTCGGGGGCGAGATCCTTGGCGAGGGCCTTGGTCATCATCGCCAGCGCGGCCTTGGCCATGCAATAGACGGGGTGGTCGCGGAAGGGGCGTTCGGCGTGGATGTCTACAATGCTGACGATGCCGCCGCGCGCCGCGCGCAGGGCGGGGGCGAGCGACTGGCTGAGGAAGTAGGGCGCGCGGGCGTTGCTGGCGAACAGGTCGTCCCAGTGCGCCAGCGTGGCCGTGCCGACCGGCGTCGGGTAGAAACTGGAGGCGTTGTTGACCAGGCCGTCCAGCCGTCCGCCGGTGAGGGCCAGCACCTTGGCCGCCAGGTGTTCCGGGGCTTCCGGGCGGTTGAGGTCGGCCTGCACCGCCTGCGCGCTGGCGGGGCGGTGCGCGTTGAGACGGTCGGCCAGGGCGCAGGCCTCGGCTTCGCTGCGGCGGTAGTGGATCAGCACGGTCCAGCCGCGCGCGTGCAGGGTGTCGGCAATCACCGCGCCCACGCGCAGGGCGCTGCCGGTAATCAGGGCGATCGGGGCGTCAGTCCGCAGCGGGGCGGGCGTGCTGGTCATGGTAGTCCTGCCGGAGTTGGTTCAGCGCGTCGGAGCGCGCCTTGTCCAGCGCCTCGCCGATGGCCTCGCCCTTCAGGTGGGCCAGGTTCGGCAGGTCGCGCGGGCTGATGGCGGCGGCCAGGGCGCGCGCCTGCCGGAAATAGTCGCGGGCGGGGTAGGGCCGGTCTTCCAGGCCCAGGCGGCCGCGGGCGTCGGCCTCGCAGGCGGCCAGGAAGTCCTCGAAGCGGTCGGGCCGCCGCAGTGCATCCAGCTCCCGGAGTTTCTTCCAAAGGGTCTTGCCTTGCAACTCGACAACGCGATGGCAGTCCAGGTGCAGGCGACAGACCAGTTCTGCCAGTTGAGCGTAGTCCTTCGGCACCTTGTAGCGCGCGCAGACGGCCCGCACCAGCGGCACCCCGGCGGCTTCGTGGCCGATATGGCGCGGCAGCACGTGGTCCGGGGTTTCGCCCTTGCCGAGATCGTGCAGCATCACCGCGAAGCGCGCGGGTGTCGATGCGCCGATGCGCACCGCCTGACGCAGGCACATCAGCGTGTGCAGGCCGGTGTCCACTTCGGGGTGGTATTCCGGTCGTTGCGGCACGCCGAACAGCCGGTCCAGTTCCGGAAAGAGCACCGCCAGCGCCCCGCAGACGCGCAGGGTGTCGAGGTAGACGTCCGGCCGGTCTTCCTCCAGCGCGCGGCGGGTTTCCTGCCAGACGCGCTCGGGGGTGAGGTGGTCCACTTCCCCGGCGTCCACCATGCCGCGCATCAGCGCCATCGTGTCCGGGGCGACGGTGAAGCCGAGCGGCGCGTAACGGGCGGCGAAGCGGGCGACGCGCAGCACGCGCAAGGGGTCTTCGGCGAAGGCGGGGGAGACATGGCGCAGCAGGCGCGCGTCCAGATCGGCGCGGCCGCCCCACGGGTCGATCAGCGTCCCGTCCGCCGCCTGCGCGATGGCGTTGATGGTCAGGTCGCGGCGCATCAGGTCCTCTTCGAGGGGGACGTCCGGCGCGGCGTTGCAGGTGAAGCCGTGGTAGCCGTGGCCGCTCTTGCGCTCGGTGCGCGCCAGCGCGTACTCCTCGCCGCTGTCCGGGTGCAGGAACACCGGGAAGTCCTTGCCGACCGGCTTGAAGCCCTGCGCCAGCAAGTCGTCCGGGGTCGCGCCCACCACGACCCAGTCCCGTTCGGTCACCGTCCGTCCGAGCAGGGCATCGCGCACCGCGCCGCCGACCAGAAAAATCTCCACGCCGTCTTTACTCCAAGCAAGACCCTTGCTAGTTTCGGTCCACAATATGAATAAATATTCGCAGAACGGCGTTGCTCGCGCCGCTCCGCCCGCCGGAGGCTTCCGCCATGACCAGCGCCACCGCATTCGTTCCGTCCCGCGTCAGCGATCCGTTCACCCGCGACACCCGCAAATTCCGGTTGCTGTCGCGCCTGTTCACGCCGGACGACGTGCGCCCGAGCCGCGAGCAGTTCGAGGAATTCCTGCCCTACCTGCTGATGGGCGATCCCGCCGCCGATGCGGTGACCGCCTGGTTCCACAGCGAGGAAGGACAGCGCCTGCACGGGCGCAAATGCTTTCACACCATTCTGACGCAGGGGCGCGGCGCTGTCAGTGACATTCCGCCGGTGCTTGCCGTCTTTTTTGATCAGGTGGAGCGCGTGCCGCTGTGGCTGGATCGCGGCCGGCTGGCACGCGCCTCCGAGACCATGCGCCGTACGGGCGATTTCGCGGAACTGGTGTTGCGCAACGGCGCGCTGATGGGCAGCTACATGGCCGCCTCCGCCACCAAGCCGCTGATGTTCACCGGCCGGCTCGCCGACCCGAAGACCACCCGCCGCCGCCTCATCGAGACCAGCACCTGGTGGGTGCACGTGACGCGGCCGGGCGGGCTGGAACGCTTCGGCGACGGCTTCCTCACCACCGTGCGCGTGCGCATGATGCATGCGCAGGTGCGCTACATGCTGACGCATTCCGGGACCTGGGACGCGCGGCGCTGGGGGCATCCGGTCAACCAGGCCGACATGCTGGCCACCAATCTGCTGTTCTCGCAGCTGTTCCTGCTCGGCCTGCGCGCGCTCGGCTTCCGCTTCACCCAGACCGAGCGCGAGGACGTGATGCATTTCTGGCGTTACGCGGGCTACCTGATGGGTGTTGACGAACGCCTGCTGCCGACCGGCGAGGCCGACGCCTGGCGCTTGAGTTTCATGCAGTACGCCACCCAGGACCGGCCGGATGACGATTCACGGATGCTGGTGCAGGCGCTGAACCGCCTGCCTGAAGATCTGGCGGGGGAGGGTTTCCTCGCCCGGCAACGGGCGAAGCTGGCGGTGGGCTATCGTGCCGCCTTCACCCGGCTGCTGTTCGGCAACCGGCTGGCGGACGACCTGGGATTGAAGATGTCGCCGATGGCGGGCGCGGTGCTGGCGACGATGCCGGTAGTATTCGGGCTGGAAACCGTTCGGCGTCTGGTGCCGGGCGGGACACGTCTTGCCGCCTGGATTGGCGGACGGCGTTTCGAGCGTCAGCTGGCGAGGGATCTGGCCGCGACAGGCGGCCATGCGCAGTATCAGGCGGTGTCTCGCCTGCAACACTGAAACACGTTTACTGGGCCGCCTTGGACTGGCTTTGCGCCGTCACCAGCACCTGCCCCAGCGTGCTCAGGGTGCTGATCAGGTCGGTGTAGTCCGGCAGCTTGGCCTTGACCAGGTCGGCGCTCGCGTTCACCAGCGAGATGCGGTCGCCCAGCGACAGGTTCCCCGCCGAATAACTCACCATGTTCCCCTTCAGGGCGTCCAGCGCGGTCAGGCGCGACTGGTACTTGGCAATCGTCTGCGGCGTCTTCTGCTCCTTCAGCGTCTCTTGCGTCTGCTGGCGCTTCAGTTCCAGCGCAATGATCAGCGAGCTCACCGTCGCCATGCCCAGCGTCGTGTCCTTGAAGGCCGGGCGCGGTTGCCCGCCGGGAGTGTTCCCGCCCAGTTGCAGGTCGGCGCAGGCGCCCAGGCTCAGCAGGGCGGCGGCGGTCAGGGCGGACACCAGGGGCTTCAGCATGTTGCAATCCTCAAACGGGTGACAGGGCGCGCATGATACCGCACGGCGGCCGCGCGCGGCGCCGGATCGTCGGACGCCGGGTTTGTCCTGTACAAAGCAGGCGTCTGTTCAGGCGCACTCGTCGCGCGGATGCGGTACAAAATTCACTGTAAAAACGGGACGATTGTACCAATGACCGACCGGTCACGAATTTCACTTCGTTGGTCACCGAGCACTTTTTACACTACGTCACCGCTTTTCCGTCTGTCAGAAATCTACCGTTGTCTTTCCAGTGGAAAGATACGGTTCCGCAACCGAGAGGTCATCATCATGCCGCAATACAAGGCCCCCCTCCGTGACATGCAATTCGTTCTGCACGAAGTGCTGAACGTCGAGAACCACTACAAGTCGATCCCCCATTTCGCCGAAGTGGACCGCGACCTGGTGAACAGTGTCCTGGAGACCGGCGCACAGTTCGCTGAAAACGAGCTGTCCCCGATCAACCGCAGCGGCGATGAAGAAGGTTGCACCTGGAACGACGGCGAAGTCACCACGCCGAAGGGCTTCAAGGAAGCCTACGCCAAGTTCGTCGAGCTGGGCCTTGGCGCGCTGGCCGCGCCGGTCGAGCAGGGCGGCCAGGGCCTCCCGCCCTCGCTGGGCATCGCCATGAGCGAAATGACCGGCACCGCCAACTGGTCCTGGTCCATGTACCCGGGCCTGTCGCACGGCGCGATCAACACCATCGCCGCCCACGGCACCCAGGAACAGAAGGACGTGTACCTGACCAAGCTGGTGTCGGGCGAATGGACCGGCACCATGTGCCTGACCGAATCGCACGCCGGTTCCGACCTGGGCATCATCCGCTCCAAGGCCGAGCCGCAGGCCGACGGCACCTACAAGATTTCCGGCACCAAGATCTTCATCTCCGCCGGCGAGCATGACATGGCCGAGAACATCGTCCACATCGTGCTGGCCCGCCTGCCGGACGCCCCGAAGGGCACCAAGGGCATCTCCCTGTTCATCGTGCCGAAGTTCCTGCCGAGCGGCGAGCGCAACGGCGTGAAGTGCGGCTCCATCGAGCACAAGATGGGCATCAAGGCGTCCGCCACCTGCGTCATGAACTTCGACGGCGCCACCGGCTTCCTGATCGGCCCGCCCAACAAGGGCCTGAACTGCATGTTCACCTTCATGAACACCGCCCGCGTCGGCACCGCGCTGCAAGGCGTCTGCGCCGCCGAAGGCTCGTTCCAGGGCGCGCTGACCTACGCCAAGGACCGTCTGGCCATGCGTTCCCTGACCGGCCCGAAGGCGCCGGAAAAGGAAGCCGACCCGATCATCGTCCACCCGGCCGTGCGCCAGCTGCTGCTCAAGCAGAAAGTCTTCGCCGAAGGCGGCCGCGCCCTGGTGTACTGGCTGTCCACCTTCACTGATATCGTGGAAGGCGCCGAATCCGCCGAGGCCAGGAAGGCCGCTGACGACATGATGTCGCTGCTGACCCCGATCGCCAAGGCCTTCCTGACCGAAGTCGGTTACGAAGCGGCCAACCATGGCGTGCAGGTGTTCGGCGGTCACGGCTTCATCCGCGAGTGGGGCATGGAACAGATCGTCCGTGACACCCGCATCGCCCTGCTGTACGAAGGCACGACCGAAATCCAGTCGCTGGACCTGCTGGGCCGCAAAGTCCTGCAAACCCAGGGCGCCATGCTGCGCAACTTCACCAAGGTCATCCACAAGTTCTGCCAGGCCAACGAGGGCAACACCCAGATGGCCGAGTTCGTGCGTCCGCTGGCCGCCCTGAACAAGGAATGGGGCGACCTGACCATGCGCATCGGCATGAAGGCCATGGGCAACCCGGACGAAGCCGGCGCCGCCGCCGTGGACTTCATGTTCTTCTCCGGTTACGTGACCCTGGCGTACCTGTGGGCCTGGATGGCGCAAGTCGCCCAGACCAAGCTGGCCGCCGGTGAAGGCGACGCCGCCTTCTACAAGTCCAAGGTGCAGGCCGCGCAGTTCTACTTCAAGAAGATCCTGCCGCGCACCAAGGCCCACGTCGAAATCATCGACGCCGGTCTGGACACCCTGAACGTGGCGCCGGAAGCCTTCGCGTTCTGATTCGTGCGATAATCGCCCGGATCGAGAAGAGCCCGCCGTCATAAGCGGGCTTTTTTCTGAAAGAATTTTTGTAGGTCGGGCGTCAGCCCGACATGCCCCTTGACGAAGGCCGGTCTCGGAGTGAATCCGACCCGCGGCCGAAGGATATTGAGGAACCATCATGCCCCTGTACAAAGCTCCCCTCCGTGACATGCGTTTCGTGCTGGACGAAGTGTTCGACGCCAATGCCTTCTGGCAGGCCAACCCGGCCCTGAGCCACGTGGACCTGGACACCGTCAACGCCATCCTCGAAGAAATGGCCAAGTTCTCCGAGAACGTGCTGCTGCCGATCAACCGCTCCGGCGACGAAGAGGGCTGCACCTTCAACAACGGCGTGGTCACCACCCCGAAGGGCTTCAAGGAAGCCTTCAAGCAGTACGCCGAAGGCGGCTGGATCGGCCTGGGCGCGGACGAGCGCTTTGGCGGTCAGGGCATGCCGAAGATGGTCACCGTGCTGACCGACGAAATGCTGTTCGCCACCAACCCGTCCTTCACGCTGTACCCGCTGCTGACCATCGGCGCGGGCATGGCGATGACCCAGCACGCCGGCGACGAACTGAACAACCTCTACCTGCCGAAGATGTATTCCGGCGAGTGGGCCGGCACCATGTGCCTGACCGAACCGCATTCCGGCACCGACCTGGGCATCATCCGCACCAAGGCCGAACCGCAGGCCGACGGCTCCTACCTGATTTCCGGCACCAAGATCTTCATCACCGGCGGCGAGCACGACCTGTGCGACAACCACGTGCACCTGGTGCTGGCCAAGCTGCCGGACGCTCCGGCCGGTTCGCGCGGCATCTCGCTGTTCCTGGTGCCGAAGTTCCTGGTCAATGCCGACGGCTCGCTGGGCGCGCGCAACCCGGTAGCGGCCGGTTCCATCGAACACAAGATGGGCATCAAGGGCTCCGCCACCTGCGTCATGAACTTCGACGCCGCCAAGGGCTTCCTGGTGGGCAAGGTCAACGAAGGCCTGGCCGCCATGTTCGTGATGATGAATTACGAGCGCCTGTCCATGGGCATCCAGGGCCTGGGCGCCTCGGAAGCCGCCTACCAGAACGCCGCCGCCTATGCGCGCGACCGCCTGCAGGGCCGTTCCGCCACCGGCGCGAAGATGCCGGAAAAGAACGCCGACAGCATCCTGGTGCATCCGGATGTCCGTCGCATGCTGCTGAAGATCCGTTCCAACAATGAAGCCGGTCGCGCCTTCGCCGTGTACACCGCGCAGCAACTGGACCTGAACAAGTACGCCGAAGATCCCGCCGTGCAGAAGGCCGCCGCCGACCGCGTCGCCCTGTTGACCCCGGTGGTCAAGGCCTACCTGACCGACAAGGGCCTGGAAAACTGCATCGAAGGCCAGCAGGTGCTGGGCGGCCACGGCTTCATCCGCGAATGGGGTCTGGAGCAGTGGGTGCGCGACACCCGTATCGCCCAGATCTATGAAGGCACCAACGGCGTGCAGGCGCACGACCTGATGGGCCGCAAGGTCGCCAAGAACGGCGGCGTCTTCGTGGCGTCTTTCCTGGCGGAAATCCGCGCCTTCAACGACACGCTGGCCGGCGACGCCTCGCTGGACTTCATCCGCGTGGCCGTGGCCAAGGCCGCTGCCGACATTGAAGCCGCCACGCAATGGGTGGTGGAAGTGTCCAAGACCAATCCTGACGAGATCAACGCCGCCGCGGTCGACTACCTGCATGCCTTCGGCCTGCTGACCTTCGCCTACATGTGGGCGAAGCTGGCCAAGGCCGCCGCCGGCAAGTCCGATGCCTTCTACGCCGACAAGCTGAAGCTGGCGAAGTTCTTCGTGCAGCGCCAGCTGCCGGAACTGGAAGCGCGTCTGGCCATGATCAAGGCCGGTTCGGACAGCGTCATGCAGTTCGAGATGGGCTATTTCGCCTGACCGATCGCGCGACACGCACAAGGGCGGCCTTCGGGCCGCCTTTTTATTGCACGGCGGTTTCGTTATTGTTGAGGGAAAGAGTGGCCGCATCCATGAACTGCCGCCATGTGATCCTGTTCCGGAGGGGTATGCGATACGCGCGCGGAGAAAAATGGTCCTTGTTCCTGCTGGCGGGCCTGCTGTGCGGCAGCCGGTTGTTCGCCGGGGAGTTGCCTGCCGACACCGTCGTCCTTGCCGGTGAGCCAACCACGGTTGCGCTGGGGACGGTGGTTCCCCCTGCTGATGGCAGTGCGCCCGTGAACGTTCTGCCCTCCGTGCCAGAGCCGCCGACAACGGCCGCTCCGCCGCCGCTCACTGAAGAGCGGGTTCCTGATTGCGTGCAGCGTGACGACAAAGGCAACTTCCTCGGCTGGATGGACAGCGAACACTGCATGCTGTCCGGCCGCGCCCTGAGCACGGCGCAATGGCTCGACGGACTGTTTGGCGGCTGGTACGCGCCCGAGGACGCGACCGGTCGCGTGCGCGTCATCACCACGCAGCGCTGGGAGGAAGGCAGCGGTTTCGGCAGCACGGTCAGCATCCGCGCGTCGGCGGTGCTGCCCAACGCCAAGCGCCGCTTGCGCCTGGTCATCAGCGACGAAGAGGATTCCCTGCGCCCCGGCTTCCTGGAAGCGACCGGGGCGGCCCTGCAGCCCGCGACCAGCGCCGCCATCCGCTGGCGTCCGGAATTCTTCCGCAAGATCAAGTACACCTTCGATATCGGCTTGCGCTCGACGCCGGACATTTACGCGCGGGTTCGCGCGATCCGCCAGTGGCAGGTCGGCGAGGATACGGTGCTGCGTTTCAGCGATATCGCCCGCTACGGCGCGCAGGAGAAGCATCGCAATGTCATCCGGCTGGAAACCGAGCACGTGCTGAATCACAAGACGGTTTTCCAGCAGTCCAATGTCGTGCAGTACTGGGAAAAGGAACCGGAGCCGGTCGGTTTGCGGTGGGAACAGGACTGGATTATCCTTCACCGCCTCGGCCTGCAGAAGAGCGTGTCCTACGGGTTGCTGATGCAGGGCGTGCAGCGCCCGGCGTGGCAGATGGACAGCAAGAGCCTCTTCCTGCAATACCGGCAGACGGTCTGGCGTCCCTGGCTGTTCCTCGATGTCGAACCGCATCTGACCCGCTACCGGTCCAAGGCCTGGGAAACCTTGCCCTCGCTGATCCTGCGCCTGGAGGCCCAGTTCGGCAAATAGCCTGATCCCGCAGGGAACGTACGCATGTCGCAACACCGGATCCAGCTCTTGTCCGCTCGCGGCGGACTTTACGAAACTTTTGATTACCGCGCGGTGAGCGCCGACCGCCGCATCACGTTCATCCTGCGTCACACCCTGTTCCGTCCGCTCTGGAACCAGCCCGGTTATGTCGAGGTGGCGCTGCTCGCTTTCGAGCAGGGGAAAGCGGCAACACGTTGCATCGTCGAGCGCGAGGACCTGAGCGCCGGCCACCGCAAGCTGCTGACCCGGGCCGCTGACTGGGAAGGGCTGGTGTTCAGCTTTGCGTCGGGCTCATTCTTCGAGATCGGCCCGGACCGGCTGCGCGGCAAGCTGCACACCGCGGAAGGCGCGGCCGAGTGGCATTGCGCCGTGCAAGGGCGTGATGAGAGTCTGGATTTGCTGCCCGCCGATTACTGGTACGAATTGCCGTGGCCCGGGCACAAGGTGGCGTTGCGCGACTGTTTCCTGAAATTCCAGGGGCGTTTCACCGTGGATAACCTGACGGTGGAAGGCGAGTTGAGCGGCGTCAACCTGCACTACTGGGGCAACGGCTATCCCTATGAATACGCGGCGGCCCAATGCAGCCATTTCGAGGAAGATCCGGGCGCCTGTTTCTACGGGGTCACCACGCGTCTGCGGCTGGGCCGGATCGTGAAATCGCCGTATCTCAGTCTGGCCGCCTTGAAGCTGCGCGGCCGCTGGCACCGCTTCAATGAAGTCACCGGACTCATGCGCCACCGCCTGGAGGCGCTGGACAATTACCGCTGGCGGGTGACTTTCCTCAATCGCGAAGTGGGACTGGAGGTGGATGTCGACGGAGCCAACCCGCGCATGCTGCCTTGGGCGGCTTGGCACAGCGACCATCCCTACGGCTCGCGCGGCGTGATGAAGGTGACCCCGTACGCGCGGGCGGAGCTCACGCTCTTCGACCGCAAGACGCACGAGACGCTCGCCACGCTCAATTCGTCGGTCGCCGAATTGAAGACCCTGCTACCCGAGAACCTGCCCGAAAACGCCGGCTTCCTGGCCGGAGCCTGAGCGGGTCTCAGCGGGTCTCAGCGGGGCTGGGTCCAGCGCAACAGGGCGTTCTGGAGGTCGCACAGCTCGATCGGCTTGCTCAGGTGCTCGTTCATGCCCGCCTTGAACGCCTTCTGCTTCTGTTCCTCGAGGATGTGCGCCGTCAGCGCCAGGATCGGGATCGGCTTGCGCTGGTGCTGCCGTTCCCAGTTGCGGATTTCCTGGGTGGCGGTGTAGCCGTCCACAAAGGGCATGTCGCAGTCCATCAGCACGATGTCGTAATGGTCCTTCGCCACCGCCTGCACGGCTTCGCGGCCGTTGCTGACAATGGTGCTCTCGATGCCCAGCTTCTGCATCATGCCGCGGATCACTTTCTGGCTGAGCTGGTTGTCCTCGGCGATCAGCACCTTGACCCGTCCGAGGCGCACGGCCACATCATCGGTGTTGTCGGGTTGTTGCAGGCCTTGCAGGCGCTGCATCTCCTGGCTGATCACCTGCCGCAGCTGCTTGCTGGTGACCGGCTTGCTGACCACGCGATGGATGCCCGCGTTGCGGGCCAGGGTATGGATATTGTTCTGGCGCAGCCCGGTCAGCATGATCAGGATGACATCGTTGTTGATCAGCGTGTCCTCCTTGATGCGCGCGCCGAGTTGCAGGCCGCTCATGCCGGGCATCTGGTAGTCCATCACCACGACGTCGAAGGGCTGGCCGAGGTTGGCGGCGTTGCGCGCCACCGCCAGCGCCTCGATGCCGCTCTCGGCGGTGCTGACGCGCATGCCCCACTGGCCCGCCTGTTCGGCCAGCACCCGGCTGAGCGTGCGGTTGTCATCCACCACCAGCAGCCGCTTGTCGGAGAGCAGGGCGATGAACTCGGTGGTATTGTCCGGCTGCGCGCCCGAGGCCGACCGCAAGGGGATCAGGAAGGTAAAGGCCGAACCCTCCCCGGGGCGACTGCTGACGGTCATTTCCCCGCTCATGGCTTCCACCAGCCGCTTGCAGGTCGCCAGATCGGGGCCGGTATGCCAGGAGGTCTGGGCGACCGGTTTGGCGGATTCCTGGAAGACCAGCGGCAAATGGTCCGTGCCGATGCCGGGACCGGTATCCTGCACGGTGAATTGCAGCGCCAGCTCCTGATCGCGCAGGGCGCTGCGGATGCTCACCACGACTTCGCCGCGGTCGGTGAAGCGCAGGCCGTTGTGCACGAGCCGGGAGAGAATCTGCCGCAGGTGCACCACGTCGCCGAGCACCTGGCGGGGCAGGGCGGCGTCCAGGTAACCGATCAGCTCCACCTGCTTGTCTTCCGCCTGGGTCTTGAAGAGGTCCAGGCAGTAGTTGAGCAGTTCCGCCAGATCAAACACCTCGTCCAGGATCGTCAGGTTGCGCTCCTGCTGGTGGCTCAGGTCGAGCCGGTCGTTCAGCACGTGCAGCAGCGCGTTGCCGGAGGACTGGATGGTCTGGACGTATTCGCGCTGCACTGGCGTCAGCGGGCTTTCCAGCAGCAGTTCCGCCATCCCCATGATGCCGCTGAGCGGCGTGCGCATGTCGTGACTGATCGAAATGAACAGTTGTTGCTGGGCGTTGGCGTCCGTCGAGTCGCCTGACGGCGCGGCGTCCGGTTCCCGGGTCTCGCAGGTAGGCTCGAAGACCAGCGCGAGGAACATCGGCAGAGCGGCCAGCACGATGGCGACCAGACCGAGGACGAAGGCGGGCGAGATATCCGGTCCGAGCCGGCTGCCGGCGAGCGTCAGGAGAATGCCGATCATGGCCAGCACGACCGAGGTCAGCGCGAGCCGCCCGGCCAGTTGCGACAGCATGCCCCTGCGCGCCAGCCAGATCGTCAGGGTCATGCCGGTGAACGGAGCGATCAGCCCCGCCAGGAGGTAGGCGCGGCGCGGGTCCAGGATCGGGACGCACAGGGTGAGCGCCAGCAGGCTGCCGATGCCGGTTTTCCAGGCATTGCCCATCTGTCCTCCGACAGGACAGCGGACGCGAATCAGCTCGGTAATCGCCGCCAGGGGCAGCAGGGAGACAAAGGGCAGCGCGGCTGTCGGCGCCTCGCCCAGCAGACGGGCCACGCCGACGAGCATGGCGGCAGAAAGCGGCAGGATCGCGGCGCGGGTGCGGAGATCGGCGGACAGCGTCTGGTTGAGCCACGGCCACAGGGCCAGCGCGCCGGAGAAGCCCAGCAGCAGCGCGGTCCAGAATGAGAATTGCCCTGACATGATGTGCGCCGGTCCCGACTGGTCATTCCCGGCGCGCCCGGAGGGCCG
>JAYRMT010000031.1:0-18872 GCA_041912575.1 Fluviicoccus sp. | reverse complement strand
TGATGTCCGACAGGTGCAGGGTGGTGCCCACATGCACATCGATCAGGTCGACGGTCAGGTATTCCGGCAGGTTGCCCGGCAGACAGGCGATTTCGACGTCGGAGGCGACCAGGGAGACCGCGCCGCCCTCGGCCTTCACGCCCACACAGGTATCCAGATTGATGAAGTGCAGGGGAACACGCATCACGAGCTTGTGCGCGGCATCAACCCGCAGGAAGTCGGCATGCATCGGGGTGTTCTTGGCCGGGTGGCGTTGCAGGGCCTTGAGCACGGCCTGTTGCGGCTTGCCATCAATGGTCAGCGTCAGGATGTGGGAGTAGAAGGCTTCGTGTTCCAGACCCTTGGTCAGCTCCTTCAGCGCGATGGTGATCGACTGGGCTTCCTGACCGCCGCCGTAAATCACGGCAGGGATTTGGTGTGCGTGGCGAAGGCGGCGGCTCGCACCTTTCCCTTCATCCGTGCGCACAGTGGCATTCAGAGTAAACGTAGCAGCAGACATGACAGTCTCCGTTGTTGCCGTTACCGCGACCGTAACGGCGGGTGGATCGACCGGTAACCGGCCGGAAAATCAGCGAAGTCCGGTTCAGAAGAACTCGAACATGGCGCTGATGGATTCTTCGTTGTTGATGCGGCGCACGGTCTCGGCGAGCAGGGCGGACATCGAGAGCTGGCGGATGCGGCCGCTTTCGCGGGCGGCATCCGACAGCGGAATGGTGTCAGTGACCACCAGTTCGTCCAGCGCGGAACCCTGGATATTGGCGATGGCTGCGCCGGACAGCACCGGGTGCGTACAATAGGCTGCGACACGGCGGGCGCCGTGCTCCTTCAATGCGGCGGCGGCCTTGCACAGCGTCCCGGCAGTATCGACCATGTCGTCCACGATCACGCAGTCACGACCGGATACTTCGCCGATAATGTGCATGACTTGGGATTCGTTGGCCTTGGGGCGGCGCTTGTCGATGATCGCGAGGTCGCCATCGCCCAATTGCTTGGCGATCGCGCGGGCGCGCACCACGCCGCCGATATCCGGCGACACGATGACGAGCTTTTCGTAGTGCTGTTTCTGGAGCTCGGTCAGCAGGACCGGAGACCCGTAAATATTGTCGACCGGAATGTCGAAAAAGCCCTGGATCTGGTCGGCATGCAAGTCAACCGTCAGAACGCGGTCGATACCCACACCGGTGATCATGTCAGCCACGACCTTGGCCGTGATCGGCACGCGGGCGGAGCGCGGGCGGCGATCCTGCCGGGCATAGCCGAAGTAGGGGATGACTGCCGTGATGCGGCCGGCGCTGGCGCGGCGCAGCGCGTCCGCCATCACAATCAGCTCCATCAGGTTGTCATTGGTCGGCGCGCAGGTCGACTGGATGATGAAGGCATCCTTCCCCCGCACGTTCTCGTTGATCTCAACGGCGATTTCACCATCGGAGAAACGGGTAACGGACGCGGACCCAAGCGGCACGTGCAGGTGATTGACGACTTTTTGGGCTAACTGAGGGTTGGCGTTACCCGTGAAGACGACCAGGTTCGGCATGATGAGAGCACTTGTCAGAGATGGCAGGGGCGGCTGGATTCGAACCAACGCATGGCGGGATCAAAACCCGCTGCCTTACCGCTTGGCGACGCCCCTATAGCGTGGCAATCCAGAACAGATTGCTAGTTCTTGAGTGTTTCCCTTAGCGCCCGGTGAGCCGGAGACTCATTCCTGCCTTGAGCCACGAAACCACTGCACGGTGCTACCCGCAGAAGTTGTTTCGCTTGCTCTTGGCTATCACACCGCATGAACACGCAGGAACCGGTGCCGGTCAGCCTGCCGTTGCCATGTGATCTCAACCAGGACAAGGCCGCAAAAACCGCAGGATACAGGCTTGTCACGACGCTTTCGCAGTCGTTTGCGCCGTACTGCGCTTGCGAGGCCGCTACTTTAATAAGAGGGGAATTCCTTGTCAACGCCGGATGCGAAAAAATCTCCCGAGTGCTTATTTCACAGTCAGGACGCAAGATCAGGAACCAGTCCTCCGGCAGTTCGAGCGGAGTAAAGCGTTCCCCTACGCCTTCGGCCCAGACGCTGCGGCCATGGATGAAGACCGGGACATCGGCGCCCAGACGCAGGCCGAGGTTCGCCAGCGCAGCGAGAGGAAGATCCAGGCCCCAGAGCCGGTTCAGGGCAAGCAGGGTGGTTGCGGCATCCGAGGAGCCGCCGCCGATACCGCCGCCCATGGGCAGCCGCTTGATGATGTGGACATGCGCGCCGGCTGCGCAGCCGGTTTCGGCTTGCAGCAACCGGGCGGCCTTGTAAATCAGGTTGGTTTCCGGCGGTATGCCCGGCAAGTCGGGCGTGATCCGGATCTCATCCGTCGGCAGCGTCTGGAAGCGCAACTCGTCCGCGAAATCGAGGAACTGGAAGATGGTTTGCAGTTCGTGGTAGCCGTCCGGGCGACGGCCGGTGATGTGCAGGAACAGGTTCAGCTTGGCCGGGGCCGGAATGACCAGCCCCGCATCGGGCTTACTCGACATTCCAGCGGCTGACCAGCAGGGTGAGGGTGGTGTCCGGTCCGGTAATCACGACCTTTTCAGGCAGGAGGAATTTGCCGGCGGGCTGCCAGGACTTGAAGTCGGCCTGCCAGGGAGATTCAAGGGAGGTTTTCAGGATGCCGGTTTCATCAGCGACGGTTTCCGCTTGGTCGGTGGCGGGCAAACCCTGGATCCACTTGCGCAGGTAGGACACCGGGGCCGACCAACCCAGAGCGGATTGCATGAGGTTTTCAGGCGTGGAGGCCTCCATGTGCCCGGTCTTGGCGCTGTCCAGCGTGACGCGTTCCGGCGTGCCTTCAATGACCGTGCGTCCCTGGCCCAGCGGGCCGCTCAGCGTGATGCGGTACAGGTTGCCGTGCTGCTGCCAGACATAATAAATAGTGCCGGCGCTTTCATGTCCGTCCGGTTGCGTCAGGTGAATCGCCATTTTTCCGCTGGCCGACCAGATCAGGGCGATGTCCGGCCGCGTGACCGCGTCGACGGGCGTGACGATCGGCTTTTCGGGAAACAAAGCTTCAGGCGGTTGTGCAGGAGCGGACAGGAGCGGGGGGTGGCTTGCACAACCTGTCATCATGATGGGGAGTACGAACAGCAGCAGCTTCTTCACGGTTTTTGCTCAATCAGGGCTCTTTGTTGGGGCACGGCCTTGCTGTCCGGATTCCTGCGGATCAGCTCGGCCCAGACCTTGCGAGCGTCATCCTTGCGTTTGCTTGCCCACAGCACTTCCGCCAGATGCAGCCCGATTTCCTCGTCCGAGGAGGAATTATATGCTTTTTGTATGTACTCGAGTGCGCCCGAAATGTCGCCCAGTCGATAAAAAAGCCATCCCATGCTGTCGATAATGGCGGGATCGTCGGGTTTCATCTGATAGGCGCGACGCAGGTAGCTTTCCGCCTCGCCGTAACGCCGGGTCATGTCGACAAGGGTATATCCGAATGCGTTGAGGTACACCGGATTGTCCGGATCGCGCTTCAGCAGGTCCTGCATGTCCTCCTCGAAGCGTTTGAGATTGTTGAGCTTCACCAGAACCATGGACCGGTTGAACAGCAGCAGGTTGTCATCCGGATGGCGGCGGATAGCCTCCTCCAGCAGATCCAGGGCGGCCTGCGGCTGGTCATGACGGTTGAGGAGATCGGCTTCAATGTTATAGAGAACGGTTTCGGCTGCCGGGTGGCTTTGACGCGCGGCGGCCAGTTGCTGCCGGGCTTCGCCAAGACGCCCCGAGTCGGTGCGAAGAACGGCAAGCTCGCTTTGGGCGGCGGCAAACTGGGGACCGTCGTCCACGTCCTGGAAATGGGACTCTGCGAGCGGAAGATTGTCGTTGCGCTTGGCCAGGGCGCCCAGATAATAGTGCGCCTCCGGTTCGTTGCTGCCCATCATCACCAGCTTCTCGAAGCTGGCGCGCGCGGCGGCGTCATGGCGACTGTTATAGGCCAGCAGGCCGTGCATGCGCAGCATTTCCTCATCGTTCGGGAAGGTGGCGAGCAATTGTTCCAGCCGGTTCTCGGCCGCCAGGAGGCGTTCGGCGCGGATCATCAGTTTCACGTAGTTGACGTTGAGGGCGCGGTTGTCCGGATGACGATCAATCGCCCCGCGCAGCAGGTCCATGGCGGGTTGCAATTGCTTGCCGGCCGACAGGAAGCGGGCTTCCAGCAGGATGGGCTGGATCCCGTCCGGATTCAGCGCGCGCGCGCGTCGCACCATCTCCAGCCCTTCGGCGGTCTTTCCGCTGTCGCCCAGGAGTAGGGCGTGCGCGAACAGCAGCTGGCCGTTGTCGGGATGTTGCTTTTCCAGCGCGGGCAACGCATCGAGGAGATTCTGCCTGCCGGTGCTGCTGGGGGGATTCGCGCCGAGGAAGAGCGATTCCAGTTCCGCCGCCGGATCGAGCGCCAGCAGGCGGTCGATGGCTTGGATCGCCTTTTCATAATCCGTGGCTTTCATGGCGTGAAAGGCTGTCTGGTAATAATAGCGCGGCTCGTCTGGCTTGAGCCGGGTCATCCTTTCTGCCAGCGGGAGCGCCGTCGGGGAGTCCTGGAGGAAATTGGCGATTTCCAGGGCGCGATCGGTCACGCCGGGATCTTGGGTGAGGGCGGCGGCGGCCTGATAATCCGGCATGGCGGCTGCCGGATTGCCGCGACTGACGTACAGTTCGGCCTCCAGCAGGCGCTGCAGGGTATCCTTGGAGAATGCCGGATCGGCGTGGCCGGCGCTGCCGAACAGGGCGAGCGCGCCGGCAACCAGAAAATGGAATCGGGGAGAGGAAAGGCTCAATCGCATGCGGATGACCTGGTGCGCGGGAGTCGGAATATGCCGGTAATGTCGTGCGCGGCTGGATGATGGCAAAGCATAGCGTCTGGACAGTGGTAAACGGTAGCGGAGTTGTAATTCCATTGACCGGATTTGAATTGCGGGAATAGATACCGCAAAATAGCCCCCTCGCCAATCGGGTGATCTCCTCAGCACTATGGGCCTTCTCGCGCTCGGCATCAACCACAAGACCGCATCCGTCGAATTGCGCGAGAAAGTCGCGTTTCTTCCGGAAACCTTGCCGCAGTCCCTCAAGGTCGCCTGCCAGTCGGCCGGGGTTCCCGAGCTTGCCATCCTGTCCACCTGCAACCGGACGGAGTTCTACGCTGTCGCCGATGATGTCGGTCCCTTGCTGCAATGGCTGAGTCGGGAGCGCGGCTTGTCCGAGAGCGAGCTTAAGGCCAGCATTTATCATTTTAATGACGCCTCCGTGTTCCGGCATCTGGCGCGCGTCGCAGCCGGCCTGGATTCGATGGTGCTCGGTGAGCCGCAGATTTTCGGGCAGGTCAAAACGGCGTTTCAGCACGCCCAGCAGGCCGGCACGGCGGGCCAGCAGCTGGATCGCGTGTTCCAGCAGGTTTTTGCGGCGGTCAAGCGCGTGCGCACGGAGACCGCGATCGGCGCGAATCCGGTCTCGGTCGGCTATGCGGCGGTGCAACTGGCGCGCCAGATTTTCACGGACTTCCGCAAGACCCGCGCGCTGCTGGTCGGCGCCGGGGAAATGAATGCGCTGGTCGGCCGTCATCTGCGCGAGCAGGGCGTGGAAACCCTGTCGATCGCCAACCGGACGCTGACCCGCGCGGAGCGGCTGGCCGAGGAACTCGGCGGAGCGACGGCCTTGCTCCTGTCCGACTTGCCGGATGCGCTGGTGCACGCGGATATCGTCATCAGTTGCACCGGGAGCCCCTTGCCGATCATCGGCAAGGGCATGGTCGAGCGGGCGCTCCGCCGTCGTCGCCATCAGCCGGTGTTCATGGTCGATATCGCGGTGCCCCGGGATATCGAGCCCGAGGTCGCCGAGCTTGACGACATCTATCTGTATGCCGTCGATGATCTGGAGCAGGTCATCGAGGAAAACCGCCGCGCCCGTCAGGAAGCCGCCCGCGAGGCGGAAGGCCTGATCGACACCCTGACCCGCCGTTTCGAGACCGATCGCCGGGTCCAGTCCGCCTCGGGGATGGTGGTCGCATACCGCGCGCAAGTGGAAAGCCTGCGGCAGGCCGAATTGCAGAAAGTCGAGCAGATGATCGCCCAGGGCTTGAGCCCCCGTGATATCGCCGACCGGGTGACCCGCAATCTGGCCAATAAACTGATGCACGCTCCCAGCCTGGGCTTGAAGGAAGCAGCCGCCGAACATGACGGCGAGCGCCTGGCCGTCGCCGCCCGCCTGCTGGGGCTGGAAGTCCCCCCGTCCGAGGAGAATGAATGAAGCCCTCCCTGAGAGCCCGACTGGAACAATTGGCCGAGCGACTGGAAGAAGTCACGGCCCTGCTGGCGGAAGGCGAGGTGATTTCGGACAACGAACGTTTCCGCAAGCTGTCCCGCGAGCACGCCGAACTGGAAGAGGTCGTGCGCGTGTGGCGGGCCTTCCGCCAAAGCGAGGATGATCTGGAGACGGCCCGCGAGTTGCGTTCGGACCCGGAATTCCGGGACATCGCTGAAGAAGAGATTGCTGCCGCGCAGGCGCGCATCGCCGCGCAGGAGGAAGCCCTCAACGTCCTGATGATTCCCCGCGATCCCAACGATACCTTGCCGGTTTTCCTTGAGGTCCGGGCGGGAACGGGCGGCGATGAGGCTGCGATTTTCGCCGGGGATCTGTTCCGCATGTATTCCCGCTTTGCCGAACGGCAGGGGTGGCAGGTCGAAATCCTCTCGGAAAGCCCCGGCGAGCATGGCGGCTATAAGGAAGTCATCAGCCGGATCAGCGGCGACGGCGTCTACGGACGACTGAAATTCGAATCAGGCGCGCATCGCGTGCAGCGCGTGCCCGAAACGGAAGCCCAAGGGCGTATCCACACCTCGGCCTGTACGGTGGCGATCATGCCCGAGCGGGAGGAGTCCGGCAGCATCGACATCAATCCGGCCGACCTCCGCATCGATACCTACCGCTCCAGCGGCGCGGGAGGCCAGCATGTCAACAAGACGGACTCCGCCATCCGTCTCACGCATATTCCGACCGGCATCGTCGTGGCGTGCCAGGAAGAGCGGTCGCAGCACAAGAACCGCGCCAAGGCGATGTCGCTGCTGGCGGCGAAAATCGAAGACATGCGGCGCAGCGCGCGTCACGCCGAAACGGCCAACCTGCGGCGTGACCTGGTGGGTTCGGGAGACCGCTCGGAGCGCATCCGCACCTATAACTTTCCCCAGGGCCGCATGACCGACCACCGCATCAACCTCACACTGTACAAGCTCGACGCCATCATCGACGGTGATCTGGACGAGCTCCTCAACGCACTGGCGCGCGAATACCAGGCCGACCAGCTGGCGGCCATGGCGGGTGAGGACTAGGAGGCCGCCCGTCGGTGATCACGAATAACTACCGGCCGATCAAGGCTTTCTGCTAACATGCTCGCCCCATGAAAGCCCAGCCTTACCGCCCGCCGGAGTGACCCATGACCGAACGCCGCACCGCCTTCCAACGCATCCTGCTGAAACTCTCCGGCGAAGCCCTGGCGGGCGATGCCGACATGGGCATTGACCCGCGCGTGATCAGCCGGATGGCCCTGGAAATCGGCCAGCTGGTCGGCATCGGTGTTCAGGTCGGCATCGTGCTGGGCGGCGGCAACCTCTTCCGGGGTGCGGAGCTGCAGTCCGCCGGTCTGGACCGCGTCGCCGGCGACCACATGGGCATGCTCGCCACCGTGATGAACGGTCTCGCCATGCGCGACGCGCTGGAGCGCAACAACATCAAGACGCGAATCCTGTCAGCCATCCCGATGAGCGGTATTGTCGATCATTACGACCGCCGCGCCGCCATCCGCGCCTTGCAAAGCGGCGATGTCTGCATCTTCGTCGCGGGTACCGGCAACCCCTTCTTCACGACGGATACCGCCGCCTGCCTGCGCGGGATCGAGATCAAGGCGGATATCGTCCTCAAGGCCACAAAGGTGGATGGTGTTTATGACTCCGATCCCGCGCGCAATCCGGACGCGGTGAAGTACGATTACCTGACGTTCGACGAAGTCCTGGACAAGAAGCTGGGGGTGATGGACCTCACCGCCATCTGTCTGTGCCGGGACCAGAGGATGCCGCTGCGTGTCTTCAACATGAACAAGCCCGGCGCGCTGCTCAATCTGGTGATGGGTGACGTCGAAGGCACCCTCGTGGGCAGCCTGCCCCGTTAAGGAGATTAAGACATGATCAACGACCTGAAGAAAGATTGCGAAACGCGTATGCGCAAGAGTCTGGATGCCCTGGAGCAAGGCTTTGGCCGTGTCCGGACCGGACGCGCCCACCCGTCAATCCTCAAGGACATCATGGTGCCTTATTACGGCTCCGATACGCCCTTGCTGCAACTGGCGAACGTGGCTGTCGAGGATGCCCGCACGCTGCTCATCCAGCCATACGAGCGCACCATGGTGTCAGCCATCGACAAGGCCATCCGCATGAGTGATCTCGGCCTGAACCCGATTTCGGCCGATGTCATCCGCGTGCCGTTGCCCGCGCTGACCGAGGAAACCCGTCGCAATATGCAGAAAATGGCCCGCGCCGAGGCCGAGAACGCCAAGGTCGCCATCCGTAATATCCGTCGCGATGTCCTTGCTGATGTGAAGGAACTGCTCAAGGAGAAGGAAATTTCCGAGGATGATGAACGCAAGGCGTCCGAGGATATCCAGAAGATTACCGACAAGTACGTTGGCGAGGCGGACAAGATGCTCGCCGCCAAGGAAGCCGAGTTGATGCAGGTCTGATCGTGTCCACGTCGAGTGCGGCGCCGGATATCGATAGCCGGCTGGGCGGTCTGCCGCGACATGTCGCGGTCATCATGGACGGCAACAACCGTTGGGCCAAGGCGCGTCATTTGCCTGGCGGCGCGGGTCACAAGGCAGGGGAGTCGACCCTCCACAAGATCGTCGAGCATGCCGCCCGCCGCGGCATCGAAGTACTGACGGTATTTGCCTTCTCCAGCGAGAACTGGCGACGTCCCGAAACCGAGGTTTCCTTCCTGATGTCGCTGTTTGTGAAGGCACTCGACCGTCAGGTCAGGGAACTTCACGCCAACGGGATGCGTGTGCGCTTCATAGGCGACCGGAGCCGTTTCTCTTCCGCGCTCCAGGAGGGCATGGCGGCCGGCGAGTCCCTGACGGCGGGAAATACCGGCATGACGCTGGTGATCGCGGTCAGCTACGGCGGGCAATGGGACATGGCGAACGCCGCGCGTCGCCTAGCCGAAAAGGTGAGGGCGGGCACGCTCGATCCGACGGAAATTGATGACCGGGCCATGCAGGGCGAGGTGCAAATGGCCGATCTTCCCCCGGTGGATCTCCTGATCCGGACCGGCGGCGAGTATCGGATCAGCAACTTTCTGCTCTGGCAGGCCGCCTACGCGGAATTCTATTTTAGCGATCTGCTCTGGCCTGACTTCGGGCCGAATGCCCTGGATGCCGCGTTGGGCGATTATGCGACCCGTCAACGCCGGTTCGGCAGAACCAGTGCTCAGGTGGAAGGCCGACATGCTTAAAGAACGGGTGTTGACTGCCCTGATTTTGATCCCCGTGGTCCTCTGGGTGGTTTTTTTCGCCAAGGGCACCGTTCCGTTCATGGCCTTCGCCGGTTCGCTGGTAATGGTTGGCGCCTGGGAGTGGACTGCGCTCATGCGCTGGACATCCACTGCCTCCCGCGCGGCGTATGTCCTGCTGGTTATGTCGGGGACTGTTGGCGCCGCTTGCCTTCCCGCGACCTACTTCGGCGTAGTGTTCGGCGTGTCGGTCGGTTTCTGGTTGCTGGCGACGCGGTGGGTCATCCGTTTTCCGGACTCCGCGCGTATCTGGGACCGCAACGGAATCCTGGCGCCGGTCGGGCTCATCCTGCTGATTCCCGCCTGGCTGGGATTGACGTACCTGCATCGCGAGGCGTCGCCCGCGTGGCTGATGTACCTTTTCGGACTGGTCTGGGGTGCGGACACCGGCGCGTACTTTGCCGGACGGGCCTTGGGTAAGCACAAGCTGGCTCCGAGCGTCAGCCCGGGGAAAACCGTCGAGGGATTCGTGGGCGGACTGCTGACGACTGTCATCCTGATGGCGGCTGTCGCCTTCACCCGGCATCTGGACATGCTTCGCCTGGCGGCATTCGCGGGTCTGTCGCTGATGACCGCGCTGTCCTCGGTCATGGGCGACTTGCTGGAGTCTATGGTCAAGCGGCAAGCCGGAGTGAAGGATTCCGGCAATATTTTCCCGGGCCACGGCGGATCGCTTGACCGCATTGACAGCCTGACCGCCGCCGCCCCGTTCTTTGCGTTGGGCTGGTGGCTCTCCGGAGGCTTCTGATCCATGCGCCGGATCACGATCCTGGGAGCCACGGGTTCCATCGGCCGCAGCACGCTGGCCGTCATTGACCTGCACCCCGAGCGTTACGAGGTCTTTGCCCTGACGGCGCATTCCCGCATTAGCGATCTGGCCGATCTGGTCCGGCATTTTCGCCCTCGGTTCGCCGTGGTGGACCGTCCGCATGACACCGCGCTGCTGAAACAATTGATCGGTCCGACCGAAACGGAAATTCTCGCGGGGACCGACGCCTTGTCCCTGGTGGCCGCGCACCCTGACGCGGACACCGTCATGGCGGCGATCGTCGGTGCGGCCGGCCTGGTTCCGACCCTGGCTGCGGCCCGCGCGGGCAAGCGCATTCTGCTGGCCAACAAGGAAGCGCTTGTCATGGCCGGTCCGGTCTTCATGGACGCGGTTGAGCGCCATCAGGCGGAGCTGCTTCCCATTGATTCCGAGCACAATGCCATTTTCCAGTGCCTGCCCGAGCGTTATCAGGACGGACTTGAGAAGCGGGGGGTTTCCCGGATACTCCTCACCGCGTCCGGCGGGCCTTTTCTGCATGCTTCCCCGGAAATGCTGGCGCGCGTCACGCCCGAGCAGGCCTGCAAGCATCCGAACTGGGTCATGGGGCGAAAGATCTCCGTGGATTCCGCCACCCTCATGAACAAGGGCCTGGAATTCATCGAAGCCTGCTGGCTGTTTGATGCCAGACCGGATCAGGTCGATGTGCTCATCCATCCCCAAAGTATTGTCCATTCCATGGTGCAATATGCCGACGGCAGTACCCTCGCTCAGTTGGGGAATCCTGACATGCGCACGCCGATCGCCCATGCGCTGGCCTGGCCGGAACGCATACCGTCCGGTGTCGGTCCGTTGGCCCTTGCCGGGCGCAACCTGGATTTCCATGCGCCGGACGAGTCGCGTTTTCCTGCGCTGCGCCTGGCGCGTAACGCCATGTTGTCGGGCGGGACGCATCCCGCCGTCCTGAATGCCGCCAACGAAGTCGCTGTTGAGTCCTTCCTGGCGGGCGAATTGCCCTTCGTCCGCATACCCGCGCTGATCGAGGAAGTACTTACACAATTGCCAATGAGTCAGGCGTTCAATCTGGACACAATCCTTGACGCCGACCGGGCCGCCCGTGTGCTAGCCCGGCGACAACTCTCCTTGTGGCGCCAGTAAACCGTTATGAGCGTTCTGCACATCCTTCTTGCCGCGGTCATCGTCCTCGGCCCCCTGATCGCCATCCATGAATTCGGCCACTTCTGGGTTGCCCGGCGTCTGGGCGTGAAGGTGCTGACGTATTCGATCGGATTCGGTCCGGCGCTCTTCAAGTGGCGCGGTCGTGATGGTGTCGATTACCAGTTTGCGGCCATTCCCTTGGGCGGTTTTGTGCGCATGGCGGACGAACGCGAGGGAGAAGTGGCGCCGGCGGATCTTGACCGGGCGTTCAACCGGCAGTCAGTTCCGGCCCGGATGGCCATCGTGGCGGCTGGTCCTTTGATCAATCTGGTCTTCGCGGTTCTCCTGTTCTGGGGCTTGTTCCTGCACGGTACCGAAACCCTGCGCACCGTGGTGGGTAGTGTCCGTGACGGTACCCCGGCCGCAGCCGCCGGCCTCAAGGTGGGCGACGAGATCGTCGCGGTGGACGGCAAGGCGACACCGGATTGGGAGCGGATTACGTATGCGCTGGTGAACCGGATCGGTGAAACGGGCACGATCCGCGTAAAGGTTGCAGCGGGTGGCGTGGAGCGCGAATTGCTGCTTCCAGTCCACGGTTATTTGCGCCAGGCGGGCGCTGACCCCTTGCGCACCCTGGGCTTCACGCCTTATCAGGTCCCGGTCAAACCAGTCATTGGTGAAGTGGTCGCGGGCGGGCCGGCTGCCCTGCAAGGTCTCCAGGTCGGTGATCGCATTGTGGCGGCGGACAATCAGGCGATTGCGACGTGGCAGGATTTCGTCGCCGTGGTTCGCGCCCATCCGGATCAGGCGTTTGCAGTCGAGGTCGAACGTCAGGGCGCTCGCGTGGCGCTTACGCTGAAGCCCCGGGCGGACAAGGATGAAATCGGCTTCAAGGAGGGGAAGCTCGGCATCGCCGTCCAGGAGCAGCCCTATGTCATTCCGCCACAATACCTTCAGCGGCTGGAGTACGGCCCTGTGGCTGCCCTGGAGCAGGCGACCCGCAAGACCTGGGAGCTTGTGGTCATGACCCTGGGGTCGCTCTGGAAAATGCTGATCGGTCTGGTCGGGCTTGATAACCTGAGCGGCCCGATCACGATTGCCAAAGTTGCGGGTCACTCCGCTGATCTCGGCTGGCAGGCCGTGATCAGTTTCATGGCCCTGCTGAGTGTCAGCCTGGGCGTGCTCAACTTGCTCCCTGTACCGGTGCTGGATGGCGGTCACCTGGTCTACTACGCGATTGAGGGGGTGCTGGGTAAGCCCTTGCCGCAACGCATCCAGGATTGGGGGCTCAGGGCGGGCATCGCGTTGATGGGAAGCCTGATGCTGCTGGCGGTATTCAACGATCTGGCCCGATTGCTGGGATAACCCGGGAACGGGCCGGTCGATACACTTACAGTGAACAAAAGAGACACCCTGCCGTCTGCAAGCCCGGGCATCAGGGGATTCATCTACGGGAATAACGGGTTCATGCATAGACGGCTCACAGTTTTGGCTTCACTGCTGGTTTCCACCCTCGCCCAGGCGGATGATCCGAGCGCTTTCCGGGTCCATGACATCCGAATCGAGGGGTTGATGCGGGTTTCCGCCGCCAGCGTCTATGCGCAATTGCCCTTTAACGGGGGCGAGACGGTTTCCCGCGAGCAGGTTTCCACCGCGATCCAGCAGTTGTTTCGCACGGGCAGTTTCGAGGATGTCAGTATCCAGCGCGATCAGGACGACCTGATCGTCAAGCTGGTCGAGCGCCCGTCCATTTCGGAGGTCAAGATCGAGGGCAACAAGGCCATTGATACCGACACCCTCAAGAATGCGCTCAAGAAGGCGGAGCTTTCGGAGGGGGATATCTTCAAGCGCTCGACCCTTGACCATATCCGGGGCGAGCTGGAAAAGCAGTATCTCGGGCAGGGACGTTATGATTCGTCCATCCGGGTGGACGTGATTCCGAAGCCGCGCAACCGCGTTGCGTTGCATATCGTCATTGATGAAGGCAACTCGTCGCGCATCAAGTCGATCCGTTTCGTGGGCAACCGGGTCTTCGGCGATGAAGAGTTAGCCAAGATATTCGAGCTCAAGAAGTCGCATATGACCTCCTTTTTCAAGGGGGACGACAAGTATTCTCGTGAACGGTTAAATGGCGACCTGGAAAATCTCCGGTCCTATTATCTGGATCGCGGTTATTTCAATTTCAATATCAATTCCACGCAGGTTGCCCTGAGTCCGGACCGGAAGAATGTCTACATCGACATCAACGTCACGGAAGGCGAAAAGTACAATTTCGGGGATGCCAAGATATTGGGCGACCTGCCGGTTGATGAAGCCGAACTTCGGCGCCTGTTGCTGATCACCAAGGGCAACACCTATTCCCAGCAGCGTGTCGCCGCCTCGACCAAGCTGATTTCCCATCGGCTTGGCAATGACGGTTACCTTTTTGCGGATATCAATCCCGTACCGGAAGTTGACGAGGCTACGCATACGGTCAACCTCAGTTTCTTCATCAATCCGGGAAAGGCGAATACGGTCAGGCGTATCAATTTTGCCGGCAACCAGAAAACCGACGATGTCGTGCTCCGGCGTGAAATGCGACAATTCGAAGGAGCGTTGGCGTCGACTGACAAACTGGACCTTTCCAAGGTGCGCCTTCAGCGTCTCGGATTTTTCAAGGACGTGTCTATCGAGACGCCGCGTGTCCCGAATTCTCCCGATCAGGTGGATGTCAATGTCCAGGTTGAAGAGCAACCTTCGGGGACGCTGTCCGCCAGCTTGGGGTATTCGCAGGGCGCAGGTCTGATCTTCGCCCTGAGCGTGAGCCAGAACAACTTTCTCGGTACGGGAAACAAGGTGGCGGTGAATCTCAGCCGTTCCGACACCAGCGATGCCTACAATCTGTCCTTTGTGGATCCTTACTTCACCATGGACGGCATCAGCCGGGGATATAATTTCTATTATCGCAAGACCAAGCTGGACAGCCTGAACGTCAGCAATTATGTCACCGACTCGCGCGGGGGAAATATCAGTTTCAGCTATCCCATCGACGAGACCAAGAATATCAGCATGGCGTTCGGCGCCGACCAGACCAACATTACCACCGGAACATTCGCCTCACAGGTCGTGAATGACTTTGTCAGCCAGAATGGCAACAGCATCACGACTTATACCGGCTCGCTGGCTTGGACGTACAATACGCTGAATCGCGGCGTGTTTGCCGACCGCGGGGCGTCGCAGCGCGTTGGGCTTGATTTCGCCTTGCCCGGCAGCGATGTCAGCTACGCCAAGCTTTCCTACAGCGGTCAGGTCTATTTCCCCTTGATGACGGACCTCACCCTCCGCTTGCGCACGGATCTGGGTTACGGACAGGATTTGCCGTTCTACAAGAATTTCTTTGCGGGCGGCTACGGTTCCGTACGCGGCTATCGCGATAACCGCATGGGACCGCGCAGTCCGCAGTATGCCGGCGACCCGGCTCCCGAGTTTGTCGGCGGCAATATCCTGGTGGAAAACGGCGCGGAATTGGTTTTTCCCACGCCGTTTGCCCGCGACAACCGCCAGTTGCGCACCGTGCTCTTTATCGATTCCGGGATGGTCTATGATTCCCGGTTGCCGGGCTATGCCTTTGATCTGGGTGAATTGCGCTACACCACCGGGGTGTCCCTCGCGTGGCTGACCGCTATCGGCCCGTTGTCATTCAGTCTCAGTCGCCCGTTGAACAAGAAGGAAGGCGACGAGACGCAAGTATTCCAGTTTACCATCGGACAGCCGTTCTGATATCGGCTGCATTACAGGAGAAAGAGGGTTATGCGATTCTCAGTATTGACTACGGTGCTCATGGCGGCGCTGTCCTTGCCCGCGATTGCCGGTACCGTTGCGGTTGCTGACAGCCAGTCAGCCGTCATGGGCACTGATTTCGCCCGCAAGACGATCGACAAGTTCAATGCGGACATGAAGCCGCAACGGGACCGGCTGGATACCCTGCGCAAGGATATCGCCGGGATCCAGGAAAAGTTCCAGAAGAACGCCTCCATCATGAGCGACAAGGAAAAGCAGGAGATGCAGAAGCAGATGGAAAGCAAGGCGAACGAGTTCAACGCGCTCGCCGAATCATTCCAGAAGCGCCTCCAGGAAGTGCATCAGGATATGCTCCAGAAGATGTACCCCAAGCTGGAAAGCGCGGTCGAGGATATCCGCAAGGCCAGCAATATCGACATCATCATTGAAAAGAAGAATGTCATCTGGGCTGACGCCACGGTGGATATCACCAAGAAAATCACGGAAAAGCTCAATACCGCGATGGCTGCCGCACCTGTGACGACGCCGGCCCCGCCTGCCGCCGCTCCAGGCAAGTAAGGAGTCGGTCCGGATGCGCGCATGGACGTTGGGTGAGCTGGCGGCGGAGTTCGGGGGCAAGGTTCGGGGTGACCCGCTCCGATGCATCTCCGGTTTGGCGACGCTGAAAAGCGCCGGGCCGGATCAGTTGAGTTTTCTCGCGAACCCTCTGTACCGTCAGGCGCTTGCCAGCACAGCGGCGGGCGCCGTATTGATCCGCGAACAGGATGTCGGGGATTTTTCCGGCAATTGCGTGATGGTCAGCGACCCTTATGCCGTGTATGCGCGTCTGACGCACGCCTTCGATGCAACACCGGCTCCCGCTGCCGGCATTCACGAGCGAGCGTGTGTACATCCCGACGCGAGTGTGGATCCCGATGCCAGCATCGGCCCGTGCGCGGTGATCGAGGCTGGAGCTGTCGTCGGTCCTGGTACTGTAATCGAAGGAAACGCATACGTGGGCGCGAGAACCCGCATCGGCAGCCAGTGCCGTATTCGCGCCAGCGCCGTAATCCACCATGACTGCCTGATCGGAAACCGGGTCACGATCCATTCCGGCGCGGTGATCGGTGATGACGGTTTCGGTTTCGCTCCCGCAAATGGACGCTGGAACAAAATTGCCCAGATCGGCCGGGTGATTCTCCACGACGATGTGGATATTGGCGCAAATACCACCATTGATCGCGGTGCGCTGGATGACACGATCATTCACCGGGGAGTGATTATCGATAATCTTGTGCAAATCGCCCATAATGTCGAAATCGGAGAGCATTCCGCCATTGCCGGCTGTACCGGAATCTCGGGAAGCACAAAGATCGGCGCATGGTGTACACTTGCTGGCGGTGTCGGTCTGGTGGGACATATCGAGATTTGCGATCGTGTTCATGTCACCGGTATGACCATGATCACCAAATCGATCACCCGCCCCGGTAGTTATTCATCCGGAACCGCGTTTGACGAGACCGATCAGTGGAAAAGGATGGCTGTCCGCCTCCGCCGGCTTGATGAGATGGCCAGACGTCTGCGCGAGTTGGAAGGGCTTGTGCAAAAGCTTGCCGCCCGCGACTCCCAGGAGCCCAGATGAGCGAACATGTCGAGTTGCCCTTGTTTATCAAGGATATCAAGGAGTATCTCCCGCACCGTTATCCTTACCTCATGGTGGATCGTGTGACCGGTATCGAGCTCGGAAAGCGAATTACCGGCTTCAAGAACGTCACCGTCAATGAGGAGTATTTCAACGGTCACTTTCCGGGTAGGCAGATCATGCCTGGTGTGCTCATGATCGAGGCGATGGCCCAGATTGCCGGTATCCTGGGTTTTGTGACCACCGGGAAACGTCCGGCCGACGGTTATATCTACCTTTTTGTCGGCGCTGACAATATCCGTTTCAAGCGGCAGGTCGTACCTGGCGATCGTCTGGATCTTGAAGCCGAGCTCATCACCAGCAAGCGCCATATCTATAAATTTGCCTGCCGCGCCACGGTTGACGGCGAACTGGCGGCGAGCACCGAAATTCTTGTGGCCGAACAGGTAATGTAATGAATATCCATCCCACCGCGGTTGTGGACCCCTCGGCCAGGATTGCAGAAGGCGTGACGATTCACCCCTACACTGTGATAGGCGCGGGTGTGGAAATCGGTTCCGGCTCCGAAATCGGTCCCCATGCGGTTGTGAAGGGGCCTACTCGCATGGGCAAGAACAACCGGATATTCCAGTTCGCCTCCATCGGCGAGGACTGCCAGGACAAGAAGTACAAGGGCGAGCCCACGCGTCTTGAAATTGGCGATAACAATGTATTCCGTGAAACGTCCACCGTGCATCGCGGCACGGTGCAGGATGCCGGACTCACCAAGATTGGCAGCAACAACCTGTTCATGGTGAATACCCATGTGGCGCACGACTGCATCGTCGGGAATGATTGTATCTTTGCCAACAATGTCGGTATCGCGGGCCATGTGGTTGTGGGCGACAGTGTGATTTTGGGCGGCAATTCCGGCATCCACCAGTTTTGTCGTCTGGCGTCTTACAGCATGGTCGGAGGGGGTAGTCTGATTCTCAAGGACGTACCTGCCTTCGTGATGGTATCGGGAAATCCCGCTCAAGCCGCCGGGATGAATTTCGAGGGGATGCGCCGGCGTGGCTGGACGAGCGAAACCATTAATAATCTCAAGCGGGCATACAAGATCGTGTATCGTCAGGGCCTGACCATCGAGCAGGCGCTCAAGACCCTCGAGTCGGAAATCCTGCCGATCTGCCCGGAGGTGGCGCTGCTGATTGAGTCGCTCAAGATGTCGACTCGCGGCATTACCCGCTAGGACCGCCGTTTTCCGTATTGGTCAGCGGGCCTTTTCATGGGCCCGTTTTTTGTTTTTATCCTGCCGTGCGGGCCGAGCTTTCCATGTTCCAGTACCAGAGAGACTCTCACGCTGCCGCCTGGACGCAGGATTATGTCTTCCAGCAGCTGATCCCCTACATCGGCAACAAGCGGAAGTTGCTTGGTCTATTGCAGCAGGCAATTGAATACACCGGTGTTGCGCCGGAACGCGGAGTTTTCCTCGATGTATTCGCTGGCAGCGGCGTCGTTGCCCGCATGGCCAAGCGCTTGGGGTATCAGGTGATCGTCAATGATTGGGAGCCCTACGCGTACGAGATCAACAACTGTTTTGTCGGCGCCAACCATGCACCGGAATTCCGTGTCTTTGGCGGTTACGAACAGGCTTTGACGATCCTGAATGCAATGCCGCCGGTGGAAGGGTGGATTACCCGGCACTTATGCCCGGACGATGACGTTTTTTATGATGTCGGTCGTGACCGGATGTTTTACACCCGCGCCAACGGTATGCGGCTCGACGCGATTCGGGAAGAGATCGAGGACTGGGATCGTAAAGGCTTGCTGACCCCGCCGGAAAAATCCTGCCTGATCGCGCCGTTACTGTATCAGGCGAGTTATACCAGCAATACCAGCGGCGTTTTCAAGGCGTTCCATCGCGGCTGGGGAGGCCAGACGGGCACCGCCCTGTACCGCATACTGGCATCCGTGGAGCTGAGGTC
>JAYRMT010000030.1:0-19043 GCA_041912575.1 Fluviicoccus sp. | reverse complement strand
GGTCATCGCCACCCTGGCGCGCTGGCGGGACGAGGGTATCGTCAAGCGTTACGGCGCGGTGGTGCGGCACCGGGAACTGGGTTATCGCGCCAACGCCATGTGCGTCTTCGACATTCCCCCCGAGCGGCTGGACACGGTGGCCGTGCAGCTGGCCGCCGCGCCGGAAGTGCGGCTGTGCTATGAGCGGCCGCGTCGGGGCGAGGCCTGGCCGTACAACCTGTTCTGCATGGTGCATGGCAAGGACCGGGAAGGCGTGCTGGGCATGGTGGCGGGGTTGGTGCAGCGCTTGGGGCTGGAGGAATTCCGGCGGGATGTGCTGATCGGGGAGCAGCGGTATAAGCAAAGAGGGGCGTGGTATGCGGCGCCGGTGAAAGCTCCCTCTCACCTTGTGGGAGAGGGCCGGGGAGAGGGGCGCGGAACGTCGCCTGAACACATCGTCAACTCCAGCGCCACCATCGTACCCCTCTCCCTAACCCTCTCCCACAGGGGGAGAGGGGACTACAGCGTGGAGGTTCGAATATGACCTCCGCCGAAACCCTCCTCGACCCCACCGACCGCGCCATCATCAACCGCCTGCAACGCGGCCTGCCGATCGTGCCGCAACCTTATGCCGCTGTCGCCGCCGAACTCGGCCTCTCCGAAACCGACCTGCTGGCCCGCCTGCAACGCCTGCTCGATACCGGCATCCTGTCCCGCTTCGGCCCGATGTTCCAGATCGAGCGCGCGGGCGGGCGCTTCACGCTGGCCGCCATCGCCGTGCCGCCGGAGCGCTTCGAGGAAGTCGCCGCCATCGTCAACGCCTTCCCGGAGGTGGCGCACAACTACCAGCGCACGCATGCACTGAACATGTGGTTCGTGGTCGCCACCGCCAGCCCGGAGCAATGCGCCGACACCCTGCGCCGCATCGAGGCCGCCACCGGCCTGACGGTGCACGACATGCCCAAGGAACGCGAGTTCCGGGTGCACCTGTATTTCGAGGCCTGACCATGACTCCCGTCCTTGACGACCTCGACCGCGCGCTGATGCGCGCCACCCAGACCGGCCTGCCGCTGGTGTCCGAACCTTTCAAGGCGCTGGCCGAACAACTGGGCACGACCGAGGACGAAATTCTGGCCCGCTTCCGTCGCTGGGACGCCAACGGCGTATTGCGCCGCATCGCCGCCGTGCCCAACCACTACAAGCTGGGCTATGTCCACAACGGCATGACGGTGTGGGATGTGGCCGACGACCGCGTCGATGCCCTCGGCGAACAGGTGGCGGCGCTGGGTTTTGTCAGCCACTGCTACCGCCGTCCGCGCCATTTGCCGGACTGGCCCTACAACCTCTTTGCCATGGTGCACGGCCGCGACCGCGCCGACACCGACACGCAGGTGGCCGCCATTGCCGCCGTGCTGGGCGACGCCTGCCGCGCCCGCGACGTGCTGTGGAGCACGCGCATCCTCAAGAAAACCGGCCTCAGAATCAGCGAGTAAAACCTCATGTTCCGGATGACCCAGTTTATGCAGGAACTGATCACGCCCACCCCGGTCGGCCCGCGCCGCAACCCGCCCGGCCCGGTGGTGATCTGGAACCTGATCCGCCGCTGCAACCTCACCTGCAAGCATTGCTATTCCATCTCCGCCGACATCGACTTCCCCAACGAGTTGACCACCCCGGAAATCTTCACGGTGATGGACGACCTGAAACAGTTCCGTGTGCCGGCGCTGATCCTCTCCGGCGGCGAACCGCTACTGCGGCCGGACATCTTCGATATCGCAGCCCGCGCCAAGGCGCTGGGCTTCTACATCGGTCTGTCCAGCAACGGCACGCTGATCGACGAAAGCAACATCGACGCCATTGCCGCCGCCGGATTCGATTATGTCGGCGTCAGCCTGGACGGCATTGGCGCCACCCATGACCAATTCCGCCGGAAAGAGGGCGCTTTCGACGCCTCGATGCGCGGCATCCGCCTGTGCCACGAACGCGGCATCAAGGTCGGCCTGCGCTTCACCATGACCCAGGACAACAACCGCGAACTGCCGCAGATGCTGGACCTGCTGGAGCGCGAGGACGTGGACAAATTCTATTTCTCGCACCTGAATTACGCCGGGCGCGGCCACCGCAATCGCAAGCACGACACCGTGCACCGCCAGACCCGCGAGGCGATGGACCTGCTGATGGAACGCTGCTGGGACATGGTGCAGCGCGGCACGCCCAAGGAATTCGTCACCGGCAACAACGACGCCGACGGTCCCTACCTGCTGCAATGGGTGGAGCGGCATTTCCCCGAGAAAGCGGAACATATTCGCGGCAAGCTGGTGCAGTGGGGCGGCAATGCGTCCGGGGTGAATATCGCCAACATCGACAATACCGGCGTCGTCCATCCCGACACGATGTGGTGGCATTACCCGCTGGGCAATGTGCGCGAGAGGCCGTTCTCGGAAATCTGGAAAGACACCTCCGACCCGGTGATGGCCGGTCTGAAGCAGCATCCGCGTCCGGTGACGGGACGTTGCGGGGTGTGCAAGCATCTGGCGATCTGCAACGGCAATACCCGCGTGCGGGCGATGCAGACCACCGGCGATGTCTGGGCGGAAGATCCGGCGTGCTATCTGGCGGATGAGGAGATCGGGGTAATGGGGAAGGGGATCGGGGTGGTGGAGGTGGCGTGACAAGGCTTCTTTCCCTCCTGTTCCACAGGTGGGTAGGATTCATCATCAGTTTCAGAGTCAGTGATCATGATTAAAAATCATCTTAAAATCCCCGATATTGCCGCCATCTTCCTGTTTTCAGCTATTAGTCCTGTCTGGGCCGCCGACCCCGCCCCGGCGGCAACCCCGCCCGCGCCCGACGCCCCCGCCCTTTACCAGACCCACTGTGCCGCCTGTCACAGCGATGACCGCTTCGGCCTCATGGGTCCGGCGCTCCTTCCGGAAAACCTGGAACGTCTGAAGCGTAAGGAGGCTGTGGCTACCATCCATGATGGCCGCATCGCCACACAGATGCCGGCCTTTGCCGACAAGCTGACCGACGCCGACATCAACGCGCTGGTCAACTTTATCTACACCCCGCCCGCCAAGCCGCCGGTATGGACGGACCAGGACATCAGCGCTTCCCACGTCGTCAACACCGATGCCCTGAAACTGCCCGCCAAACCGGTCTTCAGCGCCGACCCGAAAAACCTGTTCGTGGTGGTGGAAGCCGGGGATCACCATGTCTCCATCCTCGACGGTGACAAGCTGGAACCGATCCACCGTTTCGCCAGCCGCTACGCGCTGCACGGCGGCCCCAAGTTCACGGCCGACGGGCGTTTCGTCTACTTCGCCTCCCGCGACGGCTGGATCACCAAGTACGACCTGTGGAACCTGACGGTGGTGGCGGAAGTGCGCGCGGGCATCAACACCCGCAACCTGGCGGTGTCCAGTGACGGCAAATGGGTGATGGTGGGCAACTACCTGCCCAAGACCCTGGCGCTGCTGGATGCAAAGGATCTGGCGCTGAAACGGGTGTATGACGTGAAGGACGAGGCCGGAACGCCGTCGCGCGTCTCCGCCGTCTATGACGCCGCGCCGCGCCGGAGTTTCGTGGTGGCGCTGAAGGATGTGCCTCAGATCTGGGAAATTTCCTACGACCCCAAGGCCGAGCCGGTCTACAAGGGCTATGTGCATGACTACAAGATGGGCGAGGGCGTGGCCGCGCCCGGTCAGTTCACCCCGCGCGTCACCGTGCTCGACACCACGCTCGATGACTTCTACTTCGATCCGTCCTATAACCGCGTGCTGGGGGCGTCGCGTGACGGCAAGGCGGAGGTGATCGACCTGCGCGTGCGCCGCAAGATCGCCGATCTCGATCTGGGCGGCATGCCGCATCTGGGGTCCGGCATCACCTTTGATTATCAAGGCCATCCGGTCATGGCCACCACCGACCTCAAGGCGGCGAAGGTGACGGTGATCGACATGCAGGACTGGAAGAAGGTGGCCGACATCCCGGTCAACGGCACCGGTTTCTTCCTGCGCAGCCATGACGCCACGCCGTATATGTGGGTGGACTCGATGATGGACCCGAAGTTCCGCGACACCCTGCAGATCATCGACAAGACGACGCTGAAGGTAGTGGGCAGCGTGACGCCCGCGCCCGGCAAGACCAGCGCGCATGTGGAATTCACCCGCGACGGCAAGTACGCGCTGGTGAGCCTGTCGGAGAAGGACGGGGCGATCGTGGTCTATGACGCCGCTACCTTCAAGGAAGTGAAGCGCCTGCCGATGGTGAAGCCGGTGGGGAAATACAATGTATGGAACAAGACGACGCGGGATCGGGGGACGAGTCACTGACGGCAATCCCGTCACCCCGTAGGGGAGCACTGCGTGCGCCTCCACGTCGGGATCAAACCGCCACCTCCACCCCGTGATCCTTCCGGTCCGTCAATATCTCGAACGCCGCCCCGTGCACGCTGTGCAGCTCCCGCACCCGTCCGCCTTCCGTCACCTTCACACTGCAGCGCGCAATCTTGCTGTTCAGGCAGTTTCCTTTAAAACCATCCAAACCGACGCTGAAATCGATAAGACTATGGGCCGATAGCAAGAAATATCTGGGTTTGTTCATTGCTGGGGGCTGAAACACGGCATTGAATGCGTTCCATAATCTCCTGGCCGAGTTGAGATGCTGCAAAGTTGAATCTAAGCGGATGACTCTTGTCGCTCCGCTCAGCTTCCCAAAACGAAAGCCCCTGATCAAACTGAATGATCACTTGCTTGCCAGAACGTAATTTCAGTTGCAGCTGGCGGTAGTGTGGCAAGGTTGGGAGGCTAAGGACATCAACAATTAGGTCACAGTAATCAAAAGCTTGTCGGATAGCATCATCACGTTCTTGAGATGTACGCCAATCGTGCCAGCATTGCCAGGGTGAGCGGTTGTCAGTCTTCTGGTAATGGCGCCCTTGAACCCTGATGGTGGCAATTTCATCGCAAAAATCTTTAAGCCCATAGACAATATTGACAAGCAAGTTCACGACCAGAGGGCTGCAGACATAGCGGTCGCTGTACACAACTTCCCTGATCGGGTCACTACCGGATAGAACAGCATCCATCAAACTGCCGCCTTCACTTTGTAGATGTTGCCAAAAGCGGCTTGCAAAGCTCTGAATCGGGCCATCCAATTGCCCTCCCACTTCGACTTTAAGAAGCCTGGGTGTAGTCGCCGGTGACAGTTCCTCCATACTCAGTGTGCGCACGATCTGTAGCGCAGGCGACAATCCACGGACAATTCGAACACCTGCTGCGCCCAGATCCCAAGAACGCGTAGGAGCTGTCAAACAAGAGCTATCGCTAGCCCAAGCAAAGCTACCCTGCGGCCCCTGTAGCGTGATGTTCATCATCAGCGCTCCAAACTCCGGCAGGTCTTGGTGCAAACATATTTGAATGCCGGTGAAGGCCAGCCTTGCCAACCATTCCTTCTGGTCCCCAGGCAGGGCGGCGAGGGTGCTTTCCAAGAGATGCACCCGCACCTGATGTCCGGCACCATTCCAGTTTTGAATTTGATGCCTTAGGCGGCGTGCATCTGCGAGATCCCAATCCTCGGCTGGTGCCGATAGGAAAACCGCAATCGTCTTGTGACTGTCATCCTGAGTAAGCGCTCGTTCGATTGCTTCCTGTAGGGTGGTAATTTCCGGTTGGCTTTGAGGGCCAAAGACAGCAAGCTCGGTTGGCAACGTCAAGCGATCAAGCCACGTACGGTTGATCCATTTCAGCGCGGCATGGCGGTTAAGGCGATCAGCCTCAAAGCGTGTGTCGAAACTGAGCAGGCAGCGCTGGCAGGCGTGTGAGCAATCACAACTGTCCAAACGTGTTAAGACCCGCTGCCAGAGGCTGGGGGCATTCAACCGCTCTGTTGCCTGGGTGGTGTAGCCGCCACTGCGCAGGTCGAAAACCCGGATAGCGCGTGTTGGCTGGCCATCGACCTTGATGGGATGGCTGTCACAACCCAGCTCTTCAGACTGAACGCCGAGCTCTGAGGCAATCGCTTCGCGCAGCGCTACAGCAATCGAGTAGCTGGTGATGTCGTCGTTGAGCAGTTCGCCGCTGGAGGGGTTACGCAGTACCAACTCCAGCGCGTCGGTCAGGCTGTCATGGCCCAGGTGGACGTTCTGCTTGATTTTCCAACTGTTGTCACTGCCGGGACAGATATTTTTACCGACGTCGTTCTTGCCACCGCGCAGACGATGATGCTGCGCCTTTTGGCGGAAGATGGCTGGCAGATACTGTTCATTGGTTGGGGCGGATGAATCTGGGGAGCCGAGCATGGGTTCAGCTTTGCCGCACTCCAGGCAGATCGCGAAACCCTGCTCATTGACCCCTGAGGTGTAGTTGAACAAGCGCGCCTGCTGGCTGGAGCGGAACTGGCCGAGCGCCGGATTGACCAATCCAACCCAGTTGGCAGGCACATTCAGCCATGGCGCTTTGACCGGGACATACTGCAGGCGGCTGATGTCGTTGTGCGGATTATCGAAGAAGTCTACGGCAAAGCCCGCAGGCACCAGATATTCGCGGATATTGTCACGCTCGATCGGCGCGCCGCATTCCTGGCAATTGATTTCCAGTCCAGGGTTGATTGCCGAGTCGCTTGTGCCGCATTGCCCGCAGCGCCAAGCTTTCTTGAACAGCTGGAGCTCCTTAATGTTTTCGGCTGATGCTGGTGCGTGCCAGTTCAGCGTGATGCCAGATGACTTGTAAACCAGTCCGTCCATGACCAGTTCAGCGCCCGGTGCATATTCGCGCAGGCCGGTGATGCGGTCACGGGAAGCCAGCGAGCGATATCGTGCACGGTTGTCCTCGCGCTTGTCGCCTTCCTCCTGCTTCAGGGTCTGCATGCAGCGGTTGTCAAAGCTGACGATGTCTGTAGGGAAGCCGTAGCCAGGCAGGAAACGCTGGTCAGCCAGTTCACTAAGCAGGTACTCCCCTTCGATACGGTCGAGTTGTGCTTTCATGGCACGGAAGGCGGCGGCCCTATGGTCGTCAATTTGCACCAGCTGTTCGCGGCTCACAGAATATTCTATTTCCCACGCATCCCTGATCTCTTTAAGGCGGTTGCTGGCGCGCCTGAGCAGTTCTGGCTGCGGCGTGGTATCAAGAATACTGCGGCGGGTAATGTCCCTCAGTGCCCTCTCGACGCCTGCCTCGGTGTCGGCTGCCTGATTGCTGCACCACAGGCAGAAACGTTCGGCTAGTGACATGGGCATCTCCCCATTGAGGAAGAAAGCACCGGCGGTCATCGATTTGATTTCCTGTGCAGCGATAATGTTTTTAAGCCAGTATGAGAGCAGCCAGGCATTAATGTGGCGCTGTACCAGCTCGGGGCTTTGCAGAGATACCTTGGGCATGCGCATGGATGTTTTGAACGGCCAGAGCGGATTATTGAACACGCTCTGGTCGTGCGGGGTGTTCTTGCAAACAGCCAGGGCCAGCGAGCGCCCCTCGCGGCGGCGGCCAGCCCGGCCAGCGCGCTGAAGATAATTAGCAGGATGTGGAGGTACGTTGTTCATCGCTACTACGCTGATGCCGCCAATATCTACGCCCATTTCCATGGTGGTCGAGCAACTCAGCAGGTTCAGTTTGCCGGTTTTGAACAGACCTTCGTACCTGTCCAGTTTTGTCTTTGGTTGTTGCGCTGAGTGTTCGGCTGCTCGGAAGTAGTTACCACCCTCGATCACCAGATCCATGACGTCCGACCACAGCGCGTCCCGGCGCAACTGCTGAATTTTCGGCTGGTTGTTCAGCCAGTCACGGATTGCCAATAGGCCGGCATCCCCCGGAACATGAAGCAGGGCTTCGGGCGGCCTTGGCAGTGTGTAGGGCGTCACTTTTACAACCATTGCACGGTCTGTGCGCGGTGTGTAGGGGCTAAGTTGCTCGAATGGAGTGTCGATAAAACGGCGGGACACCGGGCAAAGATAGACTTCATTGGGCAGTCGGAAACTCAGACTCTTGAGGTCGAGCTGGTAGCCATCACCGGACGAGATCAGCAACTTTGCCTGCTGCGTGAGTGCATTCCACGCCTCGCGCAATATTGAGTCGATATGATCTTGGTGTGTTGCGATTGACCAGTTGAAGGCCTTGCAAAGCAACAGGATGGCCCGTGACTGGACATTGTTGACGGTATTGACTGTAGGCCAGCGTATATAGCGGCTTGATAGTTTTTCGATTTTTCCGTCAGAAGCTGGAGCGACCACCCATTTTGGACTGATGCGTGCACCGATCAGTGATTGCCAATCTTTTTTGACATTCAGGATCGTGTTTTCACGAACGAAGTAGTCCAACAATACTTTTAGGTAGGCTCTCCAGGATTCGATATCCAGATGCCTAGGCCAAGCCATGGGCGTGCTGGTTATGCTGCCCAGTCTGGGATAGCAAACCTTAACCAGCCCCAGCGTTTCCAGGCTATTAGCGCGTTTCGGGCGGCGATAGAACTCTCTGGCCAACAGCATCCCAGCCAGTTCAATGCTATCTTGCTTGTCAAAGGTTCTTGGCGCAAGGTTGTTGTAGTAATCAAGCATACCCATCTGTAAATCAGGGGTCCCCGCTAGATGGTTGACCATGTCTGTCCAGCTGATTTCCGCACCTGATAATGCCGTGGCTTGCTTAGCTTTAAGCACGTCAAACAGCATTTCTTCGGATTCGTTGAGATTGTTGCAGGCCTTTTGTTCTTCCAGATCTTTCAGTTTGTTTTGTTGAGCAGGTGTGAGCGGGTTGACTGGTTGTGAATGCAACAAGTATTGGTATGTCAGCCCGCGAATTCGGTTACGCTCGGAGTCTTGCTGCAGTTTGACTGCAATACGCGCCGTGCCCTGACGACTATCAGTAAATGAAATTAGTTTGCGGCCCTGGAAAGGCTTACCCGCAGGAATTGGGTCTGTCGGGCAGAATTCCAGCAGCGTGCCAATCACCGTACTGAGGGTAAATGGTGTACCAATGCGTGCCTGACGCAGAAGATGACGGCCCTGTCCGGTAGCCCCACAGCATGGACATTCTGCTTTTGTGCTAAGGAATACCTGTAGCTCTATATAGCTATCCTTGGGGCCATCAAACATCAGTTTCTGGCTGGCGCGATCCATAAACTCGGAATGGCCGTGGGTGACGGGGCGGTTGGTTATCAGGACCTTACTGAGAAGCGTATTGTCTTCAGATTGGTCATCTGTATCCGTAGGCTCCACGTCGAGGGAGAACTCGTCGACCTGCTGTTGAGACGGGTCAATTAGCATTCCTTGGCTTGTGGTTGCTGCCTGCAAGAAGCTCTCGTTGCACTCCTCGCAGGACACCAGCGGCATGAGTGGGGCGCCGCAGCGACAGTGAGTCCGCTCCTCCAGATAGACCATGCCGAATGGCCAGTCGGCATGACTCAACGCCGTGCCCGCCTTGTGGGCACAGTTCCTATCCACGCAAGTACGAATTGCCGGTATGACGTTCTGGAACAAGTGTGCGCGTAGCGGCAGGAATGAGAGCCCCTCGGTATTCTTTGTGCCAGACATCAGATCCAGCCAGGCAAGCACCTGTGACGGAGAGAGGCCGGATTCAAGGGTCAATGCTTTTAGACTTTGAGGCATCAACTGTCCATTCGGCATGAACAAGGCACGTAGCCGCCGCGCGGTTGAGCTTGACTCAAGGCGCTGATAACGCAGCGCCGACTGCTCCAGATCTGCCTCGATGGCTCCTATGTCTTCAGGCGTGTCATGCTCGGTGACAGGAGAGGCATTGATCAGGGCAGGTATATCGCGGTGGCCGTACACAACATGTACCTGACTTGGATCAACACCTCCAATATCGGCAAGGAATGTTCGCAGGCTCTCAATGGTCTGGTTATCCGAGCCGAAAGTCGCCGATGTTGCCACGAAGCGTACATTCTGTGGCTTGACCTGAAAGGCCAGCATCACGCGCCGCAACAGTAGCGCCATCTCTGCAGCCTGGGAGCCAATGTGGGTATGAGCTTCGTCAAGAACAATCCAGCGTAACTTGCCCGCTGATTTTTGCAGGATGGGTTCATCATCCCTGCGGATGAGCATGTATTCCAGCATGGTGGCGTTAGTGACGAGCAACTGGGGCGGGCGTGCCCGCAAGCTTTTGCGGTCAATTACCTGTCCCTTGTACTTCTGATCCGAGGCCTTTTTCTCATTATCCAGCGCACCCGTGTACAGGCAATGCCGAATCTGACCACTAAAGCCATCGGTCCAGGCATCCAGACGATTTTGCTGTGAGTTAATCAATGCATTCAAGGGATATATAAACAGTGCACGAACCCCTTCCGGGTCTTCACCGGCATCAATCTCCTTCGCCACATGATTGAGGATCGGTACCAGGAAACATTCGGTCTTGCCTGAACCCGTGCCACTCGTGACTACCAGCGATTGTGGTTCTTTTTGGTTAAGGATCTTCCAGGCGGCAAGTTGATGGGTGAAGGGATGACGGTTGCCGGGGAAAGCGTAATCTTCAACCAGATCCTTGGGCGGGGTGGCCATTGCTTGGGCAAGGCGTGGGTGCAGCAAGCTGCCGCCCGCCAGTGAACTCATGGTTTCATCGCTTTCCTCCCAACCAAACGTTGGCTCGAAGACCGGGTCGGCAAGCAAAGCACCCGGAGTGCCGGGGGCTGCGGTCAACTGTTCATGCAGAAATTGGCGGAGTTGCGGGTTTCCGAGGCTAAGCAAGCCTTGGGCAGCACGTTCGCTGCGGACGCTCAGGTTGGTGGTCAGGGCGGAGAAATAGTTTTTTTGATAGAGCATGAAATTCACTTCTGTATCGTGACGGCTTGCGCCATGGCTAGACCAAGTTCATAGGCCAAATCAAACCAGACGGTATCGAACTGGCGAGCGTTTCTGAGGCTGAACAGCCGCGCTGGATCGGCTTGCCACTGTAATCCATTACCCGCATAAGTATCGAAGGCGGCCATGAAAGGCAGCATTACCACACTGACCTTGTGATCGTTGGCAGACAGTTTGCTGCGGTTAAATAATTTCTGGCCGTGGGCGGTTTTTAGGAACGGCTGTAATTCGACATGTACTGATACAGGCCATTTTTGGTTACTGAGGGCATTACGCCGGAACATTTGCTGCATGGCAGAATGGTCGCCGTCAAACAAGTCAGACTGCCACGACTCAGTGAGCATCAATGGGCTCCGCAGGAAAAGCTTCACATCCATGCTTTGCATGTCGAAATAACGGTGTAGGCCCTGATCGAAAATGAATCTCAGCGCAGGTTGCCAACGTGACAGAAACTGGCTTTTATTCTGGATGTCGCTGCGAATCATCGCCAGTAGGTGGGTGTCGTTGGGCGTCAGCTGCTGTCGCAGTGTTTCGAAAGCGTCGAACCAATGACTTGGAGCCATGAGCAACCATTCGAAAGGCAGTTCGGAGGGTAGGCGTTCAGTCAGTCGACTGGAGAAATCATCCAGTAGAAGTGTGGCCATGGCCAGTGCCTGCGGCTCGTGTATCAGTGCCTGGCAGATATCCAGACTGGCAAGCGGCAAGTGGTGCAATCGATCCAGCAGCTGTTCCAATGTGTGCCAATCTTCAGCCTTCGGTTTGGTGGCCATGTCGTGAAGGGCGGCTCTGAGCAGTTGCATCCGCACCACTGCATCGGCTTCGCAAAGTGCCCTTTTCAAAGGGGTCAGGGGCTTCGAAAAATCGCCTGTTGTCGATGGGACAATAGCCGGACGACTATGCAGAGGTGAGTCAAGCCGGGTGAATAGAAGCCAAGGTCCAGCCATATTGGTTGGCAGGTCTACCAGCCAACTGCCCGTGAATACTTGCTCGGAAAAATGTAACGGCAGGTTGATAGGTTCTTGATCAGGCTCAGCCAGCGGCAGGGCCAGTAAAAGCCCTTCAGCTTGGGATTGATCGAGCATAAGATCACGAATGCCATCGCTCAAGGACACCCTCTCTCTTTGGCTATGCAAACGGATGCGTGTCGAATAGCGGCCAACAAGGAGACGGGCATGTGTCTGGTGAGCATGTTTAAGCTCTATATGGACAACATGATCTAGCCCTGTATGGCAAGAAAGCATTTGCTGGATCGCCGGGATAAGCTCAAACAGACGAATTTCACGTATCCCGGTGTAACGGATTTCCTGTGACAAGGTGGCGCGGGCGTCAGACCCGCTGGAGGTCAGGCGAACCTGCCACTGTTCCGCTCCTTGTGCAGACATCAATACAGCTCGACAACCGATAAGCTCCTCGACGGTCAAGGCGTGATTGGGATTGAGGGCGGTATCGTTTTGTAGAAGGGTCACGCCATAACCGGGGAAGGGCAGAGTGATTCTCTGCTCACCGTCCGGCCACTGGAGGCAAAACGAAACAGAGGTGGCAGGCCGTGCGCTCGAACTCTTCAGCTTGAGAATTGTGGCTGCTCCATCAAGGTAGCTTTTGAACTCGATTTCTTCGTTGGTGCAACGGATAGGCAAGTCAGGCCAGTTGACAAGACGAATGACGCCTTCGCGTGGGCTGGTACCTGACACATAGGTGATGGATGCTTCCGCCGGGAGAATGACAGCACGTATACTCATTAAGCGCTGTCCATTTTTACGCCATATCAGTCTGCAAAGTCCTGGATACTGTGCTTCCCTTAGCGGGATCTCCTTGGCTTGCGCCCGAACAAATAGCTCATGCGGTGGCGCGTAACTGGAATATCCTGCTCCCTGATCGATTCGAAGACGGGGCATCCCGCATACCAACAGGCCAGGCTCAGAAGTGATCTCTAATGTATTTCCTACCCAGTAAGCGTCAGGATGCAGCGTTGCGCTTGGGTTGACAGTAACAGTGAATGACTGCCGGCGATAGACAAGCAATGTCTTCCCCAACGGGAGCTCCAGCAGTGTCTGTTCATTGGCAAAGGTTGCGAGTATTTTCACGTCCCCGCCATCTTCGTTATGCCTAATTGTGTTTTGTGGTGTAACCACCAAAGCCGACGTCCCCTTGACCACTCCATCGCCTTGCGCGATCAATCGGGAAAATGGATAAGCATTTTCAAAAATCAACGGTTCATCGTGACTTAATGCTTCTCCTCCAGGCAAATAGGCAATATGCAGGGTAGCCCCCCAACGACTGACAATCAGTTGAGCTGAATCATGCAAGGTTTGAATAAGCGGTAAGGGTCTGGCAATCAGCTGATATTCATCACCTCTGAGCAAGGCTTCACCAACCAAGTGCTCCCGCTCTCCAATGCGCAGGAGCAGTTGGAAGTGTGGCGGCAGACGATCATCCGCTAACCCCAGTGACTGAGCAACCTGCTCGCGCTTGGCTCGTGCCTGCATTACAAAGGACGTTTCGTAGACGGGTATGGTGCCTTCGGAGCTGAAACGCAGTCCACGCTGTATCTGGAAAGTCGGTTGTCTGGACTGGGGCGTGATGTTCACGGTGTCCCTGACCAACCCCATGATCAGCCTGGCAGCAGCATCATTGTCAAGCGCGATGGGAAAGCGTTCTTCCCATCCCGGGTATTCCTTTTGCAGCTTGGCGATCGGATCTTGGGAACCCTGCAGTGCATAGGTTTTTCGGATGTGTAATACCGCTTTAACCAGATTTTCGAGGAGTTCGTAGACCGGAGACTGCTGGTAACAAACGGGTAAAAGCGCTGCCTGACTCTCGATGGCTTGGCGCAGTTGTTCATCGGGGAGGCTGTAGCTCAGGGCTTGCTCAGTGACCATGCGCAAAAGTCGTGATAGTCCACCCTGTGCAGATTCAACCAAGCGCATTGGCAAGCCGCCATTTACAGCGACCAGGCCAATGAACCGCTTTCCTTCATTCTTGATGGCGATTTGCAGGCGCCATTTTTGACGGCCTTCAATTACTAGGTTGCGTGTCTTCTCGTGTGATAGAGTCTTCTGTCCCGCTGCCTCACACAGTGGCCCCCAGCGCCATGCTCCACCGGCATAGTTCCGCTTCCACCACTCAGCAGCGAACAATAACCAGGCCTGAGGGTAACGTGGCTGGATGCGCAGACTCGCAGGAATCTCTCGTAAGAGCAGCCCCAGAGATTCAAACTCTTCGTGCGTGGCCTTGTAAGCAAAAAGAGGGCGTCCATCCGGTTCTTGCAGTCCACGTCTAGCCAGAAATTCCGAAATCCATTTATCCAGTCGCACTTTTTAGAAGGCCTGTTGTTATGAGTGAGCGAAGCGTTTCAAGATAAATAATGCCATAGCGGGGTTGCTGATGTGTAGGACCCACAAATGTTAAATAGGAAGTTTCGCTGGCCCTGCGCATGTGGATTCACGCGCGACGGCAAGTACGCGCTGGTGAGCCTGTCGGAGAAGGACGGGGCGATCGTGGTTTATGACGCCGCCACCTTCAAGGAAGTGAAGCGCCTGCCGATGGTGAAGCCGGTGGGGAAATACAATGTGTGGAACAAGACGACGCGGGATCGGGGGACGAGTCACTGACGGCAATCCCGTCACCCCTAGGGGCGCACTGCGTGCGCCCTTTTCATACAGACACACCCCCGTGTTCGTTCACGAGGGCGCACGCAGCGCGCCCCTACGGTCATCTCAGACCGCAACCCCACCATTCAGCCGCGACTGGAACTGATCCGTCCACGTCACTGCAAACGGTTTCGCGCCATCCAGCCCCAGTGCATGCAGATGTTTCGCCATCGCATGTTCCCGGTCATGCACGCGCAATCGCAGGTTGCCGGGCAAGGCCAGCCGGGTCGCGCCGCGCACGTTCACCGTGGCCCGCACCATGTCCCCGTCCTTGAGCGAAAGCAGCGCCAGCCCCAGCGGCGCGGTCGGCAGGGACGGTCCCATATTGCCAGTCAGTTGCATCAGGCAGCCGCCTTGCGGCAAGCGCACGGAGCAGTCGAAATGCCGCCCTTGCAGGCTGAAGGGGATCTCGGTGACGAACTTGGGATACCCCCAGATTTCCCGCCCGGCGGCGTTGGCGGCGGCGGTCGTCACCGGCAGGTCAAGGATATGGAAGGCGACATGACGTTCCTCCGGTTGCCGCAAGGTGGCGAGCAGGTCCCGCCAGCCTCCCAGCGCCTGCGCTTCGCCCAGCCGGGTGGCGGCTACGGCCAGACCGACTTCGTTGTACATCCCGACCGAGGTGTCGCGGTATTCGAAGCAGGCGAGTGCCACCAAGGCCTTGTCGCCGAGGGTCAGTGCGGGCTCCAGCGCGGTGCCCTTGAGCACGGCCGCGACGCGTTCGCGGTCGGCCAGGAAGAACGCGTTCACGGCGGTGGTGTCGTAGTAGAGGATCGGCAGGTCCACCGGACCTTCGGAGGTGCTGACGCGCTGGCGCGGCACCTGAAAGAAGGGATCGTTGTGCAGCAGGTCGGGCAAGGGAGTGTGTGCGTTCATGGTCAGGCTCCGGGAAGGGCGCGGACTGCGCGGGCGATACGGGCGAGGAGACCGGCCTGCTGATCCTCGATCACGGCCAGCCGGTTGATCTGGTTGGTGCCTTCAAAAATGCGGGTGAGGCGGTTGTCGCGGAAACAGCGTTCGAGGCGGCGACGATGCAGCACGGATTCGCTGCCCATCAGCTCCATGGCGGCCTCGATGACGACCTGGGCGCGGTCGGTCGCCTGGAACTTGCAGAGCGCGGCGCCGTCCTGACGCGGCGTCCAGGCCTTGGCGTGCTGCCAGACCAGGGCGCGGATGGCGCCGGTTTCCGCCTGCAGGTCGGCAATCACCGACTGCGTGTGCTGGTAGTGGATCAGCGGTCGTCCGGCCAGCGTCTGCTCGCAGGCCCAGGCCGTGGCGATATCCACCGCCTGCTGGGCGAAGCCGACCGCCATCGCCGCCACCGGCAGGCGGGACAGGTTGAGCGTGGCGCGCGCCAGTCCCCAGCCGTTGCGGAGTCCGCCGACGACGCGGTTGTCCGGGACGTAGCAGTCGTCGAACTCCAGTTCCGCCGCGCCGGATGCCCGCATGCCCATCTTCAGCTCGCTGCGCGCCACGCGGAAACCGGGACTGCGCGCATCCACCAGGAAGCAGGTCCAGCTTTCGTAGCCTTCGCCGTCCAGCGCCGCGAAGACGGCGATGTAGCGGGCGATATCCCCGCCGCTGATGAAGACCTTGCGCCCGCGCAAGCGCCAGCCGCCGGGCGCGCGGATCGCCTTCACCCCGGCTTTCTGGTGCAGTGCGCCGTGGCCTTCCTCGGCGTCGGAACCGGCGGCGGGCTCGGTAATGGCGAAGGCGAAGATCTGCGGATCACCGCGTTGGCAAGCTCGGAAAGCAGGCAGTACTACCTCGCGCCACAAGCGCAGGTCGCCGGAGAGCAGCAGCGGACACAGTCCCAGGTTGTGCGCGGAGAGCAGCAGCATCAGACCGCCATCGGCGCGCGCCAGTTCCTCGACGCGGATGGCCTGTTGCAAGGCCAGCGAATGGGTGAATTGCAGCGGCGACGCCCCGCCGACCGGGGCGGGCAGCAGATCGGTCAGCAGTCCGGCGCGCCCGGCGTGCGCCAGCAGCGTGCGAAGGGCGGCGCTGTCGTGGTGGCCTTCGCGCTGATCGAGATCGCTGGCATCCGCCACGGGACGACAGTGGGTGTCGGCAAAGTCCCGCACCCGACGGCGCAGTCGGGCCAGCGGCCAGGGCAGCCCGGCGGTTTCCAGCGACCAGGGATCGTCGGCAGCGGCATAGGCGGACACGGTGCGCAGCAACGGCAGGCGACGCAGGGCGGCGAAGGGAGACAGCGCGTGGCGGGGGGAGAGATAACCGGGCAGATGGTCGCCGTCACCGGCTTCTTCTTGCGGCAACGCTGCATGATCGCTGGCCAGTCCGGCGGCCACCAGCGCCAGCTCCGGCGGCGAACCGCCCATCACGCGCAGCACATTCACCGCGCGCAGGCGATGCTCGATGCCGGTATCGCGCATATAGCCTATGCCGCCGTGCACTTGCATCGTGGCGTTGATGGCGCGGGCCAGCAGCGGCATGGCTTCCCGCCGCACCGCCACCGCCGTGTCGGCCGCCAGCGGGCGCAAGGAGACATCGTCCAGCAGCACATCAACGGTGTGGCGCGGGGTATCGACATCGGCGAGCAACAGGGCGACGCTGTCATGGCGTTCGATGATGCGCGCGCCTTGCCGCCGCATGGCCGCATAGCGGTGGGCCAGCGCCGCCGCCGCTTCCACCGCGCCGCGCGCGATAGCGACTTGCGCCAGTTGCTGGGCGGCGAAGACGGTGTTGAGTTGTTCCAGCGTCAGGATGCCATGCGCCTCCGGTTCCCCGCGCGCCTGCCAGCTGAGGGCGCGGCAGCCGTCGAGGCCGTGCGGGGCGTTATCCGGTTCCAGCCGGAGGGCGGTCAGCGGATAGAGGGCCAGTTCCAGCGCGTTGTCACGGTAGCGCAGGGCGGCCAGCCGGTGCGTGCCGGGGGAGACCAGGGCCACCCGTTCGCGGGGGCCGTAGACATCGGCCAGCAATTCGGCGTCGCGACGGTGCAGCGGACGGCCGGCCAGCAGGCGGCCGAGGGCGCTGCGGCCGATGCCGCAGGCGCCGTCGAGGGTGAAGACGGTTGTGTTGTCACTGGCGAGGCCTGCGAATCGGGCGGCCAGCGCGGCCAGGGCGACGCTGTGCAGGTGCCAGGCGGCGGAGGCGTTGGCAATGGCCAGTTGCCGCAGGGCGAGCAGGGTCAGCGCGGGCGCTTCGCCCCGGGCGCATTCGGACCACAGGCCGAAGCCGTCGGGGCTGTTGTCGAGCAGGCCGGCGGCATGGGCGGCGGCGGTGATGTCGGCGAAGTCGCGGGCGGTGAGGGCGTGTTCGGGCCGGGCGGAGCGGGTGAGGATTTCCTGTTCGGCGAAGGCGCCGATGCCGGCGAGGAGGGCGTCCACTTCTTCGGGTTGCCACGGTGAGGGCAGGATTGGCGGCATCATGGCGGTTCTCCGGGAGTGGGGCTTGGGGTCAGGATAGGCTTTTTTGGTACGGGAGTACTTGATCGGGGTCAGGTGGGGGTTGATCGTTTCGGACAGGTCAGTGTATGCAAGTGCGATCTGGATGTTGTTTAATATGGGCTGTTTTTCGGATGGGTATGTGGTTGAAGCTATATCGAAAATTAACGATGAAATGAATTCGATTATTTAATCGATTATGCGTGTGAAGGATAAGTTTTATAAATAATGAGTTTTTCAAAAAGGACAAGCGTGATGAAAAAATTGATTGTGTTATTGCCATCGGCGTGTCTTATGTTGGTTTCTTGTGCTGGCGTTCCTCCTTATGTGGCTCCATCCAGTGGGCCAATGGCCCATCTCACGTTCCGCACGGAGAGTGGCGGGATCAATTTGGGGCTAATGTGGTATGGTGGGAGGCCCACTTCGAACTGCAATTGTTCGGAGCAGCCGGGATTAGTCATCGGCGTATTGCATAATATGATGATCGGTGCTTCAGGATACGCGGATAAGGGTAAGAATTCGGATAGCTTCGAAGTTGACGTACCAGCTTCGGGTAACGAATTCCGGTTTTCCATGCCGGTAATCAATTATTATGGCCAGAGCGGATCAATCCAAACGGCAAAGACCTGTCAAGTGCATGAGGCATTTGTACCGGAACCCCATAAAAACTATGAGCTGACCTACAACTTCAATACGGATCCATGCATGTTCGAGATTAACGAAGTCACGAATGACGGTCTGAAAATGCCCGTGAAGGTACGGAATTATCCTCCTTGCACGCAAAGCAAGGACGCTCACGATCGTGTGGTGCGTTACATAAAAGATTTTTGTGCTGCAAACCCGGAGTTGTATCAATAATAGCCGTTATACCGCCGGATTACCCAGTGGAAAGACGAGTTAACCGGCGCATGAATCATGTGCCGTTTTTTTCTCAATCGTTCCATCCCCAAACGCCCCAATCGCTGGATCCAAACTCTCCGGCGCATGCAAAATCACCGGCCCCCGCGAACACGCCTGCCGCGTCAGATACGCCGTCAACCCCTCCGCCTGAACCGCCTCCGGAATCACCGCCCCCAACGCCGCCAACAGTTCCTCCGCCGCCTTCACAATCCAGTCCACCCCCCGGTATTTCGGCGAAACAATCTGGATATTCTGCGCATCCGTCTGGTCAAAAAAACCATGCTGCAACTTGTGCCGCACATAGCT
>JAYRMT010000029.1:0-19317 GCA_041912575.1 Fluviicoccus sp. | reverse complement strand
ACGTCGGCGCCCTTGGCGATCATCTGTTGCGCGATCGCGATGTCCGCCCGGCGCACCGCCAGCGCCAGCGGCGGGCATCCCTCGTAATCGGTGTCGGTCAGGGAAGCGCCCTGATCCAGCAGGCGCTGGATTTTCGCCGTGTCATCCCGCCAGAGCGCGTCGGTCAGCTCACTGGCGTGCAGCGGGGCGGCCATCGCCAGCAGGGCCAGCATCCGTATCCGGTTCCTCATCGTCATGGCGGGCCTCGTCCCGGCGGGTATTGCCCCAGACGCTATCACTCCCCCCGGATTCCGGATACCCCTACGCGGGGGGAGGGTTTCCGGCCGGTCGGCCGTCCGCCCTCGACCAAGGTCTAAAAGCCAAGCCGCGCGCCGGGTGCTAGTTTCGGATCATCAGAAGTCCCCGCCCCGTTCCGGCGGCGGATTCCGAATAACGGCCCCCGGCCCCTGACGAGAAGAACAAGACCATGAGACCCGACCAGATCCAGGAAATCCTCGACCACCCCCACTTCAAGCAGCTGGTGCACAAGAAGCGCGTGCTCAGCTGGACGCTCGCCGCCGTGATGTGGGTCCTCTATTTTGGCTACCTGCTGCTGGTGGCCTTCGACCCGCAACTGCTGCACGAATCGCTCTCCGGCGGCGTCACCACCATCGGCATCCCGCTGGGCGTCAGCGTCATCCTCGGCGCGTTCATCCTGAGCGGCATCTACGTCTGGCGCGCCAACGGCGAGCTGGACCGCCTGAACGCCAACCTGCGCAAGGAGATGCAACTATGAACCCGATGCTGAAATGGGGCGCGTTGCTCCTTTCCCTGACCGCCGGCACCGCGTTCGCGGCGGGCGGCGACCTTGGCCAGACCGTGCAGCAGGCGACCAACTGGACCGCCATCAGCATGTTCGTCCTCTTTGTCGGCATGACGCTCGGCATCACCAAGTGGGCGGCCGGCCAGACCAAATCCACCTCCGACTTCTACACCGGCGGCGGCGGCATTTCCGGCTTCAAGAACGGGCTCGCCATTGCCGGGGACTTCATGTCCGCCGCCTCCTTCCTCGGCATTTCCGCGATGGTGTTCGGCAAGGGCTATGACGGGCTGATGTACTCCATCGGCTGGCTGGTGGGTTGGCCCATCCTGCTGTTCCTGGTCGCCGAGCGCCTGCGCAACCTCGGCAAATTCACCTTCGCCGATGTCGCCTCCTTCCGCCTGGCCCGCACGCCGGTGCGCACCATGGCGGCCATCAACACGCTGGTGGTGGTGTCCTTCTACCTGATCGCGCAGATGGTGGGCGCGGGCCAGCTGATCAAGCTGCTGTTCGGCCTCAGCTACAACACCGCCGTGGTCATCGTCGGCGTGCTGATGATGGCCTACGTGCTGTTCGGCGGCATGCTGGCCACCACCTGGGTGCAGATCATCAAGGCGGTGATGCTGCTCGGCGGCGCGACCTTCATGGCCTTCATGGTGCTCTACCACTTCAGCTTCAGTTTCGACCGCATGTTCGGCGAAGCCGTGCGCGTGTTCGGCGAAGTGAACAAGACCGACGGCCTGAAGATCATGGGCCCGGGCACGCTGTTCAAGAGCCCGGTCGACGCCATCTCCCTCGGTCTGGCGCTGATGTTCGGCACCGCCGGCCTGCCGCACATCCTGATGCGCTTCTTTACCGTCAACAGCGCCAAGGAAGCCCGCAAGTCGGTGTTCGTGGCCACGGGTTTCATCGGCTACTTCTACCTGCTCACCTTCATCATCGGCTTCGGCGCGATCCTGTTCGTGGCCCAGAACCCGCAATACCTGGACGCCGCCAAGATGGCCGCGACCGGCAAGCTGGAACTGCGCGGCGGCGGCAACATGGCGGCGGTGCACCTGTCGCACGCGCTGGGCGGCGACCTGTTCCTCGGCTTCATCTCCGCCGTCGCCTTCGCCACCATCCTGGCGGTGGTGGCCGGGCTGACCCTGTCCGGCGCGTCGGCGCTGTCGCATGACCTGTACGCCAACGTCATCGCCCACGGCCGCAGCACCGAGCAGCAGGAAATGCGCGTCTCCCGCTTCGCCACCCTCGGCCTGGCGATCTTCGCGATGATCCTCGGCATGATCTTCGAGAAGCAGAACGTCGCCTTCATGGTCGGCCTGGCCTTCGCCGTGGCGGCTTCCGCCAACTTCCCGGTGCTGGCGCTGTCGATGTTCTGGAGCGGCCTGACCACGCGCGGCGCGGTGGCCGGCGGCGTGATCGGCATGCTGTCCTCGGTGGCGCTGATCTGCCTGACCAAGGCCGTCTGGGTGGAAACCTTCCACTTCGGGGCCGAAGCGCCGATTCCCTACCAGAACCCGGCGATGTTCTCGATGATGCTGTCCTTCTTCTGCTGCTGGTTCTTCTCTGTCACCGACAAGAGCGCCCGCGCCCAGAAGGAAAAGGACCTGTTCGACGCCCAGTTCATCCGTTCGATGACGGGGATCGGGGCGACGGGGGCGCATCATCACTGATCGGTTGTCCGTAGGGGCGCACTGCGTGCGCCCTCACGAACGAACACGGCGGCGATCAAGAACCCGATTGTCACCGGGCGGAAAGGGCGCACACAGTGCGCCCCTACGTTTTACCGAAAATCCGTGTGTGCGGAATCCCGGAATCTGCTAAACCATACCCCCAAACAAACCCCTAATAATGCCCAAGGAGAAAACACCACCATGGCCAACATCTACGACCGCGACCTGCCCCGCAACGACGCCAACTTTAACGCCATGACGCCGCTGTCCTATATCGAACGGGCAGCGGCGGTGTACCCGGACCGGCTGGCGGTGGTGCACGGGGATGTCCGTCGCAGCTGGGCGGAAACCTATACCCGCTGCCGCCGCCTGGCCTCGGCATTGGCGAAGCACGGCATCGGCAAGGGCGATACGGTGGCGGTGATGCTGCCCAACGTGCCCGCCATGGTGGAAGCGCATTTCGGGGTGCCGATGACCGGCGCCATCCTCAACACGCTCAACACTCGCCTTGACGCGGAAACCATCGCCTTCATGCTGGATCACGGCGAAGCCAAGGCGGTGATTGTCGACCGTGAATTCAGCGCCGTCATGAAGCAGGCCGTGGCACCGCGCGAGCGCCAGCATCCGATGCTGGTGATCGACGTCGATGATCCGTTGTATACCGGCGCGGGCGAGCGCATCGGCAACGTCGAGTACGAGGCCTTCCTGCAACTGGGCGACGCGGACTACGACTGGCAATTCCCCGCTGATGAATGGGACGCCATCAGCCTGAACTACACCTCCGGCACCACCGGCAATCCCAAGGGCGTGGTCTACCACCATCGCGGCGCGGCGCTGAACGCCATTTCCAACATTCTGGAATGGGATCTGCCCAAGCACGCCGTCTACCTGTGGACGCTGCCGCTGTTCCACTGCAACGGCTGGTGCTTCCCGTGGACGCTGGCGGCGCGCGCCGGGGTGAATGTCTGCCTGCGCAAGGTAGACCCGCAAGCCATCTTCGACCTGATCCGCGCCGAGAAAGTCACGCATTACTGCGGCGCGCCGATCGTGCACAACCTGCTGGTGAACTCGCCCGACAGCCTGAAAGCCGGCATCACCCATCCGGTGAAAGCGATGGTGGCCGGGGCCGCGCCGCCCGCCGCGCTGATCGAGGGCATGGAGCAGATGGGTTTCGAGATCACCCACACCTACGGGCTGACCGAGGTTTACGGCCCGGCGGCGGTGTGCGTGAAACATGCGGAATGGGATGACCTGGATGTGGGCGAACGCGCCCGCCTGAATGCGCGCCAGGGCGTGCATTACCACCTGCAGCGCGGCATGACGGTGCTGGACCCCGTGACCATGCAACCCGTGCCCGCCGACGGCGAGACCATGGGCGAGGTGATGTTCCGCGGCAACATCACCATGAAAGGCTACCTGAAGAATCCCTCGGCCACCGAAGCGGCCTTTGCGGGCGGCTGGTTCCACACCGGCGACCTGGCGGTGCTGCATCCGGACGGCTACGTGAAGATCAAGGACCGCAACAAGGACATCATCATTTCCGGTGGGGAAAATATTTCCTCGATCGAGGTGGAGGATGTGCTGTACCGGCATCCGGCGGTGATGGCGGCGGCGGTGGTGGCGCGGCCGGATCCGAAGTGGGGGGAGACGCCGTGCGCGTTTATTGAACTGAAAGCGGGGGCGAGCGTGACGGCGGCGGAGATCGTGGACCATTGCCGCAAGCATCTGGCGGGGTTCAAGGTGCCGCGCGCGGTGGAATTCGGGGAGTTGCCGAAGACGTCCACCGGGAAGATCCAGAAGTTCGAGTTGCGGAAGAAGGCGGGGTCGGCAGAGGCGATTGATGTGTAAGAGAAAATGCGCCCAAGGTTTCTAATCGACCTTGTTGACCTCGTGCGATGCGACCTTGCCGTTCAGAAGGGTGAGGTTGCAATTCCACCAATCGACTCCGGCGCCGGGAAATCGGATGGTGAGAACATCAGCGTTTTCGTGGACCGGGCTGCCGAAGGCATTGAGTTTGGCTTCCGCTTGTACTCGCGATGCCCCCCTAGGGATGGCTTCACATGCCTGCATGGCAAGAGACTGTGCATCGCGATCCCGGTGGGCGGCATATCCCAGGAAGACCGTCGAAGCAAGCGTGATAGTAGCCAAGAACCAAATAATGCGCGCAGCCATTAGAAAATTCCCTTTGCCTTGGTAACAGTCATTTGCGTCACTGTGCACCCGTTCGGCGAATGCTCATTCTCGAGACCATTCCCCCGGCCTCTGCTGCCTCACATGAAACACCCGCAACACCTGCAGTTCTTCCCCAACCACCCGGTAAGGAATGAGATACGGATACCCCTGAACCGGCATTTCCCGCACCCCCGCCACCCGTCCCGCCTTCCCCATGGCCGGATAAGCCGCCAGCCGATCCACCGTTTCCCGAACGGCGATGACGAATCCAGCCGCCGCCGCTGGATTATCCCGCGCGATCCATTCCGCCGCCTCGTCCAGATTCCGTAGCGCCGTTCGCAGCCACTTAACCCGCATGGTCGCGCCACTTGCCCATCACGGCATCGACATCCGCATCGTCAGCAAAATCGCCGGACTCCGCTTCCTTCAAGGCATCCCGGATCTCCTGCACCTGCCAGGCCTGCTCGCGCACATAGGCCTGGATGGCCTCGGTGACCACATAGGTGCGACTGCGCCCCATGGAATTCGCTAGCAGGTCCAATTGGTGCGCCAACGCGTCATCGACGCGCATGGATATGGTGGTGGACATGATTCACCGTGCATGACATGTAATACGGTGCATTCAGTGTATCACTGCCGAAAGTTGGCGGCAGCATCTGTTGATCGCTACCGCCCCGTCGGCTTCCCCCACCGGTCCAACCTCGCCCCGCAACCCGGACAGGTATACCCCCCGCGCAGGCGCTGCCCCAGCGATTCGGGTTTGCGCAAGCCGATCTGCACGACTCCGCACACCGGGCACGTCACGCTCAGCGGGCGCGCCGCCGCCCGCCGCTGAATCCCGTAGGTCACCGCGACCAGCAACACAAATGCGCCGCCCAGCAATAAGAATGATGTCGGAGACGGATTCATACTGCAGTCTCTGTGGGTGTCCGGCGCCGTTTCACTGCAAGCGCTCCGACTCCACGATGTCTTCCCCCGGCCTGCCCGCGATCACCCCCTCCAGCAACGCCCGCGCAATCGCTTCCGGCTTCACCGCCCGGTAACGCTTCGGCACCAGCGGCTTGAACAGGCCCATCGCCGCCAGTCCGATTTCCTCGCCCAGACGCGTTTCGCCGCGTTTCGCGTCGATCAGCGACGGCCGTACGATCACATAGCTCGCATAACCCAGCGACCGTATACCCGCTTCGGCCTCCGCCTTGGTCTTCAGGTAGAAGTTGCCGGTCGGACTGGCGCCCAGCGAGGAATTCAGCCCGAACCGGGTCGCGCCGCCTTGCCGCGCCAGTTGCGCCATGCGTAGCGCCAGATCGCGGTCGATGGCGGCGAAGGCTTCCTTCGACCCGGCGACCTTGATGGTGGTGCCCAGCGTGCAGATGGAGGCATCCACCCGCCACCACGGCGCATCCGCCGGCAGGCTGGCGAAGTCGACGACCGGGTTTTCCAGCTTGGGGTGGGGCGGCAAGGGCCTCCGGGTGGGGGCCACGACGCGGGAGATGCGGGGATCGGCCAGCGCCAGCCGCAGGACTTCCTGCCCGACGACGCCGGTGCTGCCGGCCAGCAGGAGGCTCAGGCCCTGTTCTTTAAAGGTCATGTTCGGATATCCGGGTGATATGCGATGTCGGTCCCCTACCCAAGGGCGGGGCGGTCTTTTCGCCCGACAATAGCAGTCCTCCCGCATGCGGGAAAGCACCCTTGCCCGGGAAACCGGACGGGCGGATACTCTGCAAAAATGCAGTCATTCCGAACCGCCCGAGGAACCCCCGATGAGCCAGTCCTGGAAACCCGCCGAGGCCGTTTTTCCGCTACGTCCCCGTGAAAGCCTGATCAAGGGCCGCAAGGTCCGCAACCGTCGTCCGATCCTGCTGGTGCCGCTGCACCAGCCGAAAGAAGGCGAGGCGGCGGCGGTCAGCATCGTGGCCGGCAAGGTCGGTTTTGTCACCGGGCTGGTGGACGGGGACGTGCTGTTCGCCTATTCCCGCAATCCGAACGCCAGCCCGGCCGATCTGGAGTCGCTGCTGCGCACCGGCGCGCAGGAAGTGCTCCGCATCACATGGAGCACTTTCGAGACGCAGTTTGATGTGGCGGGCTGAACCTGCTACGGCTGCTATGCCTTCAGCCCCTGAAACGGCAACGCCGGAGTCCGAAACTCCGGCGTTGCCAGCGGCCTAAAAGAACCCGTCCGTCCGGTCGCCAGACGGACAGGCAAACTCTCAGTGATACGGATTGCTGTTGATGAACTTGATCATCTGCTTGGTCACCATGTAAGTCGCTGGCAGGGAAACGATCAGACCCACCACCACCGAGAAAAGCACGCCATTCGCTTCGGTATACCCGGCAGCCATCACGGCCACCATGATGCTGCCAATCACGACGACGGAAGTAATTGCAAAGATAACAGCGGCCAGACGCCAGTTCATGATCATTTCTCCACATGAAAAATAAGGTCTTTGCAATATTTATACACCCACCCGTATGCGTTGTGAAGCACTAAATTTTTACCGAAAACAAGAACAATTCTTATTGTTTTTCAAAGAGATAGATGAGTAAAAAAGTCGGGAATTGCCGCGCCGGAAGACAGTATTTAACCTTATGAAAATTAAGGTAATTGTCGGGTTTTATGGCGAGAGGTCATGCGCGTCGCGCGCCTAGAACGGTTCGGGTGGCGCAGTCCGCGGCGGTCCAGTCCAGTGACCGGCAGAACGCCAGTATGCGCTCCAGCGTCTCCGGTCCAGCGCGGACATGCAGCATGAGGGTGGTGACGGGGGCATCGTGACCCAGATTGAATTCGATCCCGTCTGTGTCCTGTTCCCAGATGCCCCAGGCGGGGTCGGACCAGTCGGTTTGCGGGAAGGCATTCAGGATATGGGAGCGGACCCGGTCCGGCGCGCCGAGCGGCAGCAGGGGCTCCCGGTCGGTCAGCAGGAAATCCGGCGGTATCGGATGGGCGGGGTGGATCAGCAGGATGTCGTGGCTCATGGCAATAACAGTCGCTGTGATATTTATCAGGCAGGTAGCGAATAGGCCACCTTGTTTTCCGTGAGGGTGATAAAGCCCTTGCTTTGGAGGTTGATGATCAACTCGGAGACTTCCTGTTCGGAAAGTTTCTTCTGGAAGATGGATGCAATTGTGCTGGTCAAAGTCTTGATGGCGCGAGGCCGGGATGCTCCACGTCGTTTGAGATCCGCAATCACCGCCTCGATCCGCTCATCCGGCGTCTTGGAGTTGGCCGCCTTAACCATGGGCATGTCGTTGATAGTCTTGGATCGGCAGGCCAACACTTTGCGCGTCTTGAGATGCTGGATCAGCGGATCAAAGCCGGTGTCTTTGGAAATGATGTGGAAGTAGGCGTCGGGATCGCGCCCTGCGATCATGCCGATATAGAAAGCGATATGGAAATCCAGGGCATTCGGACCGGAGCTCGAGATTTTGATGTACTGGGCGCGATCGCCCATGGCCTGAAGCGATGCGGCAACCTCAAAGTTGACTTTGGTCTGATTGGCTCCGACAAACACCATCACTTTTACATGATCCTTGGCCAGTTCCGAGAGGGTCTCGGGCTGGACATTCTCGTAGTCGATCAGAACGTAGTTGGTTCTCATACAGCCTCCTGCTTTTCCCAGGAGTTTGTGACGTCAACGGGGTATCGATCAAGCCTATAATCCGCATTTTGCGCCGCCGGACCACGGATTCATGCCCCTCCCCATCGACGCCATCCTCCCGCAGTTGCTGACCACGCTGGAGCAAAAAAACGCCGCCGTGCTGCAAGCCCCGCCCGGCACCGGCAAGACCACGCGCGTGCCGCCGGCCCTGCTCGACGCCCCCTTCCTGGCCGGACAGAAGATCGTGATGCTGGAGCCGCGCCGCCTGGCCGCCCGTTCCGCCGCCCGCTACATGGCCGCGCAACGGGGCGAGGACGTCGGCAGGACTGTCGGCTACCGCACCCGCCTCGACACCCGCGTGTCCGCCGCCACCCGCATCGAGGTGGTGACCGAGGGCATCCTCAGCCGCCTGTTGCAAGGCGACGAGGAACTGACCGGCTACGGCATCGTCATCTTCGACGAATTCCACGAACGCTCGCTGCAGGCCGACCTGGGGCTGGCGCTGGTGCGCGAATGCCAGCAGGTGCTGCGCGAGGACCTGCGCGTGCTGGTGATGTCCGCGACGCTGGACGCCGCGCCCATCGCCCGCCTGCTGGGCAATGCGCCGGTGCTGCGCTGCCCGGGACAGATGCATCCGGTGGAGATCCGCTACAGCGCGCCGGGCCGCACCCCGTGGCTGGACCATCTCGCCATGGTGATCCGCCAGACGCTGGCCACGGAGCCCGGTTCGGTGCTGGTGTTCCTGCCCGGCGAAGGGGAAATCCGCCGTCTGGCCGAGCGGCTGGAAGAGGGCTTACCGGACGATGTGCGACTGGCCCCGCTCTACGGACAACTGGCGGGCGAGGCGCAGGACTACGCCATCGCGCCGCCGCCCGCCGGGCAGCGCAAGCTGGTGCTGGCCACGGCCATTGCCGAGACCAGTCTCACCATCGAGGGCGTGCGCGTGGTGATCGACGCCGGATTCGTGCGCGCGCCGGAATATGACCCCGGCAGCGCCATGACCCGGCTGGTGACCCGCCGCCTGTCCGCCGCCAATGCCGAGCAGCGCAAGGGCCGCGCCGGGCGCTTGGGACCGGGCGTGTGCATCCGCCTGTGGGGGGAAGACGAACATAGCCGTCTCGCGCCGTTCGCCACGCCGGAAATTGCCCAGGCCGACCTGTGCGACACCGTGCTGGAGCTGGCGCAATGGGGCGTGTCCGACCCGGCGACGATGGCCTGGCTGGACGTACCGCCCGCCGCCGCCTGGGGGCAGGCGGTGCAGTTGCTGCAACTCCTCGACGCACTGGACGCCAAGGGCGTCATCACCGCCCACGGCCGCGCCATGCTGAAACTGGGGCTGACGCCGCGTCTGGCGCACATGGTGCTGCGCGGGCGGGAACGCGGGCTGGGGGAACTGGCCGCCGACCTCGCGGCGCTGCTGTCCGAGCGCGACCTGCTGCCCAAGGGCCATGGCGCGGACCTGCACGACCGGCTGCTGCTGGTACAGGGGGAACACGCGCCGGGCGGGGTGGATCGCGGTCGGCTGAAGCTGGTGCGCGAAGGCGCGCGACGGCTGTATGAGCGCAGCGGTGCGTCGCGGGAGCGCGGCGATAGCGAAGCCGCGGGACTGCTGCTGGCCTGGGCCTTCCCCGACCGGGTGGCGCAGCGGCGGCCCGGCGGTCCGGCGCGCTATGTGCTGGCCAACGGACGCGGCGCCTTCCTGCCCGACGAGGACCGCCTGGCGCGCGAGCCGTGGCTGGTGGTGGCCGATCTGGACGGGCAGGCGCGGGAGGCGAAGATCTATCTGGCCGCGACGGTGCGGGTGAGCGATCTGGAAGACGTGCTGGGCGGCGCGATCCGCCGCGAGGAATTCGTCAGCTGGGATAGCGCCGCACAGGCGGTGCAGGCGCGCGAACAGCGCGTGCTGGGCGCGCTGGTGCTGGAAGACCGGCCGCTGGCCTCGGCCTCACCGGAGCAGGTGCGGCGGGTGCTGGTGGACGCGGTACGCGAGGCGGGAGTGGCCCTGCTGCCGTGGACCGACGGCCTGCGGCAGTGGCAGGCACGGGTAGGGCTGATGCACAAGCTCGAACCGGAACAGTGGCCGGATGTCAGCGAGACGGCGCTGGCGGACACCTTCGGCGCGTGGGCGGGTCCGTGGCTGGACGGCGTGACCCGCTTCAGCCATCTGGCGAAATTCCCGCTGCACGAAGCCTTGTCGGCGATGCTGGACTGGTCGCACCAGCAGGCGCTGGACCGTGAGCTACCGACGCAGCTGGAGGTGCCGACCGGGTCGCGGATCGCCATTGATTACACGGCCGATCCCTGTCCGGTGCTGGCGGTGAAGCTGCAGGAAATGTTCGGGCTGATGGCGACGCCGAAGCTGGCGAACGGGCGGGTGCCGCTGACCATCCATCTGCTGTCACCCGCGCAACGGCCGGTGGCGGTGACGCAGGACCTGGCCAGCTTCTGGGCCAATGCTTATGCCGACGTGCGCAAGGATTTGCGCGGGCGCTATCCCAAGCATCCCTGGCCGGAAGATCCGTTCACGGCGGTGGCGCAGCGGGGGGTGAAGCATCCGAAGCGGGGGTGATCAGGCCTCCCGCCACACCACCTCCATCTGCCGCGCCGTCGCCACCGCCAGCGCCCGCCCGGCCAGCCTCGCCACCAGATGCAGGCTCATGTCGATGCCCGCTGAAATGCCGCCCGAAGTGACGATCTCGCCTTCATCCACCCAGCGGCAATCTTCCTTCACGGTCAGCGCCGGAAAGCGCGCGCGCAGGTCCGGAATGTCTTCCCAGTGCGTGGTCACGGTCCTGCCGTCGAGCAGACCGGCCCGGGCCAGCAGGAAGGCGCCGGTGCAGACCGAGGCGGTGAGGCGGGCGTGTGACGCCTGCCCGGCGATCCAGCGGATGACCTCCGGTTTTTCCAGCTCCGCGTCCACCACGCCGCCGGGGATGATCAGCACGTCCGGCCGGGGATGGGTGTCGATAATGTAATCAGAGTTAACTTCCAGTCCGGCGCGCGCGCGGACGGGGTCGCCGGTCGTCGCGACGGTGAAGACGCGGAACAGGGGCGGCGCTTCCGGCTGACGGCGGGCGTGGACCCGCGCGGCGGTGGTGAAGACTTCGTACGGACCGGCGAAGTCGAGGACTTCGACGTCGGGGAAGAGGTAAATGGCAACCGTCAGGGTCATGACAGCCTCCGTGCAGGGGTCAAAAGGGGGCTTCGGCATCGCGCGGGGCTAGCGCCCGGGTTTTTTCACGACAGTGACGAGGGTGGGCAGATCCCAGGGACCGCCCGGTGCGACCAGCTTGCACATGCCCGACGTGGTGGATGCCGTATGGATGAAGTCCGCGCCGTTCCAGGTCCAGGTTTCATGCGCCCAGCAATCGCCCAATCCCCGTCCTTTCTGGTCCTCGCTGATGGCGCCGTCCTCGAAACCGTTCCCGTTGATGGTGACCAGGACCGGAGCGGGAGCCCCCTGGGCGTTGATGATCCAGGAGCCGATGCCCTCGTTGTAGGCCGCCATCCAGCAGCGTGCGGATACCACCAGCTTGTCCCTGGACAGCCGGTTGAACGTCAGGCTGATCTCCTTGTCCTCATCGAAGAGATCCATGCAGTCATCGGCCGTGGTCGTGCTTCTCAGCGCCTGCAGCAACGCGGGGGTCTTCCGGTCGCCCGCGCGCTGGTCGGCCGGGGAGGTTTTGGGGGGAGTGACCGCGACGATCACCGGCGGCGCGGCGGCCTGCAGGACTTGGTCTTCATTCCGCGTGCCCTTGCGGGTCAGCGCGCCGGTGGTGCCGATCCGCTTCTGGAAATCATCCATTTTCAGCAGGACGGCTGCCGCGCCGTCATCCGATAACGTCCAGACGGATTTTCCGAGGGACCAGCGGATATCGCTCTTCCGGCCCAGCGAGTCCAGAAGCGCGCGCGTTTGCCGCGCGGAGAGCTTGCCGGTGGCGGTCTTCTTGTCGACAGCCACGTCGCCCAGTGATTTCCCGTTGATCTCCATCCGGAGTGACAAGGGGGCGCGTTGCTTCTGCCAGGCGGGTTCCTCGTCGCTGTAGGTCCCCAGTTGCAGCTCCCCGGTCACCGCTTGCCCGGGTCCGGCGCGGCGGGTCAGCAACACCGACACCGGCGGATTATCGTCCTCGTCTTCCTTCTGATAGCCGGCCGCCCGGCACGTCCCGGTGTTGTCGCAAGCGATCTCCCAGTCCTTGTGGAAAAAGGAGATGCCCTGGATCTCGGGCTGCGCGAGGGCGGACGGGGACGGTGCGAAGCCTGCCAGCAGCGCCGCGAGGCGAATGGCGTGGGAAATACGGGATGGCGTCATGGCGTTTTCGGTGCGGGCCGTGGCAGGGAGTCCCACAACATAGCCCGAGCCGTGCCGAGTTTCCACCGTGCGCGTGTCCTATCGACCGATCGGCCGTCACCCCCGCCGCAACCGCACCCGCGTAATCTCCGACGGCGCGCCGAAGCGCATCGGCGGCCCCCAGTAGCCGGTGCCCCGGCTGGTGTAGACCTGCAGTTCCCCCCATTGCCGCAGCCCGGCCACGAACGGTTGCTGCAGCGGCACGAAATGGTTCCACGGCCAGAACTGCCCGCCGTGCGTATGCCCCGACAACTGCACATGGAACCCGGCCTCGGCCGCCGCCTTCGCGGAGCGCGGCTGGTGCGCCAGCAGCACTTTCGGCCCGTGCGCCGGCGCGCCCGCCAGCGCGGCGTGCGGATCGCTGCGGTGGTCCTCGTGGAACAGGTGCCCGGAATAGTCGGTCACCCCGGCCAGCGTGACGGGATGACCGTCGTGGTCCAGCGCCACGTGCTCGTTCAGCAGCACCGTCAGGCCCAGCCGCCGCAGCTCCTCGATCCACGGCAGCGCGCCGGAGTAGTACTCGTGGTTGCCGGTAACGAAGAAGACGCCGTGGCGCGCCTGCAGGCGCGCCAGCGGCGCGGTGTGCTCCGCCAGTTCGCGCACGCTGCCGTCCACCAGGTCGCCGGTGATCGCCACGGCGTCCGCGTTCAGACGGTTGACCCGCGTCACGATGGCTTCCAGGTAATCGCCCTTGATGGTGGGGCCGACGTGGATGTCGCTGAGCTGGACGATGGTGAAGCCGTCCAGCGCGGGCGGCAGGTCGGGCAGCCGAATATCGACGTCTTTCACCGGCGCGGTGCGGCGGGCGAAGAACAGGCCGAGCAGGGTGGCCAGCAGCGCGGCGCCGGCCACGCCCTGCGCGGTGAGGGCGGTGATGCGGTCCGAGGCCTCGCCGCCCAGCACGCCCCACAGGCCCAGGCCGACATCGCGCAACAGGGTCAGCACGAAGAACCACGAGAACATGCCCATCGACAGCGTGGACAGCCAGGCCAGCAGCGGATGATGCGTGCGCCAGAAACGCGGCACCATCGGCATCAGCAGGCAGGACAGCGCCAGCCAGACGCCGCCGAGCACGGCCAGCGGCAGCGGCAACCAGGGCAGCAGGCGCAGGCCGACGTAGCCGTGCACCAGCACGAGCAGGGACAGGAAGACGATCAGGACGGGACGGATTTTCATGGGCGACGGGCCTGCGGCGCGGCAGGCGCTTCCTCGGCGGGAACGGCTGTGGTATTGAACGGGAAATGAGGCTGCGGCCGGGCGGTTGCAAGGGGCGACCGTCGCCGTTCGTCGGGAAAGTGTGATGATTGTCGAAGTATTGGATTTGCCGCCCGTTAAAGTGGCGTGCTTGCGGTACACCGGGCCGTACGGGGCGGGCATCGAGCCGTTCTGGCGCACCACCGTGGCGGCGTGGATGGAGCAGGAAGGCTTTATGGGCCGGGCGCGCTACGGCATCAGCCTGGATCATCCGGGCCTCACGCCGCCGGAACAGTGCCGTTATGACGCCGGGGTGGAAGCGCCGCCGGGCTATGTCCCGACCGGCGGGGCGAGGATGACTGAATTGCCGGGCGGCCTGTACGCGGTGACGCGCTTCGAGGGACATCCGATGCAGTTGGGCGATACTTGGCATGCGCTCATGAATGACTGGCTGCCCGCCAGCGGCTACCGGCACGCCGGGACGCCGCCCTACGAGTACGTGCCGGTCGGCGGCTCCTTTGATCCGGCCACCGGCATCCTGCGCTGCGAGATCCGGGTGCCGGTGATGCGCTGAGATTCCCCTGCGCTTGAAACCGAGCACATGCTCGGGCCATGATCGGCTGTCGTCGGGCTGTCTTGCCCGCCGCCTCCGGAGATGCCGATGCTGAAACCCGATGGCCTGCGTGACCGGTTGCGCGCACGGACGGCCCGCCTCGCCAAGCCGCTGCTGGCCGCCTGGACCGAACCCCGCCGCGATCCCGCGCCGCTGGCGGCCGTGCGCAGCGACCCGCTGCGGCCGGTCTGCTATGTGCTGCACCAGCCGTCCTGGGCCAATCGCGGGCTGATCGAAGCCGAGATCGAAGCGCTTGGCCTGCCGCCGCTGGCGTTGCCCATGGCGTCTCCGCACCTGCGCGAGGACGAGTCCTGCCTGGTGCTGACCGCCCCGACGCCCGAAGACGGCGGACCCGCCGCCGCCTACCCGGACCGGCTGCGCCGTCTGGCCGCCGCCGTGATGGACCATGACGGGCTCGACGTGCTGCTGGTGCCGGTCTCGGTGTTCTGGGGGCGCGCGCCGGACGACGAATCCTCCATCCTGCGCCTGCTGACCCGCGACACCTGGGCGCTGGCCGGGCCGGTGGCGCAGGCGGCCATGGTCGCCCTCAACGGCAAGGAAGCGGTGGTGCGCTTCGGGCAGCCGCTGTCGCTGCGCGAACTGTGCCGTCCGGGGCAGGACGCCGCCGCGCTGACCCGGCTGGCCGCGCGCATCCTGCGCGTGCATTTCCGCCGCCAGCGCGAACTGGTGCTCGGCCCCGACCTGTCGCACCAGCGCAATCTGGCCACGCAGATACTGCGCGGCCCCGCCGTGCGCGCCGCGATGTCGGAACAGTCCGCCGCGAACAGCCAACCCCTCGCCGAGGTCCGCCATCAGGCGCGCGGCTATGTGCGCGAGATCGCCGCCGACTACGCCTACCCGGTGATCCGCGCCATGGAGCTGGGGCTGGACTGGTTTCTCGGCAAGCAGTACGACGGCATCGACGTGCGGAATTTCAGCCGCGTCGAGGCGGTCAGCGAAGACTGCCGCCTGGTCTACCTGCCCTGCCACCGCAGCCAGCTGGACGGCCTGATCGTCGGCCACACCGTGATGAAGCGCGGCCTGATGCCGCCGCACAGCGCGGCCGGCATCAACCTCAACGTGCCGGTGATCGGCCCGGTGATCCGCCGCAGCGGCGGTTTCTTCCTGCGCCGCACCTTCAAGGACAACCCGCTCTACGGCGCGGTGCTGACCGAGTACGTGCACGCGATGACGCAGGCGGGCTTTCCCGTCGCCTACTACATCGAGGCCGGGCGCTCGCGCACCGGTTTCCTGCTGCCGCCGCGCATGGGCATGCTGATGATGACCGCGCGCAGTTACCTGCGCGACCACCGGCGACCGCTGGCCTTCGTACCGGTCTATCTGGGTTATGAAAGGCTGATCGAACGCGCCAGTTATGTCGGCGAGATGCAGGGCGCTGGCAAGAAAAAGGAATCGGTGACCGCGCTGCTGGCGACGCTGCGCCGCGCGCGCAAGGGCTACGGCCGCCTCGCGCTGAACTTCGGCGAACCGATCCGCCTCGATGAACACTTTCGCGAAGACTGTCCCGACTGGGAACAGGCGGAGTGGGACGGCATCCACGCGCCGGACTGGCTGTACCGCAGCGTCGGGCGGCTGGCGCAGCGCATCAACCGCCGCATCAACGACAGCGTGGCGGTGAACCCGGTCACCCTGCTCAGCACCGTGCTGCTGGCCGCGCCCAAGCACACGCTGGAAGAATCGCTGCTGCTCGGCCAGCTGGACCTGTACCTGCGGCTGGCGCGGGCGCTGACCGGCCCTGACGCCAGCCTCACCGATCTCTCCGCGCCGGAGCTGATTGCCTACGGCGAGCAGCTGAACGCCGTGCGGCGCATCCCGCACGCCATGGGCGACCTGCTGGCCGCGCCGGACGGTGAGGCGGTGTTCCTGAGCTATTTCCGCAACAACGTGCTGCACGTGTTCATCCTGCCCGCGCTGCTCGCCAGCGTGCTGCAGACCAACCGGGTGCTGCCCTTGCAGGACGTGGAGGAGCTGGCGGCGATGCTCTACCCCTACCTGCAGGCGGAGCTGTTCCTGTCGGGCGCGGCGGAGACCGTGGACGAGCGCCTGCGCGCGGTTGTCCCTCTGCTGGCCGGGGCGGGGCTGCTGACGCTGGATGGTCCGCGCCTGGTCGCGCCGGAACCGCACACGCCGCAGTCCCGGCAGCTGGCGTTGCTGGGGGCCATCGCCCGGCCGACGCTGGAGCGCTACTACCTGACCCTGTGCGTGCTGGCGCGGGCGGGCAGCGGGCGCATCGACGCGGCGAAGCTGGCGGAAACCGGTTCATTGCTGGCGCAACGCCTGGCACTGCTCTACGAGGGCAATGCTCCGGATTTCTTCGATCCGGTGAGCTTCCGGCAGTTCATTGCGACCTTGCGGGAATTGGGGCTGGTGCAGGAGGACGAGCGGCAGCGGCTGACCTTCGGTGCGGCGCTGACGGCCTCGGCGCGGCGGGCGGAATGGGTGCTGGACGGGGAGACGCTGGCGGCGATCCAGCAGCTGACGGGGCTGGACCCGGTGGAGGGGATGCGGGATCCGGACTAGCGGGAACCCGCCCATGCCGGATGCCGGGCTGTCTAGTGGTTGGCCTTGGCGCAGACATCGTCTTTCCAGAAGGGGGTCGGCTCCCCGTTATCGCTACGGGCCAGCGCGGTGATCACCGACAGCCCGCCAACTTCCGGCAGGGGGCCGGTGCCCAACCAGTAACGGATCCACGGCGCATCGGCATCGTCGCTGTCGGCTACCAGCCGGGAGGCGGCTGCGCGGATGGCCGGGATCATTCCGTTCGCGAAATTGACGGGATCCTGATAGCGCATCCGGGACTCCCAAGCCGACAGATTACCCACGGAATAATCTTTGGAGCAGTGGATTTTCCATTCCGCCTCGGCGGATGCGGAGCGGTTGCCCAGGGACAGGGTGATCGGAAGGAGGTGGGTTCCGCAGTATTTGTAAGCCACGCTGTCCACCGTGTAGGTCTCCACTTTTGTCGATTCCGCCCCGACCGGTCCGGCCTTGACCCAGCGCTGCAGGTTGGCCTGGCGGGACAACAGTTCGGTGCGGCGGGCTTCACGGGCGCGCGCATCCTCGCCCACGCCGAACCGGTAGGTGACCGGCATTTCCACCTGCGAATAACCGGTACGTCCGTCGGCGGATTCAAATCGATGGATGGCGACGTTGGCTCCGCCCTGAACCTCCCGCCCCAGCGGCGCGCCCTCCATCGCGGCCAGTTCCTCCTCTACGCGCTGCAGGTCACGCTTGGCGTTTTCCCACTCGGCTTGACGCGAGGCCGCGTCGCCGTTGGCGTAGGTACTGGTGCTCGTCTGGAGAACTTGTACCGGGTAGGCCTCGGCATGCAGCTTGGCCGTGTTCCACGGCTCGGCCGACAGTTTCAGGGAAAGCGGTCCCGGCTCGGGGTAAAGGCGATCTTTCAGGACCGGAGGTTCGTATGCTTGCGCCGGGGTGCCGAGCAGCATCCATTCCTTGATGGAGTCCTTCAGCAGCCTGATCGAGGTGGTCAGGTCACGGCGATAGTCCGAAGGCGCATCCGTGAAGAGCGCGTCCAGATCCAGGTTGCCGAACCACCGCATGGTGATCCGGCGTGCGTGCGGGCTAACGGTCGGCTGGCTGCACGCCAGCAGGTCGTTCACGCTATGGCGGAACAGCGCCTCCCCCGGCGGCAGCGTATCCGGCGCAGTCTTCAGCAGGGCGGCGTATTCGCGGGCAACGACCGGGCGCTGGTCATCCACCAACTCGCCCAGCCGGTTGTAAACCGCGTTCGAGGCCGGCATGCCCGGGTAGTCGGCGTACAGGCTGCCCAAGACCCTCTCATCTTCCTCGCGGAACCGGGTCCATTGCCGCATGACCTGCAGGGTATTGGCGAACGCGGCCAGACGGGCCTCCGGGTTGCCCTTGGCGGCCTTGAATTCGCGCTCCAGCCGTTTCAGGTCGGGCTGCGGCTCGTGGAAGCGCCGCAATTCGTTCAGCAGCAGGGCGGGCCAGCCGAACCTGGGTGGCTCCAGCCCCTCCAGAGCCTGCTTTACGGCGTCGGCATCCCCTTTCTCCACGGCCTTGCCGACGGTCCGCTCCTTGTCGGACCAGGGAGTGAAGGCGCCCAGCTCCGGGATGTCCTGCCAGCGGGTCTGGCCGTGCAGCGACACGATCGTCCGCAGCCGGTCGGCTTCCCGCATGGCATAGAACCGCTCGTCCTTGTCGGTGTAGAGCTGGCCCATGTTGGCGGACCAGCCGAGGAAGCGGTACGGCGGGTAAGTGAAATTAGTCCGGCCGTCCAGCACGGCAGGGCCGTCAAAAAACAGCCAGTCGGCTTCGCCTTTCCGGTAGAACACGGTCAGCCGGGATTGCCGGGCCGTGCCGTCGCTGAAGTCAACGGTCAGGATCTGGCGGTCGGCATCCCAGTGCAGGTCACTGGGCTTGGGGGGAATTTTCCGCAGCGCCTCCAGATCGGTGGGGGCGCGCATGGGCAATCCCCCCAGGTCAAAAAAGCGCAGGGAGCCGCTGTCCGGCCAGTGGGCGGATTGCTGGGTATATTCCTGTCCCGCCAGCGCCGGGGCGGTCAGCAAGGGCAGCAAGAGCAGCAGGGCGCGGGGCAGGGCGGCAACGGGCATGGGGCCTCCAGACCGGGTCTCCGGGGAGAGTGTGGTGGGAAAAGTATAGGCCAGCGGGGAGCCAATTGTTGGTCCTGCACGAGCGGCTCAAAGCCCACCTCCGGGAAAAGCTGTTCATCCCTGCCCCAGCGCCCTGTGCATCCTTCGGTCCGGCACCAGCCACATCAGCGCCACCCCGGTAAACACCGCGAAGCCCGCGCGGCTGTCCAACAGGCTCAGCCCGATCCCCAGCGCATACAGCGCCAGCGACAGCTTCCCCTTCAGGTCGCCGCCGAAGGCCTGCGCCAGCGCCGAGTCCTT
>JAYRMT010000028.1:0-19760 GCA_041912575.1 Fluviicoccus sp. | reverse complement strand
CGTCTGGCCTTCCCGGCGCTCGAAAGCGGCCAGGATTTCATCCGGCGTGGCGGGTTTGGCGAGGTAATGGGTCGCCCCGAGCTTGATCGCCTCCACGGCCGTGGCGATGCTGGCGTAGCCGGTCAGAACGACGATCCGAGTTTCCGCGTCCAGCGCATGCAGCGCCTTGACCAGCTCCAGCCCCGACTCCCCAGGCATTTTCAGGTCCACCACCGCGAGTTCGGGCGGGCTGGCCGTGGCGAGGCTCAGCGCGGAGGCCACATCGGCTGCCGCCATGACCTCGAAGCCCCGCCGTTCCATGGCGCGCAGCAGCACGCGTCGGAAGGTTTCGTCATCATCGGTCACCAGCATCAGCGGCTTTTCGTCAATCATCGTCGGCTCCTTCGGGACTCAGCGGCGGATACCCGCAGAGGGGCAGGCGGATGCGGGCAATCGCGCCGCCGCCAGGACGGGGATGATAACTGAGGTCGCCGCCGTAGCGCTCCAGCGTCGCATGACTGAGCAGCAGGCCGATGCCCATGCCCTGTCCGGATTTGGTGCTGACAATGCGCTCGCCGGCCTGGGCCAGGACCTGCTCGGTAAAGCCGGGACCGCGATCCAGGATGTCCAGGCGGCATTGCCCTTCGCCGACGTCAATCCGGCAGTCCACCGCCTGCGGGGACACATCCGCCGCGTTGTTCAGCACGTTGAGGACAGCCTGTTCCAGCACGCCGCCGACGTGGATTCGCGCTTCACCATCCCGCATTTCAATCGAATAACCAACTTTGATTTCAGGCTTCAAAATTTTGAATTTATTGGAAATTGAATCCATGAAAACCTCAGGTGAAACCTCATCATCCGCCAAGTCCATCCCGCGCACCTGACGGACCAGATTCGACAGGATGGCCTTGCACACGCCCACCTGACGCTCCAGCAACGCCACATCCTCCCGGCCGGCATCCGGGGCGGTGTCCTTCAATTCGGCGGCCAGCACCGCGATGGTGTTCAGCGGCGTGCCCAGTTCATGGGCGGTCCCAGCAGCCAGTGTGCCCAAACCCAGGATCTGTTCCTGCCGCAACGAGCGCTCGCGCGCCCGGGCCAGTTCGCGTTGGCTTTCCCTTAAGCGGTAAGCCAGCAGGCTGACAAATCCGGCTATCAGGACGGCCGAGATGACGAAGTTGATCGCCATGCCCAGCTCATGCAAGGAGAGGCCGCCCGGCAGCGGAACGGCGGGTTCCGCCAACGGCCGGAAACCCTCCATCAGGCTGCGGTACAGGAACAGGGTCAGAATGACCAGGCCGGCCGTGTAGCCGACCGGCAGCATGGCCCCGGCAATGGCGATCGGCACCAGGAACAGCGAGGCGAAGGGGTTGTGGGCGCCGCCGGTGAGATAGAGCTGCAGCGCCAGCGCCAGAATATCCGAGGTAAAGGCCAGGGCCAGGGTCTCCGGGCGGATCGGATGCTCGGCGTCGCGCGGCAGGCGGTAGAGGCTCCAGCCGTTGAACAGCAACTGTCCGCAGACCACCGCCAGCAATTCCCGCAAGGGCAGGGAAATTCCCAGCACGCGATCAGCGACGAAGATCGCCGCCAGTTGTCCCGCAATGGACAGCCACCGCAGTCCGATGAGCAGCCACCAGTGATGCGACAGGGAAGCGGGAGTCCGCAAGGGCATGAAATCGGTCCGGAAAAAGGCCACGCGGGCATGATGAGAGCGGTTTCTCCGGACGTCAAATTCGCTACAATCCCGCGCCAGCCCGGAGAACCCGTCATGACCCTCGCCTCGTCCCGTCCCGTCCCGCCCTTGCCGTCCTCGCGACAGGACCGCAAGACCTGGAGCGGGCTCTCGGGCGCCGGGACCGGATTCGCGATTGCAGACGCCATGATACGCTGGGACGGACCGGTCCTGCTGATCGCACCGGACAGCCAGGAGGCCGCCCGGCTGGAGGAAGAAATCCGCTTCTTCGCCGGGGATCAGGCGGCCGTTCAGCATTTTCCGGACTGGGAAACCCTGCCCTATGACCAGTTTTCCCCGCACCAGGACATCATTTCCGACCGGTTGAGCATCCTGTCCGCCCTGCCGCAGAAACAGCGCGGCGTGGTGATCGCGCCGGTTTCCACGGTGGTGCAGCGCATCGCGCCCGCGCGCTGGCTGGGCGCGCAGAGTTTCAGCCTCGCCAAGGGCCAGCGTTTCGACCAGGACCAGACCCGGCAGCGGCTGGAGCAGGTCGGCTACCGCGCCGTGGAAACCGTCTACGAACACGGCGAATACGCGGTGCGCGGCAGCCTGATGGATATCTACCCGATGGGCTCGGACGCGCCGGTGCGCATCGAACTGTTCGACGACGAGATCGAGAGCCTGCGCCTGTTCAATCCGGACAACCAGCGCACCACCGAAGCCATCGAGCGACTGGAATTGTTGCCCGCGCGCGAGATCCCGCTCGACAAGACCTCGATCCGCCGTTTCAAGGACCAGTGGGCCGATCACTTCGACAGCGATCCCAAATATTGCAATCTCTACAAGGACGTGACCACCGGTCTGGCCGCCGCCGGGGTCGAATACTACCTGCCGCTGTTCTTCGAGCAGACGGACAGCCTGTTCGCCTACCTGCCCGCCAACACGCTGGTGATCGTGATGGCCAGCGTGCAACAGCAGCTGGAGCATTTCTGGCAGGAAGTGCGCAACCGCTATGAAGACCGGCGTCACGACCGCTTCAATCCGATCCTGCCGCCGGAAAAACTGTTCCTGCGGGACAACGAACTGTTTGAAGCGATCAACGGCTTTGCGCGCCTGAACGTCAATGCCGCGGTTGAAGCCGAGCGGGCAGGCAACACCGTCCTGCCGTTCACGCCGCCCGCCGACATCCCGGTGGACGCCCGCAGCGACCAGCCGCTGGCGCATCTGCTGGGCTTCCTGCGCGCGCACCCCCAACCCGTGCTGGTGTGCGCCGAAAGCGCGGGACGGCGCGAGAGCCTGCTGGAACTGTTCCGCGCGCTGCCGGAGAAACCGGCAGTGGTGGCCGACTGGCAGGGGTTTCTGGACAGCGGCGCCCGCCTCGCCCTGACCGTCACGCCGCTGGAGCGTGGACTGACGCTGCCGGATTTCCTGGTCATTGCCGAGTCGCAGCTGTTCGGCCAGCGTGTGATGCAACGACGACGCCGCAAGGCCGCGACCGGGGAAGCGGCCGCCGAACTGGCGATCCGCAGCCTCAGCGAGCTGACGCCGGGCGCGCCGGTGGTGCATATCGACCATGGCGTGGGGCGTTACCAGGGGCTGATCACACTGGACATGGACGGCCAGCCCCAGGAATTTCTGCTGCTGGAATACGCGGACAGCGCCAAGCTGTACGTGCCGGTGGGCAGCCTGCACCTGATCGCCCGCTACACCGGCACCGACACCGATCACGCCCCGCTGCACAAGCTGGGCTCGGAGCAATGGCAGAAGGCCCGCCGCAAGGCCGCCGAGCAGATCCGCGACACCGCCGCCGAGCTGCTGAGCATCAGCGCCCGCCGCGCCGCCAAGCCGGGGCATGCCTTCCGCATCGAGGAAGAGGAATACCGGCGTTTCGCCAGCGGCTTCCCCTTCGAGGAAACCGCCGACCAGGCCAACGCCATCCTCGCGACGCTGGCGGACATGCGTTCACCCCGCCCCATGGACCGCCTGGTCTGCGGCGACGTCGGTTTCGGCAAGACGGAAGTGGCGATGCGCGCCGCCTTCGTCGCCGTGCAGGCGGGGAAGCAGGTCGCGGTGCTGGTGCCGACCACCCTGCTCGCCCAGCAGCATTTCGAGAACTTCCGCGACCGCTTCGCCGACTGGGCGGTGCGCATCGAGGTGCTGTCGCGCTTCCGTACCGCCAAGGAACAGCAACAGGCGCTGGATGCGCTGGCCGACGGCAGGATCGACATCATCATCGGCACACACAAGCTTCTGCAGGAATCCGTGCAGTTCAAGCAGCTGGGCCTGATGATCGTCGACGAGGAACACCGCTTCGGCGTGCGACACAAGGAGGCGCTGAAGCGCCTGCGCGCCGATGTCGACATGCTGACGCTGACCGCCACGCCGATTCCGCGCACGCTGAACATGGCGCTCTCCGGCCTGCGCGACCTGTCGATCATTGCCACGCCGCCCGCCAAGCGCCTGGCGGTGAAGACCTTTGTCCACGAAAGCACGCCCGCCATCGTCAAGGAAGCTGTGCTGCGTGAGCTATTGCGCGGCGGTCAGGTCTATTACCTGCACAACGACGTCGCCACCATCGAGAAATGCGCCGCCGACCTGCAAGGCCTGATTCCGGAGGCCCGCATCTGCATCGCCCACGGCCAGATGCGCGAGCGCGAGCTGGAACAGGTGATGCAGCAGTTCTACCACAAGCAGTACAACGTGCTGGTGTGCAGTACGATCATCGAGACCGGGATCGACATCCCTTCCGCCAACACCATCATCATGGATCGCGCAGACAAGCTGGGCCTGGCGCAGCTGCACCAGCTGCGCGGCCGGGTCGGGCGCTCGCACCACCAGGCTTACGCTTACCTGCTGACCCCGAACCGCAAGGCCCTGACCGGCGACGCCGAAAAGCGGCTGGAAGCCATCGCGCAGGCCGACGATCTGGGCGCGGGTTTCGCGCTGGCCAGCCAGGATCTGGAGATTCGCGGCGCCGGGGAACTGCTGGGCGAGGAACAGAGCGGCAACATGCAGGCGGTGGGCTTCTCGCTGTACATGGACATGCTGGAGCGCGCGGTGAAGGCGATCCGCTCCGGCAAGACGCCGAACCTGGAGCACCCGCTGGAACTGACGTCCGACGTCAACCTGCGCATTTCCGCGCTGATTCCGGAAGATTACCTGCCGGATGTGCACAACCGCCTGCTGCTGTACAAACGCATCAGCCATGCCGAGACGCTGGACGCGCTGGATGAATTGCAGGTGGAGATGATCGACCGCTTCGGCTTGCTGCCCGAGCCGACCAAGAACCTGTTCGCCGCGCACCGGCTGAAGCTGCGCGCGGCGGCGCTGGGCATCAAGAAGATCGATGTCGGACCGCAGGTGGGGCGACTGGAATTCGCGAGCGAAACCAAGGTGCAGCCGCTGACCCTGATCAAGCTGATCCAGGGGAAACCGGCGATCTACCGCATGGAAGGCGGCGACAAGCTGCGCTTCGGCGTGAACATGACGGAACCGGCGACGCGGCTGAAGGTGGTCAGCGAATTGCTGATCACGCTGGGGGGGTGACGGACTCACTCCGGCCGGTAAAACACCGCCAGCCAGACCGTGTCCGCATCCGGCGCGGTCCAGTCCACGCGGTGCGCTTCGTGCGGCCGGATATCCGCCCAATCCCCGGGACCGAGCGCCAGCACCCGCTCCGGCTCCCGGAAGCGCAGGCGCGCCGCGCCCTGCACCACCATCACCCACTCCGCCTCGGCCTGGTCATACCAGAAATCCGGTGGCGAGCTATGCCCGCGACTGACAATCCGTTCAATGCGAACGCCGTTTCCCTGACCCAGTAAGTCGAACAGTTCGTCCGGCAAGTCCCCCGGAATCCCGGACAGCAGCGCGCCGCTCGCAGGCATGGCCCCGGCCTCAATACAACCCGGCCATCGCGCGGATGATGTGGTAGTGGTCCTCGAACATCTTTTCCGGCTGCACTTCCGACAGCGGCACCCAGAACGCCGCTTTGGCGTCGTCGCCGCCCTTCACCTTGGGCAGTCCCGGCTCCACCGGCTTCAAGTCAAAATGATAGGCATGGGTAATCGTGCGTCCCCGCGCCGACCGGTACGGGTCGTCAAACACCTGCTGTCCCCGTAACGCCCCGCGCAGCACCGGCTCGGGCACTTTCAGGCGGGTTTCCTCGCGCAGTTCGCGGATGCAGGCGTTGAACAGGGTTTCCTTCGGATCGACGAAACCGCCCGGCAAGGCCCACAGGCCCTGGCCCGGCCGCGCCTTGCGCTCCACCAGCAGCAGGTGCCCGGCCTGGATGACCAGCGCATCCACCGTGACAAAAACCGGTTCATAAGGGGCGTTCGCCCAGCCCGACTTGTACCGGGCAATGAACTGCGCTTCCTGCTGCAACTCGACCCAGGCGGCGGTCCGGCGAAAATCCTCCAGGCAGGACCAGGCGCCGTCCGGAAACAGTTCGCGGCGCGGCATGTCGCCCATCAGGTAGGCCTCGCGCAACGGCGTCGCGGATATGGACTGGTAGTTCTCCACCGGCACGCTGGCCCACTGCGGGAACAATTTGAGGTAATAAGAGCTTTCGTCCTTCGGGTGGCCGATCAGGCCGATGCGCGGCGCGCTGTCGCCCCTGAACCGGCTGACCACCGCCTGCACCGCCTCCTGGACATTCTTCACCCACACGTCATCGTTGTAGAGACAGTCCTCGAGCGGCTGCAAATGCACACGGGACTGTTCCGACGGCTCCAGACTGGCGCGGATCATCGCCATGCGTTCGTCGAGCGTGAAAGGATTGCGCAGGCTGCGCGGCTGGCGCGAGGAACCGATGAGCACGACCACTTCACGGGCCTGTGCGAGGGCCTCGCGAATGACGCGCAAGTGGGCGATATGAAACGGCTGGAAACGCCCGATGAACACGAGATAGTCGTACATGGCAGCAAACCCCTTGCTGTGGAATGGTAAAGCCGGCGCGTCTGTCGCACCGGCCTGCCCACGCTAAACAATCCCGCAGCGGGACGCAAGCGCCCCCTTACACGGTGCGCGCCGCGACACCGTCTTCGGCGTACCAGTCCACCCGCCGCGTGAGCACCATGGTCACCGCCAGCAGGAGGAACACCAGGATCGAACCCAGCATCAGCGTGTAGTCCTCGGACTGCAGGATGAGAAACAGGATGAAATACAGCGCAGCCATGATTCCGGTAAAAATGAATGATCTTACAATACCTTGCAGGACATAACTCAGGTAAAACATGATAAGCAGAAGGCACGCGGCAGCGGACACCGCATAGGAGACACCGAAGCTCATGTGCTCGCTGAACGAGAGGAGCAGCAGGTAAAACACGCCCTGGGCCAGCCCGACCAGCGTGTACTGCACCGGATGGATGCGCAGTTGGCGCAGGATTTCGAACAGGAAGAATCCGCCGAAGCTGATCATCAGGAACAGCGCCGCGTATTTCAGCGCGCGGTCGGTCATCAGGTACACGTCCACCGCGCGGATGAAGCGCACACCGAAGACGCCGCCTTCCGCGCCGCCGTTATCGGAAGGCGCCTGGGAAACAAAGGGCTGGCTGCCATCCTTCGCCAGACCCAATCGCGCGCGCAACTGGTTGCAGGCATTGGCGTCCGCCTCGTCCAGACAGGAATCCAGCCAGCGGGTATTGCGGCTGGCGACATAGGAGTTGCTCCAGTCCGCCTGATACGCGCCCTGCGCGCGCGTCTTGGCCGGCAAGGCCGCGCCGTGGTATCCCGCATCCGGCCAGTTCGAGCGCAAGGTCCAGCGCACATCCTTGCCGACCGGCAGCAACTGGATGCCGCCCAGTCCTTCCATGCGGAAACTCACCCGGAAATCACCGTTCAGCACCGCCTGCGCCTGATCGCCCAGGGTCAGCCGCGTGTACGACATGCCCAACGGGTTGTATTCCTCCCGCGCCGGGAAATCCATGCGTCCGCGATAATGCGCGGCGGTCAGCTCGGGCGGACTGGCCATACCGCGCATGTCGGCGAGATACACCCGGACCTCCGCGCGCGACCAGTCCGCAACCTCTTGCGGCGACAGCGCGGCCGTCAGGCGCGCGGCATCGAAGCGTCCCTGGGCGACCAGGTCTCCCCGATAGCTGATAGCCTTGTAAATACCGCGTTGATACGCGCCTTCCTCCACATTGAGAACCCCGCTCCAGTCGACCCGCTCGGGCATCAGGCTGACCCAGCCGGTGCGGCCGCAGGTCTTGTCGGCGTGCCCCTCGCAGGGAAACACCTCGCGCACCGGCACCATCACCACGGGACCGATCAGGCTTTGCGGGCCCACATGCTCGCGGGCGATGCCGTTCATGACGCCGTTGCTCGCGGCCTGCCGCTCGGCCACGGTGGAACGGATGAACCCCAGCCCGATCATCAGCAGGAAAATCAGTATTCCGATCACGGAAATCTTCGAGGACAGGAATCGTTTCATGGCGCAGCTCCGTTGGTTATGCTGCGGACAGTCTGGCGCGCCCTTGTGAAGCGCTGGTCCGTCCCCGATGAAGTCCATGTGGATTCGGTGTGAAATCCCCGTTATGGTGGTCCGAAACAAGGGAGTCTCCGCATGCTGAGCCTGTCCGTCCCGTGGTGGGAACTCGCCGTGCGCGGCGTCGTGATCTATTTCTTCCTGCTGGTCCTCTTGCGGCTCAGCGGCAACCGGCAGGTCGGGCAACTGACGACCTTCGATCTGGTTTTGCTGCTGGTCCTGTCCAACGGCGTGCAGAACGCCATGAACGCGGGCGACAACTCGCTGACCGGCGGTTTGATCCTCGCGGGCGTGCTGGTGGCGCTGCACCTGGGCATTTCCCGGCTGGTTTTCCGCAGCAAAACGATGGAGCACTGGCTGGAAGGACAGCCGCTGGTGCTGATCCACAACGGCAAGCTGTTTGACACGGCGCTGGCGCGCGCCAGCCTGACCCGCCACCAGTTGCTGGCGGCCCTGCGGGAGGCCGGGTGCGCCCGCATCGAAGACGCGCACGCGGCGTTCCTGGAGGAAAACGGGAATATCAGCGTGATAACGCGGGATCAGGCCGTCAGCGGTCGCCCGGCGTAGGCCGGACTTCAGGGAAAATGCAGGCTGACGGTCACACCGCCGCCCGCCGGATCGTTGGTCAGCACGGCGCGTCCGCCAAGGCGGCTCATGACCTCCGTCACCAGCGTCAGGCCGATGCCGCTGCCCTTGCGCCCGGATGTCGGCGACGGCAGCGAATAGAAACGTTCGAACACCCGCACCAACGCATAATCGGGCACCGTCGGCCCGTCATTGCGGATATCCAGACGGCGATCGCCGCCCGACTCGCTCCATCGGAGGCTCAGGGAGCCGCCTTCGGGCAGGAAATCGAGCGCGTTATCGAGGATATTCGCCAGCGCCTGCTCCAGCCAGAAGGCTTCCGCCCTCACCCGAACCGGTTCCGGCACATCGAGTTCGACCCGGATCCGCTTGCGCTGCAGGCGGGGTTCGTGGTGGCGCAGCCAGACCTCCGCCGCCGCCCGTAACGGCGTCGGCTCCAGCGTGAAGGGCTCGGTCCGCTTTTCCAGCCGGGTAAGCATCAGCAGGCGCTCCGCCAGCTGTTGCAGCCGGTCGGCCTGCTCGCGCACGCTGATCGCAAAACGCTGCCGGTCGGCTTCGGGCAGTTCTTCCTGCAACAACTCGGCGCTGGCCTGGATGGCTGTCAGCGGGCTTTTCAGCTCGTGGGTCAGCGTCAGGACATAATTTTCGACATAGGCCTTGTCTTCCAGATCCCGTCGCATCCGGTCGATGGCCTCCACCAGTTCGTTCAGTTCGCGCGCGGCAAAGAAATGCAGCGAACGGGACTCCCCCGCGCCCAGACTGCGCGCGTACCGCGCCACCCGGTGAATGGCGTGGCGCAGCCACCAGGCGACCCCGCCGCTGAGCGCAAGCGACAGCGCCACCACCCAAAGCCCTTGCACGAGCATCTGCCGTCGCGCGCGATCAATGAACGGCTGCACGGTCGCCGACGGCTTGCCCAGCGACACCACGCCGATCAGCTTGCCCTCATCCAGCACCGGCGCGGCGACAAACATGGTGGAGGTCGATTCATCGTCGGGCGTGCGGCGTGTCGTGCGCGCGCCGTAACGGCCTTCCAGCGTGCGGCGGATGTCGTTCCAGTGCGAGTAGTCCTTGCCGGTCGCCAGTCCGGCAGAGTCGTAGAGCACAAAGCCGTGCGCGTCGGTGATGTAAATCTGCTGGGATACGGCGGTCTTTTCGATGCCCCAAATGCGCGCCTGCAAGGGTCTGGCGAGCATGACACGGATACGCCGGTCGAACGCCGGCGTTTGCAGGCGTCCGGATTTCAGGTCCTCGACTACCAGACCGGCGATCAGGTTGGCATTGTCGGCCAGCGTGTCCTCAATCGCCTGACGCACGCTCGGCCGGATTTCCTCCTGCAAGGTGTTGATGGTGAACCAGCCTCCCGCGACCAGAACCACCGCGAACGCCAGCCAGATGCGCAGGAAGATGGACACGGCTTAACCTCACGCCAGGCTGTAGCCGACACCGCGATGCGTGACCACCGGATCGTCAGGAGCGATCAGGCGCAATTTCTGGCGCAGGCTCTTGATATGCGTATCCACCGTGCGCTCCAGGCTATGGTCCGGATGTTCCCAGGCGGCCTGCATGAGCTGCTGGCGGGTCATCACCCGTTCGGGGTTGCGGATCAGCAGCTCCAGCAAGCGGTATTCATAACGCGTCAGTTCGAGCGGCTGCCCGTGATAGGTGATTTTGAGGCGGTCGGCATCGCAAATCCATGGCCCCCAGGACAGCGCTTGATTGGCGACGGCTTGCACCGGCGCGGCGGCGACCGGCTCCATGCGACGCCAGATGGCGCGGATGCGCGACACCAGTTCGCGCGGGCTGAACGGTTTGGCGCAGTAATCGTCCGCGCCCAGCTCCAACCCGACAATGCGTTCCACTTCTTCATTGCGGGCAGTGAGAAACAGCAAGGGAGTCCGCCATTGCTTGCGGATATCGCGGCAAAGATCGAAGCCGTTGCCGTCGGGCAGGCCGACATCCAGGATGATGACGTCAAAGGATTGCTCGGACAGGAGTTGCAAGGCTTCTCCGGCCAGGGTGCGCCAGTGGACCTGCCAGCCTTCGCGTCGCAGGGCGTAACCGAGCGGCTCGGCGATGGCGGGGTCGTCTTCGACAAGGAGGATGTGTTTGGGCGAGGCTAGACTCATTCAGACCTCCAGCCGGTTCAACGCGCAGGCCGGGAATTCGCGGGTGCGTCACGCACGCAAGCAAAAGCTCATGGTACCTCGCTTGCAGGCTGACACGCACCATGCCCTAGGGCAAATAAAAAAACCCCGAAACCATCGGTATCGGGGCTTTTCAGGCTTCCGGAGAAGCATTTCTGGTGCGCCAGGAGGGACTCGAACCCGCACCCTTTCGGACTGGAACCTAAATCCAGCGCGTCTACCAATTTCGCCACTGGCGCAGCGGGCGAGGACTATAGCAAAAACCCCGCGCGGACTAAACGCCCTTCTCTGCCCGCTTGCCGGAAAAACGGTCCGACAGCCCGAACAGCACGCCCAACCCCACGCCGGTCAGGAAACCGCTCAGGTGCGCCGCATTCGCCATCTTGCCGAATACGTTGTCCAGCAGGCCGGAAAATCCGATCATCATCCAGCCGATCATGAAGCCCAGTATCGCGCCGCGCAGCCGGAAGCGCACCGCCGGATTGCAGAGCGGATACATCCAGATGTACCCCAGCAGACCGTACACCACCGCCGACAGCCCGCCGAACAGGTTGCTGCCGCCGTAGGCGTATTGCGCCAGATTGCTCACCAGGGCGCAGGTCAGGCTGACCGCCGCCAGCTGGAACCCGGACTGCGTCTTTTCGACCAGATTGCCCAGCAAGTACCACCACAGCAGGTTGAAAACCAGATGCATCAGGTTGGCGTGCAGCAGCACCGGTGTCAGCAGCCGCCAGTACTCATGCCCCAGATGGTTCCAGTCTTCCGGAAACACCATTGCCAGCAGGTAATCGTTCCCCCACCACTGGATGGCGGCGAAACTCAGCAGGCACCAGGCCATGACCACCAGCGTCACCGTGCCGGTCTGCACGATGAACCGCTTCCAGCCTTCAAGCATGCCCGGCGCATTCGGATCCAACGGACGCTCGATGCGCCGGCCGGAGGTCCAGGACACCTGCCAGTAGCGCGCATCGCCGGGATTGCGCATGAAATCCTCCAGCTCCCGCCGCGCGCGCTCCATGTCCTCATCCGCGTTCAGCAGGACCGCGAACCGGTCCGGCTCCACCTCCAGATGGTTCGTAATGCCCACGGAACGCAGGTAATCGCTGAACGCCAGCGCCACGCGATGTTCGGAAAAGGAAGCCAGTTCAATCATGCAGCAACTCGACGGTAGGGCCGGATTGTTGAAGGATGCGGTCGCGCGCGGCCTTGTCCAGTCCGGCCAGCGCGCGGCAGCGCGTGTAAAACGCCGGCAGGTCATTGCCGCCGGCGGCCAGGATCGCTTCCAGCGCCGGAATGCTTGCGTTGTAGACCGCCACGCTGTTCAGGCGCGCGTTGTTCAGGTCGGCGAACCAGGCGTCATAGGCGGCGTAGCCGTCCCAGCGCGTCGCTTTCATCACCTGGTACGCCTCGCGCAGACTGGACAGGATGGCCATCTTGCGCTGCCGTTTCTCTTCCTCAGTCAATGGGGACTGATACAGCGATTGCAATTGCGCGCGATACGCCAGCACCAGTTGAGCGAACTCGCTGTAACGCTTCTGCCGCAGCAGGATGCGCTCCAGATCCTCGGGATGGCTGACCAGGTAGCGCTTCAGGCCTTCGTGGGCGACCACCTCGGCAAAACTTTCGTTGAAGACCGGATCCCCCGGCGCATAGACAACCTGGTGCGCCAGCTCGTGGAAGACCAGCTCCGCCAGCTCGGCTTCACGTTTGCGGATCGTGCTGCTGAGAATCGAATCCCGGAACCAGCCGACCGTCGAATACGCCGCCACCTTGCCGACATAAGTATCGTAGCCCTGCCCGCGCAGCTCCGCCGCAAATGCTTCGGCTTTGGCTTCATCGAAGTAATTGCGGAAGGCCAGACATCCGACCACCCAGTAACACCAGCTTTTCGCCTGCAGCGACAGCTCCGGTGTTGCCGATACCGACCACAGGGCGTAATCGCGCCGGATGTCGACATAGGTATCGAACTGGCCTTTCACCGGCAGGCCCAGGGTCCCGGCGAAGGTGCGGATGCGCTGGAGCGCCTCCAGCCGCCGTTTCAGATCCGCCGGGGTATCCGGATTGTTCTGCAGGCGTTCGACCGATTGGCGTTGGCTCACCATCTGCCATTGTCCATGCGCGACATGGGCCAGGTAGGCTGTCGATTGGCAGCCCGCCAGCCAGAGCGCCAGCAGCGCCGTCACGCCGATCCGTCCCCACGCCCGCATGGTTTTCCCCGGTGAAATCCTTGCGCTATGGTAGCATGGAGGCAGGTTCCCGCTCCGGACAATCCATGCGCCCCGCCCTGTTGCCCAACCATCCCCGCCAGTTTCCGCCGGTTGAACGGGCGGACGAGGACGGCCTGCTGGCGGTCGGCGGCGACCTGCATCCGGACACCCTCAAACTCGCCTACGCCAGCGGGGTTTTCCCTTGGTACAACCCGGGCTGGCCGATCCTGTGGTGGTCGCCGGATCCGCGCTGCATCATCGACCCCGCCCGCTTCGAGCCCTCACGCTCGCTGCGCAAGCGCTTGCGCGGCGGCGAGTACACCCTGACCGTGGATCAGTGCTTTACCGAGGTCATGCGCCGGTGCGCCGCGCCGCGCGCCTACGCGGATTCGACCTGGATCAACAGCGAGATGATCGACAGCTACGCGGTGCTGCACCGCGCCGGGATCGCGCACTCGATTGAAACGTGGAACGCGTCGGGCGATCTGGTCGGCGGACTTTACGGGCTGAACCTCGGACGCCTGTTTTTCGGCGAGTCCATGTTCAGCACCGCCACCGACGCCTCCAAGGTCGCCTTCGCCTTCCTGATGCATCTGGGCCGGCACTGGAATTTTCCGCTTGTGGACTGCCAGCTGCCCAACGACCACCTGATGAGTCTGGGCGCCTGCACCATCCCGCGGGCCGATTTCATGACCATTCTGGCGGAGCAGCGCGGGCTGCCGTCCCCCGACTGGCGGAGCGTACAGGCGATGAAGCACTCCACACCCTTCGGAAACAGCGCTATGCTTGATCCGAAAGAGTCGCCGAGGTGAGCGAGGACAGGCTGGCATGACCGCATCGACCGGATTGAAATTCTTCAGCACGCCGCCGCATGCCTGCAGCTATCTGGAACACCAGAAAGCCATCACCCTGTTTGCCGATCCGCAAGCGCCGATGAACAACATGCTCTACGGCCAGCTCTCCCTGTACGGCTTCCGTCGCAGCGGCAACTACATCTACCGCCCCCAGTGCATCGACTGCCAGGCCTGCATCCCGGTGCGCATTCCCGTGGCGCTCTTCGAGCCCGACCGCCAGCAACGCCGGGTCTGGAAACGCAACGCGGATGTCACCGTACGTCAGGTGGCGCCCAATTTCGCCCAGGCGCATTACGACCTGTATGCACGCTACATCCATGAGCGCCATGCGGACGGCGACATGTATCCGCCAACCATCGCCCAGTACGTGTCCTTCCTGTTTTCCGACTGGAGCGATACGCGCATGTACGAGTTCTGGATCGACAGCAAACTGTTCGCCGTGGCGGTCTGCGACGTCCTGAAAAACGGGCTGTCCGCCGTTTACACCTTTTACGACTGCGAGGAAGAGCGCCGCAGCCCCGGCACACTGGCCGTGCTCTGGCAGATTGAAGAGGCGCGGCGCGCTGGCCTGCCCTACGTCTATCTGGGCTATTGGGTGGAAAAGAGCGCCAAGATGGCCTACAAAACGCGATACCGGCCGCTGGAAGCCTTCATGAGCCAACGCTGGCAAGTCATGCCCTGATGGATATCCATACCTTCCAGATCCTGATTGCCGCCTTCGGGCTGGGGCTGCTGGTCGGCCTCCAGCGCGAGCGCGCGGAATCCGTGGTCGCGGGCATCCGCACCTTTCCCCTGATCACCTTGTGCGGCGCAATGACCGGTCTTCTCGCGGGCCATTTCGGCGGCTGGATCGTCGCGGCGGGCCTGCTCTCGGTGACCGCGCTGGTGATCAGCGCCAGCGTCATCAAGCAGCGACGCGAATACGACCCCGGCCTGACTACCGAAGTCGCGGGGGTGCTGATGTACGCGATCGGCGTCTGGCTGAGCTTCGGCAGCATTACCGTGGGCGTGGTGCTCGGCGGACTGGTTGCCGTGCTGCTGCAACTCAAGGACTACCTGCACGACCTGGTGCGCAAGCTCGGCGAGCACGACATCCACGCCATCATGCGCTTCACCGCCATCGCGCTGGTGATCCTGCCGGTCCTGCCGGACCAGAGCTACGGCCCCTATCAGGTGCTCAACCCCTTCGACATCTGGCGCATGGTGGTGATCATCGTGGGCATCAGCCTGATGGGGTATGCCGCCTACAAGATCTTCAAGGAAACCGCCGGCACGCTGCTCGCGGGCGTCATCGGCGGCCTGATTTCCAGCACCGCCACCACGGTGTCCTACGCGCGCCGCACCAGGCAGTCGCCCGAAGCCGTCAACCTCGCCACGCTGGCGATCCTGCTGGCTTCCACGGTCGCCTTCCTGCGCATCAGCCTGATCTTCAGCTTCATCGCCCCGCGCTTCGTGGTCACGCTCGCGCCGCCGCTGCTCGCCATGTTCGGGCTGATGGTGCTGCTCTCGGTCATCCTGTACTTCCGTCGCGCCGGGGAGAACCACGAAATCCCCGAACAGGAAAACCCGACCGAACTCGGCAGCGCCATCATCTTCGGCCTGCTGTACGCGGGCATCCTGTTCGCGGTCGCCGCCGCCAAGGCGCATCTCGGGCCGGAGGGCCTTTACGTCATCGCGCTGATCTCCGGTCTTACCGATGTGGACGCCATTACGCTCTCCACCGGCCGCTTGGTCAGCCAGACCCTGCTGGATCCGGAAACCGGCTGGCGGCTGGTGCTTACCGCCGCACTCTCCAATCTCGCCTTCAAGACCGCCGCCGTCGCCATGCTCGGCGACCGCGCCTTGCTCCGTCATGTCGGCGCGCTCTTCGGGCTGGTCACGGCCGCCGGGATCGCCCTGCTCGCCCTCTGGCCCTGAATCAGGTTGTTTTTTGGGCACTCACCAAGCAAGTGCTCGCTTCCGCTTGCCTTGCAGCAGTTTTTTCATCAACATTTTGGACGTTTGTCCAACTTCCATTTTTCAGAGGTATCCCATGACCGCGCTGGCCGGTTTGAAAGTTCTGGATTTCACGGGCTTGCTGCCCGGTCCCTTCGGCACCCGCATCCTCGCGGACATGGGCGCCACCGTGCTGCGCGTGGAAGCGCCCGGCCGTCCCGACATGGTGCGCATCATGCCCCCCTTCGACAGTGCCGGCATGTCCGCCTGCCACGCCGCGCTGAACCGCAACAAGAGCGGTATCGCCATCGACATGAAGACGCCGGAAGGCGTGGCCATCGTGCGCGAACTGGTCAAGGAATACGATGTGGTGGTCGAACAGTTCCGTCCGGGTGTCATGTCCCGCCTCGGCATCGGCTACGAGGAGCTGAAGGCCATCAATCCGGGCCTGATCTACTGCGCCATCACCGGCTACGGCCAGGACGGCGTCTATCGCAACCGCGCCGGACACGACCTGAATTACCTCGCCATCGCCGGCACGCTGGATTACACCGGTCGCCGCGACCAGGGGCCCTTGCCTCTGCCCATCCAGGCGGCCGACATCACCGGCGGCATGTATGCGGTGTGCGGTATCCTCGCCGCCGTCTATCATCGCCTGAAAACCGGCGAGGGCCAGTTCGTCGATATCTCGCTCACCGACGCCGCTTTCAGCCTGCACGCGCTGACCGCGCCGCCCGCGCTGATCGGCGACATGCAGCCGAAGCCGGAAACCGACAGTCTGAACGGCGGCTCTTTCTACGACTGCTACCGCACCGCTGACGGCCGCTACCTGAGCATTGCCGGACTGGAGCCGCAATTCTTCGCCGCTTTCTGCACGGCGATCGGTCGCCCCGACCTGACGCCCCTCGGCCTCAGCCGCGACCCCGTCACCGTCAGCGAGCTGAAGCAAACCATCGCCGACATCATCATCGCCCGCCCGCTGTCGGAGTGGAACGCGACCTTCGCCTCCCTCGAAGCCTGCGTGGAGCCGGTGCTGAGCTTTGCCGAGGCCTGCGCCCACCCGCAGATTCAGGCGCGCGGCATGGTGGTGGACGTGCCGACGCCGGCGGGCGATACCCAGAAACAGGTCGGCAGCCCGGTGCGTTTCAGCCGGACGCAGACCCAGTACGTGATGAGCGGCGCCGCCTTGGGCGCGGAAACCGATCTCGTCCTCCAGGGGCTGGGCTATAGCGCCGAAGAAATCGCCAACCTGAAAAAGCGCGGCGCCGTCGCCTGATTGCGACGGATTCGAGGTTTTCCGCTTATCATATTGTTTCACAAAGGTTGCAGCACCTGCTGCAACCTCCTAACATAGCAGCATTACCCGCACGCCGGAGTGCAACCACGGGGCTGACATGCTGGGATTCCCGCCTTCGCCATTGCCGGGCCTTTCGTTTCCGGCCTGCTCGTTCCCGACACGGCTCACGGCAGCCGCGCTCGCCCCGTCCCATGCATTTTCATCGAGCAATCAACGCCGGCGCTCAAAATCGGCCTTGCTCTGTCCGGCCGGAACCCTGAGTATCAGGGGTTGCCGGGTTTTGCGCGCGGCAACAAGAAGAACAATCCCGGTATCCGGGAAGGACACCAGGGCCGGACATCCGGCATCTGGCCAGAATAAAACCAGTTACTGGCGAATCTGAACCAACACGGTTGAACCGGCCGGGCCGGTATCGACATGAGAGGGGATATGGGCATTACCGATTTTTTCCGGAAGCTTTTCGGGCTTGAGGAACAGAAAACTGTCAAACCGCAGGGCAAACCCGCCCCCGCGCCACGCGGCCCGGCGCCGCGGACGCCGCCCGCCCCGACAGCCAAGCCCAAACCGGACCTGAAAGCCCAGGCTCGCCGGCAAGAGCCGCAGCAGCGCCAGGAGGCCATCCAGAGCTCGGCCACCGTGCCGCAATTGCTGCAGCTGCACAAGATGGCCACCCCGGCGAACCGCAAGGCCATCGAGGCGCGCCTGGCGGAATTGCTCGTTGTTGACGCTGCCGATGCCGATTACTACCGCAAGCAGGACATTGATCGCCTGCAGGCCCTGGCCCAGTTCGGCGCGACACCGGAAATTCGCGAAGCCGCCGCGCAACACATCGCCGATCCTGCCGTGCTGGCCACGCTGATCAGCGAGCATCCGGGAGCGCGTATCCGTCGCGTAGCCGCCGAGCGGTTGCAGGACAACGCCCTGCTCCATCATGCCGGTGAAGCGATCAAGCACAAGGACAAGGGTCTCTACAAATTTATCCGCCAGAAGATCGAGGCCTCTGAAAGCACGCTGCGCGCCGACGAAAAGCACCGTCAGCATCTGGAAAAGCTTTGCGCGGACATGGAAGCGCTGGCCAGGCAGAGCATCCACCCCCTGTACAGCGCCAAATTGCAGAATCTTGACCAGCAATGGCGTGAGGAAAGCGTCAAGGGACCGGTCGACGCCGCCCTCGCCGAGCGTTTCCAGAAGGCCGAATTCGCCGCACGTCATGCGCTGGCGGAAGCCGAACTGGCTGACGAGGCCGGACGACACGCCGCCGAACACCAGCAACAGGCCATTGCCGCCATGGAGGCTGTCCGCGCCGCGCTGCTCGCCCAGGACGCGCCCGAGACCGCCGCGCCAAAGCAGGCTGCGGATGAAGCCCGCAAGGCGTGGCAGGCCGCCATTGCCGCCCGTCCCGCCGATACCCGTGTCCAGCACCAGTTCGAAAACGCCGAAAAGACCGTCAAGACGCTGCTCAAGCTGGCCGATCAGGGCCTGCCGCTGCTGGACGGACTCAAAGCCGTACTCTCCGCCATCGAGGCCGCGCCGGAAGACGCCGAGGCTTACGGACGGCTGAAGGACCTGGTCAAACCGCTCTCGCTCGCCAAGCATGACCACCTGCCCGCCTGGCTGGCCGCCCTGCCCGCGTTGCTGGAGAAAGGCGACAGCCTGCGCCGCCAGTCCAAGACCAAAACCCGGACGCCCAAGCCGAAGGCAACCAAGCCGGAAACCCATCCCGAACTGGATCCGTTGCTGGACAAGCTGGCCGACGCCATTCAGCAAGGCCATGTCCATGAGGCGAACGACATCCTCAAGGATGCCCAGAAGATCGCCAAGCAGCACAAGATCAACAGTACGCGGATGAAGGACCTCGCCCAGGAGGTCTACAAACTCAAGGATTGGGAAAAGTTCGCGATCATTCCCAAGAAGGAAGCGCTGGTCGCGCGCATGGCCGAACTGGCGGAAACCGCCGGCGCCGTGGAAGACCCGGAAGCACGCCTTGACGACATCAAGGCCTTGCAGGCGGAATGGAACGCGCTCGGCATGGTCCACAACGATGCCGAAAAGGCCCTGTGGGAAAAGTTCCGCGAACTGGGTCAGCAGGCCTACGAGCCGGTCCAGAAGCATGTGGACGAGAAACGCGCCGTCGAGAACGCCAACGCCGAAAAACGCGAAGCGCTCTGCGTCGAGCTGCAAACCTATCTCGACAACATGCCCACGGAAGTCAACTGGCAGCGCCATGTCACCATCCTGCGCACCGCGCGCGAGGAATGGCAGAAGCACCACCCGGTCAGCTCGAAGGTGCACAAGGCATTGCAGGCGCGTTTCAACGGCATCCTCAAGCCGCTGGAAGAGTTGCTCGACGCCGAGTATGCCCGTCAGGAGCAGGCCAAGAACGCATTGATCGCCGAAGTCGAAGCCCTTTCCGGCGTGGAAAGCATCCGTGACGCCTGCGAACGCGCCAAGGCGCTGCAGCAGGCCTGGAAGGAAACCGGTTCCTGCGGCCACGCCAAGGACCAGAAGCTCTGGGAGGTATTCCGGGGTCATTGCGACGCCTTGTTTGCCCGGCGCGATGCCGAGAAGACCGCCCGGGTCGACGCCGAGAAAAC
>JAYRMT010000027.1:0-20091 GCA_041912575.1 Fluviicoccus sp. | reverse complement strand
CACAACTTGAGTAATTTATCACCAACTTGACCCGCTTCATCAGCGGACTGCTCAATATGCGTTGCATGTGAGCATCAATGTCCGCTGTCGAGATCGCATCACGCTTGGCCTGCTTGCCACCAGTCCCTGCGGACAAGCCTCGTGGGTACAGATTTGTGAAAACCAAAGGCGAAGCATCGGCGTCAATCAGTCGACGTTTGAGCTGTGCACCCGCACACGGAGGGGCCAACTGCCTTCCGATTTGCGAGTGGGCTACCACCCACACCCCGCTACGCATCGAGCGTAATTCTTTAGGGCACATTCGCCCGATGCTGTCATCCAAGGGCGCATCACAATTGGGCTCACGACCTATGAACATGATCAACGGGAAGGTCGCGGATTCGGTCTTGCTGCCCAGAACATACATCAGGGGATGCGTCATTTTCTCCACCTCGTTGGCAACCCTTAACAGGCTGTTGGGAAATCATACAAAAACCCAATCCATCAGCGCGCCGCTTTAAATTTGACCTTTAATGTGCAAGAACCAGAAAGAACCATGATGTGAATCTCCGGGAAAGGATCAGAACAGATATAAATTGATAAGCACCCTCTGTCCAGCGCCCCTCCTCACCAGGCGACAACTTGTGACGCGCAGGCCATTGACGACCGCCATGCTGTCAGGGAAATCGGGGACAGCGCACGATTTTCCGCCAGCAACTGCCGCACCATTTCCTCATTATCCTTCACAGAGCTACCATCCTCCATCGGGCGAAATCCTGAACAGATGGGGACTCAGGTCAAGCCCGAGCATCGCTTTTTTAGACCAACAAAAGACAGGTGTGAAGCAGGGGAATAGTTGAAAGCTAACCATCAGATGTCCGCGCCCGAAAACGTTACCGCAATCACAAATCAGGCCCCCCTAATTCCTCCCCCACCCCCTTCAATTTGACACCCATCGAACAATTCGACTATCGTAAAACCATCACCTCCCGAGCCGCCCCGCCATGACCACCCCAACCACCCCCGCCCCCCACCGCAAACCCGCCACCCCCATCACCGTCCGCCGCCCCCGCTTCGACGCCGCCCGCCCCCTCGCGCGCCACTACTTCGCCGGACAATCCCCCCTGATGTCCCACCTCCTCACCGCCCTCTCCCTCACCTTCCCCACCGGCGAACAATTCTTCGTCCACAGCGTCCGCAACGTCCGCGACCGCATCACCGACCCGCAACTGCAAGCCGACATCGCCGCCTTCATCGGCCAGGAAGCCATGCACTCCCAGGCCCACGCCCAGTTCAACGCCGCCATCCAGACCCCCGACTACCGCCTGCACGATCTGGAAGCGCAAATGGACGCCGGCATGACCACCCTGCGCACCCGCAGCCACCGCCGCCAGCTCGCCGCCACCGTCGCCTACGAACACTTCACCGCCCTCATCGCGGCCCACCTGCTCAGCCGCCCGCACCTCGCCGACGGCTTCGACGACAACCTGCGCAAGCTCTGGCTGTGGCACGCCCTGGAAGAACTGGAACACAAGGCCGTCGCCTTCAACGTCTACCGCGCCGTGTTCGGCAACGGCCCGGACGCCCTCGCGCAACGGCGGCGCAGCATGCGCACGGTGTCGGTCGGCTTCGTCTCCGGCGTGGCCATCATGACCGGCCGCCTGCTGTGGCAGGACCGGCGGCAAAGCCTAGGCAGCCCGCAAAAACTCCTGCTCAACCTGCGCGATGCCGGATACCTGCTGGACATGCTGGCGCGGACGCTGCCCGCCTATCTGGCGTATTACCGGGCGGATTTCCATCCGGATGACGCGGATCATCGGGCGTTGGTGGAACGGTGGCGGGGGGAGTTGGGGTAGGGGGAAGGTGAAAGGACTGGCGCGTGGTTGTCTCGCACACCCGGATCGGAAACACCGCCAGGGCCTGCCTCGGCCCGCCTTGCCCTCTCGCCGCGTCAGAGCCATACTCGCCAATCAGCACTCACCTTTCACCCGGGCACTCACCATGCTGAACAGCTACGAAGCCATACTGGATCACGGTCAACTCAAGTGGCTGGACCAAGCGCCGCCTCTTGAGCATGCCCGGGTCATTGTCACCGTACTACCCGCTACGCCCGCGCAACCGACACGGCGCAAGCCGCCCGCCAGCCTGGCCGGAAAAGTCAGGGAAAAAGGCGACGTCATGTCTTCGCTCGCAGCGGATGACTGGGGCATGGATTCGTGATCCTGCTGGACACGCATATCTGGCACTGGTGGGTCAACCAGATACCGGGAAAGCTGTCTCCCGCCCTGATCGACCGGATCGAGCAGGAAGACGAAGTCTTGGTGTCCGCCATTTCCTGTTTCGAAATGGCATGGCTGGTCAGGCACGACCGCATTGATCTGAGCATGCCCTACAGCGAATGGTTTGCCGAAGTGTCCGCCGGAAGCGGTATCCGTTTTGCCCCCATCACCCCGGAAATAGCCGCCCTCGCGGTCTCATTGCCGGAACACCATAAGGACCCGCAGGACCGGTTGATCATTGCGACTGCCTTGATACACGGCGCCCAACTGATCAGTTTTGACGGGTGTTTTCCCTTGTACCGGGAGCTGGACGGGCGATTAATCGGGCGGGGCTGAGCTGACAAGCAGGGGAATACGCTACTAACCCCACAATTACGTGCAAAATTCGCACATTCCCGCCAACTTCCAAGTAAACCTTAGGAGTTCCCTCACTTCACTTTACCGTCAGTATGTGCAAATTCTGCACATACTGGATGCGCCCCTCACGCACCTTCGGTGCAGAAGAGAAAGCCAGCCCCGCCTTGCCGGGATACCGCATCGGAGCCATACTGCGTCTACCCCGAGTGGACACCGACCATGATCGAACGCATCACCCTTGACCCGGCCGTCTGCCACGGCAAACCTTGCATCCGCGGACTGCGTTACCCCGTGGAAACCGTCCTGGAATGGCTGGCCGGCGGCATGACCGTCGAGGAAATCCTCGCCGACTACGAAGATCTGGAACACGCCGACATTTTGGCGGTGCTGGCCTATGCCGCCCGGCTGTCGCACGTTAACCGCATGGAGTTGCTGGTGGCATGAAGCTGCTGGTAGATGCGCAACTGCCCCGGCGCTTGGCAAACTGGCTGAACGAAGCCGGATACGATGCGCTGCACACGCTGGTTACCGCAGGCAAACCTCACGGCTGATCGCGAGGTCATCGCGCGGGCCGACCAGGACAACCGTATTGTTGTCACCAAGGATGATGATTTTGTCCAGTCCTACCTGATCCATGGAAAACCTCGCCGCTTGCTGCTGATTTCAACCGGCAATATTTCGAACAACGACTTACTGGCCTTGATCAGCAGGAACATCGAGGCGATTTCACGCGCCTTCGAATCCGGCGCCTATGTCGAGATCGGCAAGGAATCGCTGGTGGTTCATGGATGAAAGGCGCTGTCAGCAGATAGCAGACGCTTGTTCGCGCAAGGCACCGAATCGAGAGGTGTTCGGGTAGGGGAACGCCTTTCGCCCGCTCACATCCCCCTGACCTCCGCCACCACTCCCTCCGCCATCCGCTCCGCCTTCCCCAGCGCCTTCAGCAACTTCGCCTCCCAACCCTTACCCCGCGCCCGCCCCGAGGAAGGCCGCCCGCAACTCCGACAAGCGCTGACGGTCCTCCGCCAGGGATTCCCGGCTCGCCGCCAGCCGCTGCAGCACGCCCTCCGTCCTTTCCCCGGCCTGTCCCAGATAGGCCTGCCGCTGATAGCCGCCCAGATCCCGGAACTGGTAGTAGAGATAGGTCTTACCCTTCACCACCTTGCTGACTACCGAACCGGCGGGCTCGGCCATGTTCTCGCGCACGCCGATTGCCAGCGTCTGTTCGCGCAACTCGGCGTAGAGGGTGCGGGCGGTGAGCGAGAGGGGAACGGGGGCGGCAAGGGACATGGCGGGTATACGTTAAATATTTTTACTTAACGGATAACGACGACGTGTAGAGATCAAGCCTGAGCAATTATATGAACGAATGACCACCGCAGCCGCCTGACTCGCAAACGCTTTGACTTCCACTATCAAGAGCTGGCGGAGGAAGCAGCTACGGACACGCTTGCCACCCGCCATGCCCGAAGACAAAATATCGCCCTTCCATCTCAGGAACACCGGCATCATGGGCAGCAAGAAACTCCGTAACCGGGATAAACCGAAACGATCCGCCTCCCGCGCGGAAGCGGTGCGGCTACTGAATTACGAAATCACCTTCGACCCCATCCCGGATGAGAAATTCCAACGACTGCCGGAGTCCGTGCGCGTGCGTACCGAGGTCTTGCACAGCCTGATCGGCGAGAACCCCGCACCCGCCATCCCAGAGTTGCTCGACCTGATCCGGCAATACCCTGACATCCCCGTCTTTTCCAATTTTCTGCAGGCCGCCTACATGAACCAAGGTGATCGCGAGGCCGCGCATGCCGTCATGCTCGACAGCTATCACAAGTTTCCGGACTATCTGTTCGCCAAACTGACCTACGGTGAATTCTTGCTGCACGCTGGCAAGACGGCGGAATTTGCCGACATGCTGAATCACAAATTCGATCTGAAACTGCTACTGCCCGAGCGCACGGTGTTCCATGTTTCGGAATACACCGCGTTTGTCGCACTGGTCGGATGGTACTTTTGCCAGACCGGCAAGATCGAGTCCGCGAGCCTGTTACTGAACAGCCTGCGGCAGATCGCGCCGGATCATCCGGCAACCGTGACGCTGGAGCACGAGATCGCCATGGCAACATTGGAGGCCATGGCGGCGGGCTTGAAGGCGCGATAACAGCCCTCCGACAAGGGGGCTCCATCCCCCCGGAAAAAAGCATCTGCTTGCCATGCATCGCTGCGCCTGAGTGAATAACTGAGAATGGTGACCTCTCATGACTCTTGACCGTGAGAATGAGACACACCGCGAGCTCACCCGCCTGCGCGCCGAAAACACCCGCCTCATCACCCTGCTGGAAGCCCACGGCATCGACTGGCGCATCCCCGCCCCGGAACCCGTCAGTCCACCCACCCGCCTTTCAACCGGGGACAAGTTGACCCTGTTCCGCACCCGCTTCCGGGGGCGCGAGGACACCTACCCCGTCCGCTGGGAGAGCCGCACCACCGGCAAATCCGGCTATGCGCCCGCCTGCGACAACGAATGGCGGCCCGGCATCTGCGAAAAACCCCGCATCAAGTGCGCCGATTGCCGCCACCGCGTCCTGAAACCGTTGACGGACCAGGTACTCTACGACCATCTGTCCGGCACGCACACCATCGGCGTTTACCCGCTGCTGGATAACGACACCTGCCATTTCCTGGCGGCCGATTTTGACGAAGCCGACTGGCGGGACGATGCACTGGCCTTCGCCCGCACCTGCGACAGCCTGAACATCCCCGCCGCGCTGGAAATCTCCCGCTCCGGGCAAGGCGCGCATGTCTGGATATTCTTCAGCCAGCGGGTGCCCGCCCGCGAGGCGCGCCGCCTGGGTACGGCGCTGATCAGCCTGACCTGCGAGCGCACCCGGCAATTGACGCTGAATTCCTACGACCGCCTGTTCCCCAATCAGGACACCCTGCCGAAGGGCGGTTTCGGCAACCTCATCGCCCTGCCGCTGCAAAAGAAGCCGCGCGAACTCGGGCGCAGCATCTTTGTCGACCGCGATTTCCAGCCGATCGCGGACCCGTGGGCCCATCTGGCCGAACTGCAACCGCTGTCACCCGCCGCGCTGGAGCAAGCCATCCTGACCGCCAGCGGCAACAGGCATCCGCTGGACGTCACCTTTGCCGTCGAGGAGGATCTGGCGACACCATGGAAACGGCCGGTGGATAGCTCTACCAAATTGACCGTTCCCCTACCCTCCACGGTCACGGCCACGCTCGCCAACAAAATTTACGTGGAAAAGGACGGGCTGCCGCAACCGCTGGCGAACCGGATCATCCGTCTGGCCGCCTTCCAGAATCCCGAGTTCTACAAGGCGCAGGCGCTGCGGCTGTCGGTGTGGGACAAACCGCGCGTCATCGGCTGCGCGGAAAATTTCCCCCGACATATCGCCCTACCGCGCGGTTGTCTGGACGGGTTGCGCGGCTTGCTGCAAGCCCAAGACATCCGTCTGGAACTCCGTGACGAACGGGAGCCGGGCATTCCCGTGGATGTGGAATTCCAGGGCACGTTGCGGCTGGATCAGGAAGCCGCCGTGGCGGCGATGCTGCATCACGATCACGGCATCCTCTGCGCACCCACAGCCTTCGGCAAAACCGTGACCGCCGCCGCCCTGATCGCGGCGCGCGGGGTGAACACGCTGATTCTGGTTCACCGCGCCGAGCTGATGAAACAGTGGCGGGAGCGCTTGCGGGTTTTTCTGGCGATGGAACCGGAAACGCTGGGCTTCATCGGCGGCGGCAAATCACGGCCCGGCGGCCGCATCGACATTGCGGTGATGCAGTCGCTGTTCCGGCAAGGTGAAACCGATGCCGTGGTGGAGCAATACGGTCATGTGGTGGTGGACGAATGCCATCATATCGGCGCGGCTTCCTTTGAAGCCATCCTGAAAAGCGTCAAGGCCCGTTATGTGCTGGGCCTGACAGCCACACCGATCCGCCGCGACGGCCTGCAGCCCATCCTCAGCCTGCAATGCGGCCCCATTCGCTATACCGCCGCGAAGCCGGAAGGCGCCCCGCATGATCTGGAAGTCACCCCGCGCTTTGTGGATGCCGTGGAAAGCGCGCCGGAGGAAAGCGGCATTCAGGACATTTTCCGGCTGATCGCGGCGGACAACCGGCGCACGGAAGTCATTGCCGCCGAAACCCTTGCGGCTTATGAACAAGGGCGGAAAGTGCTGGTACTGACCGAGCGCACGGATCATCTGGCGGCGATTCAGGCGGCATTAGTCAACCGGGTGCCGGACCTGCAAGTGCTGCATGGACGGATGTCCGCCAGACAGCGCCAGGCAGTTTCGGAGGCGCTGGAGTCATTGTCGCCGGACGCACCGCGCGTGCTGCTGGCCACCGGCAAACTGGTGGGCGAAGGCTTTGATCATCCGGCGCTGGACACTATGATTCTGGCGATGCCGGTGGCTTGGCGCGGCACCTTGCAGCAGTATGCGGGTCGCCTGCACCGGGAACATGCCGGGAAGTCTGAGGTGCGGATTGTGGATGTGGTGGACAGGGATTTTCCGGTGCTGCTGCGGATGTGGGAGAAGCGTCGGCGAGGCTATGCGGCGATGGGGTATCGGGTGGGTGGGGAATAGCGGCAGCCACCAAATAGTGCGCAATAATTTGCGCATTTCCACTTCATCACCTATATTTTGCGCATGAACCCGCGCAAAACACCCATCACCAACCACGAACAACTTGCCCACGACCTGCAAGAGCTCCGCCGCGACCGCCATCTCAACCAGACCCAACTGGCCGAACGCAGCGGCCTGTCCCGCCGCACCATCACCAGCATCGAAAACGGCGGCAACATCGGCCTCGCCGAATTCATCCGCCTCGCCAACGCCCTCGGTCACGACGTCGTCCTCCGGCCGCAGCGCACCGTCGTCCTCGAAGAACTCGCCGACATGTTCCCGGAGGAATAAGGCATGGCGACGGATCTGGAACAGCTCTTTCACCGCATCCGCGCCCTGGAAATCGACACCCCGCAGGGCCACAGCGGCCGCCTGACCCGCGAAAGCCGCTTCGTCTTCAACTACCGGGACCACGCGGAAGAATCCGCCGCCGTCTCACTGGTCATGCCCGTGCGCAGCCAGAGCTACACCGGCGGCGAACTGCCGGGCGTGTTCGCCATGAACCGCCCGGAAGGCTACCTGCGCTACATCATCGAAGAACGCCTGAAACGCCTGGGAGCCCCGGACGACATGCTGCTGCTCTGGCTGTCCGGCGGCAACGGCATTGGCCGGCTGGATTACCGCTTGCCCGGCGAAGACCGGCCCGCCGAGGCGGGCGAGCGTCTGGACACGCTGCTGCGCTCCCCCTCGCCCGCCCTGTTCGCCGACCTCATCGACCGCTTCGCCCTGCGCTCCGGCATCTCCGGCGTACAACCCAAAACCGTGGTGCCGCTGCGGCCCGATCCGCCGCAGGAACATGCCGCGCTCCCGCTGCCCACCGTCATCGTCAAGGCCGAAGGCAGCGATTACCCGGGCCTGGCGCGCAATGAATTCCTGTGCCTGAGCGTGGCGCGGGAAGCCGGACTGGAAGTGCCGGAGGCCTGGCTTTCGGATGACGGCCTGATGCTGGTGGTCGCGCGTTTCGACCGCACGCCGGAAGGCCGGGCGCTGGGCTTCGAGGACATGGCGGTGCTGACCGGGCGCAGCGCGGCCCGCAAGTACGAAGGCAGCTACGAGATGGTGGCCAAGGCGGTGTCGATCTACACCGCCGAAGCCGCCGCTCGGGAATTGCCCCGCCTGTTCGCGCGGGTGGCGCTGTCCTGCAAGCTGCGCGATGGGGACGCCCACCTCAAGAACTTTGGACTGTTGTACGAGCATCCCGCCGGACCGCGACGTCTGGCCCCTGTCTATGATGTGGTCTGCACCGACATCTACCCGGAACTGGACGGCAAACCGGCGCTGAAGCTGAACCAGCGCAAGCGCTTTCCGGATGACCGGGAGCTGATGGAATTCGGACAGCGGCTGGGCTTGGTCAAGGACGAAGCCCAAACGCTGTTGAACCGGCTGGATACCGCCATTGACGCCGTGCTGGCCCGTCTGGCAGGCGACGACCGCTTTACCGGGGATGGCTTGCTGGGGCGTATCCGGGCGGCGATTTACCGGGAATCTTAGCGGCCGGCTTCATCGCGCGGTTCACATCCCCCTCATCTCCGCCACCACCCCCTCCGCCATCCGCTCCGCCTTCCCCAACGCCTTCAGCAACTTCGCCTCCCAACCCTTCCCCCGCGCCCGCAACGCCGCCAGCGCCCCCGGCAACCCGTCCGGCGCATCCCGCAGCAGCACCGCCAGCAACTGCACCGCCTGCACGCGGTCCTTCTCCGCCTTCGCCGCAAACACCGCTTCCCGCGACTCCGAGACCAGCAGCTTGTGCAGCGCAAACCGCTCCGGCGACGGCACGTTCACCAAGGCCAGCGCCGACCGGCCCACCGCCACTGCCGCCACCGGCTCCTCCAGCAGATAATCCAGAAAGCGCAACGGCTGCGCCGCCGCCTGCAACACCGGCACAAACACCGGCCCGCCGCCCGGCTTGCCCACCAGCGGCGTCAGCAAGTCCACCCGCATTTCCTGCCCGCGCACCCGGAACGATGTCGACGGCTCGCGCGGGTCCAGCGTCGGCGCCGGAATGAAGCCCATGCCCAGCTGCGCCAGTACATCCGGCACGGGTTGCAGCGGACGGCTCACCGCAATATCCACATCCCGCTCCCCGGCCACATCGATATCCTGTGTCTGCATCCGGCTGTGCCAGCGCACCCCCAGCAGGTTCCCCAGCAGATTGAACGCATGGGTGCCCACCAGCGTGGCGCAACCCAGACCCGGTTGCAGCACGCCGGCCTGGGCAAAGGCTTGCAATACCCGCATCGGCGCGTGTTCCAATGCCGCACCGCCCGCCCCGATGAAGGCCGCCCGCAACTCCGACAAGCGCTGACGGTCCTCCGCCAGGGATTCCCGGCTCGCCGCCAGCCGCTGCAGCACGCCCTCCGTCCTTTCCCCGGCCTGTCCCAGATAGGCCTGCCGCTGGTACCCGCCCAGATCCCGGAACTGGTAGTAGAGATAGGTCTTGCCCTTCACCACCTTGCTGACTACCGAACCGGCGGGTTCGGCCATGTTCTCGCGCACGCCGATCGCCAGCGCCTGTTCGCGCAACTCGGCGTAGAGGGTGCGGGCGGTGAGCGATAACAAAACGGGGGCGGCAAGGGACATGGCGGGTTATACGTTGAGTTATTTCAATTAACGTATAACAACATCTTGCTGAGATCAAGAAAATAGGGGACAGACCCCGATTTCATCATAATCGGGGTCTGTCCCCTATTTTCCTCCCCCGGCACAACATTTGCTTCACCCCTCCCGCCCGGACATCCTGCTTTCATCAAATCAGGACACCCTAATCCATCGCGCGCAATCCGCAGCGATCAGCCCCCGACTCCGGAATCCCGCCATGACGAATTCCCCGCTACGCTTTGCCGGACAACAGTCCTACGCCATCCAGCAAGATACCGTTCACCTGCAGGCCGAACTGGCGGCGGACGCGCCCCTGCCCGCCGCCCCGCTGTCCCTGCAACTCCGCGCCACGCGCACGGATGATCCCGCCGTCGGCATCACGCTGGCGGAACTGCCCGTTCCTGCCGCATCCGCCGCCCTGCCCGGCCTGATCCCGGTGCACGGCGACGCCCCGCTGGCCCTGCCGGCGGGCCGCTTCACCCATGTCATCGACCTGGTGCTCGTGGAATACGGCCCCGCCGGGATCGTCGAGCACGACCGCATCCGCTTTCCCAACCCGACCGCGTTCGACCTCCCGCAAATCACCGGCCCGGCGATCCTCGCGGCGGGCGGCGACGCCATGACGATCAGCGTGCCGGGCGTGTTCAACCCGCGACCGGCCGGTTCGCTCAGCGGCAGCCTGAGCCTGAGCGTGTGGGCGCTGCCGCAACCCTACCAGGGCGGCGCGTTTTCCGGCGTGCTGCTGGGACGGCAGGCACTGGGCCAACTGCCCGGTCTGGAGGCGCTGGGGGAACAGGCGATGACCGCCGTGCTGCCGCAAGGACTGGCGGGCGACTGGGTGCTGACCCTGATGCTGCGCGAATGGACCGCTGCCGGCGACCTGACCCGCGACTTCGAGACCCTGCCGGACCGTATTCCCCTGACCCCGGCGGCGACGGCGGAAACCGCGTTGCCGGTGACGGCGGAGGACGCCCCGGTGAAGGTGTCGGCGACCGCGCCGGAAAAAGCGAAGGCGAAGACGCCCGGAAAACCTAAAGTCGGCGCGACGACGGTCGGGGTGTCGATCAATACCGCCGATGTCGAGACGCTGGCGGCCGTGAAGGGCATGTCGGCGAAACTGGCGGCGGCGATCGTGGCCGGACGGCCCTACGCGACGCTGGCGGAGGTGCTGCGGGTGAAAGGGATGGGGGAGAAGTTGCTGGCAAAGATCGGCGGGGGGTTGACCCTGTAACGGCGGGATGCGGGACCGGTTCCGGGTCCCGGACGGCGGTCTCGCGACCGGCCGTACGGGCCCTCGCCGGTGTCCGGCTTATTTATTCCAGTGCAGCTTGCCGCGCAGGGCCGCGACACCGCCCTCGCAGTTCTGCTGGAAGCGCAGGTCCAGGCTTTGCAGCGTCGTGCCGGAGTACGACACCTTGTCCACCGCGAACCAGCCGGACAGGGTATTGCAGCCGCGGCCTTCGCCGCTCCAGCTCAGTCCGCCCTTGACCGGGTTGTTGAAGGGGTAGCGCTGCAGGCCTTCATACAAGCCCACGCTGAGCGTCGACGCGGATTGCGGCATCAGGAAGTTGCCGTTCCACCCCTGGTCGCCGGCAATGTTCACGTCCAGCAGGGTCGAGGACGGCGTGCTCAGGACAATATTGGCATCCGCCGGGGTGTACAGGTATTTCCCGCCCGCCCCGATGTAATCGCCGTAATCGCTCTCCAGGTACAGGTAATTGCCTTGCGCGGGGACCGCGGCCGGATCGGGTTGCCACGCGGTGCCGACCGGCTGCTTGAACTCCCAGTGGACCGCGCCCAGCAGGGCCGGCGCCATGCCCTCGCAATGCTGCGCGAAGCGGAAATCCACCGACTTCAGGGAGTTGCCCTCATAGACCGCCTTGTCGACGGAAATCCAGCCGTTCAGCGTGTTGCAGCCGCGGCCTTCGCCGCTCCAGTCCAGGCCGCCCTTGATCGCGTTGTTGAAGGGATAGCGCTGGAGTTGCTGGTACAGCCCTTCCTGGATCCGGGTCAGGCTGTCGGGCAGGAAGAACTCGCCGCTCCAGTCCGCCGGGCCCGAGATGCCGATGATCATCGCGTTCCGGTTGGTGGTGAAGCGCGCTTCCGCGTCGGTGTAGAGGTAGCTTTGCCCCTGGCCGACATAATCGCCGGGCTGGCTTTCCAGGTACACGTAGTTGCCGGTCGCGGGCACGACGGCGGCATCAGGCTTCCAGTCCAGCTCGTTCTGCGCCGCCTTGGGCACGACCACGATCTCGGCGCTGCCGGTGGGGTCGACGGGATCGAAGGTCAGCATCACCCGGGTGGTCTTGCCCGCCGAAATGGTGATGGTCTGCTTGGCGGAAAACACGGTTTCCTTGTTGCTGTTCAGCACCAGCACTTCCAGGTTCCAGTCGCCGGTGACCAGACCGTCGATGCGGCCGCTGGCCTTGTTGTCGATGACGGGCAATTCCACGGTTTTCTGGATCTGTTTCACCGGATGGGTCAACAGCACCGTCACCTGGCTGAAGTCGGACGGGGCGTCGGTCACCACGCCTGCGGCGGCGGGCTTGGTCAGCGAGGCCAGGTCCAGGTTGAGGTTCAGGCTGTTGGCGGTGCTGGTCGCTTCCAGGCTGGACGGCTGCGACGAGGCATTGGCGTTGACCGGGGCGTTGCCGCCGCCGCAACCGGACAGGATCAGGGTAAAAAGGCAGAGGAGGATCGTCGATCCCTTGACTCGCGTTGGCGACATGGCGTCATTCCTTGTTGATGCGGAAAGCATGGGTTTCCATCGGTCGTCTTATTTCCCCGGGCGCAACCGCAAAAATAATCCCTGCCGTGATAGCCCTGAAATCATACCCGTTCGCGCGGACCGGGGACAGCGCGCCCGGACGGAAACACCCCGCCGCTTCCCAGCTTCTGCCGGGCGGTGCTATGGTTGAAGATGGATTCCCCGCAAGGACTCGCACGCATCATGGCCAGCGACAGCACCACCGTCGGCATCACCGACATCAACCGCATCCTTGACAACCCCGAAGCCGACGCCCGTAACCGGCCCGCCGCCTTGCTGGTGGTGGGCGGCGACCTGAACGGCGCGATCTACGACTTGCGCGAACGCTGCGTCAGCGTGGGCCGCAGCATCGAGAACGCCATCTGCATCGACCAGGAAGAACTCTCCCGCCGCCACTTCCAGCTGACGGAGTCCGGCGCGGTGCACCGGCTGGAGGAATGCGGGTCCACCAACGGCACCTTCGTCAACAACGTGCGCGTGACGGACGCGGTCGAGCTGGCGCGCGGCGACCTGATCAAGGCCGGCCTGCTGGCGCTGAAATACTTCCCCAAGGGCGACCCCGAGCGTCTGGTCTATGAACGGCTGAGCCGCGACGCGGTCACCGACCTGCCGACCGGCTGCTTCAACAAGAACTATTTCCAGCAGCGCCTGGCGCAGGAATTCGCGCGCAGTCGCGCCTGTGACTCCCGCCTGACGCTGGTCGTGCTGGATCTCGACAAGTTCAAGGATGTTAACGACACCTTCGGTCATGATGCCGGCGATTACGTGCTGCAGGGCATGGCCGCGCTGGTGCGCCAGCGCGGCGTGCGCGCGGGCGACCTGTTCGCGCGTTACGGCGGCGAGGAATTCGTGATCCTGCTGCCGGGCACGGGGCTGCGTCAGGGGCTGGATCTGGCCAACCGGCTGCGCCAGCTGGTGGAGCGGGCCATTTTCAACTACCACGGCCGCCTGATCCCGGTGACGCTGTCCGGGGGCGTGGCCGAACGCGATCCCTCCATGACCGCGGGACTGGACCTGTTCCGCAAGGCCGACGCCGCGCTGCTGCGCGCCAAGACCGAAGGCCGCAACCGGATCGTCGGCAAATAACCGCGCGCCCGCCGGAAACCCCGGCGCGGGGGCATGCCGGAAAGCGCCCTTTCCGTTATCTTCGCACGCACGCCCCGACTGAACTGAACGGACTGTTGTCATGACCACCGCCGCCGCCGACCTGCCCCGCCGCCTGCACGGCCCCGACCGCCTGACCCGTTTCGGCGAACCGCCGCGCTTCGCCGAAGGCCTGTGGCAGGTCGGGCCGCAAGCCTACGCCTGGATGGTGCCCAACGGCTCCTGGGGGGAAACCAACCTCGGGCTGGTCGTCTGCGGCGACCGGAGCGTGCTGGTCGACACCTGCTGGGACCTGGCTTACACCCGCGAGATGCTCGACGCCGCGCAGCCGGTGCTGCGCGCGGCCCCCATCGAATACGTCATCAACACCCACGCCGACGGCGACCACTGCTGGGGCAACCAGTTCTTCCGCGACAAGCACATCATCGGCACCCAGGCCTGCGTCGACCAGATGCACCACCTGCGCCCGCAGACGCTGCACGCGCTCAAGCACGGCGGCCGCGTGCTGCGCCGCCTGCCCTTCACCCGCCTGGACAAGTTCGGTCACTACATGGCGGGCATGTTCGCTCCTTACGATTTCCGCGACATCGCGATCACGCCGCCGAACGACGCCTTCCGGGGCAAGCGCGTGCTTCAGGTGGGCCAGACGGAAGTGCACCTGCTGGAAGTGGGACCGGGCCATACCGACGGCGACGCCATCGTGCACGTGCCGGAACAGGGCGTGGCCTACGCCGGGGACATCCTGTTCGTGGGGGTGACGCCGGTGATGTGGGCCGGGCCGCTGGTGAAGCTGATCCTGGCGCTGGAGCGGCTGACCGAGATGCGCGCGAAGGTGATCGTGCCCGGCCACGGGCCGCTGGCCAATCTGGCGGATGTGCGGGAGGTGCTGAACTACTGGAACTTCATCCACGACGAGCTGCACCGCCGCTACACGATCGACATGCCGCCCTACGAAGCGGCCCGCGAGGTGGCGCTTAGCGCGGCGTTCCAGAGCAGCCCTTTCGCGCAATGGGACTCGCCGGAGCGCATCGTCACCAATGCCTACACCCTGTACCGGCACTGGGGCGCCAAGCTGAAGAGCCTGCCCGGCAAGCTGGGCGTGATGGACCTGATGCGCCAGCAGGCGGAACTGGCGTTCAGCCTGCCCGCGGCGCGCCCGGCGGTGATGCGGCGGAAGCCGTGACGGGTGAAATGTCCGGCATCCCAGAAAGCTCCTCCACCCGTTTCGGCCGGCTCAGCACGAAACCCTGGATCAGCGTGCAGCCGAACTGGCGCAGGAAGCCGACCTGCGCGTCCGTCTCCACCCCCTCGGCAATCACCGCCAGTCCCAGATGCTTGCCCAGGTCGAGGATGGTGCGCACGATCGCCTTGTCGCCCCGGTCTTTGGGAATGCCCCGGATCAGCGAGCGGTCGATCTTGAGGTAGGACACCGGCAGGTCCTTCAGCCGCGCCAGCGACGACTGTCCGGTGCCGAAATCGTCCAGGCTGATCTTGAAGCCCAGCTGCCGCAGCAGCGTCATCACCGGCACCAGCTTGTCGGGATGCTTCATCACCATGCCTTCGGTCATTTCCAGGCAGACATGGCGCGGCGACAGCCCGCAGGCCTCGGTCAGCGCCAGCAGGTCCGACGGCAAGCGGCCGTTGATGAATTCCGGCGCGGCCAGGTTGATGTTCACTTGCAGGTCGGGATGCCCTGCGCGGTGAAGTTCCGCCAGGTCGCGGCAGGCCTGCTCCATCACCCAGCGACCGATCTGCAGGATCAGGCGGCTGTGCTCGGCGATGGGAATGAACACCTCGGGCGACACCCGCTCGCCGCTGTCGCGCCGCCAGCGGATCAGCGCCTCCACCGCCACCATGCGCTGCCCGGCGCGCCCGAAGTCGTAAAGCGGCTGGTATTCCAGGAAGAACTGCCGCTTCACCAGGGCGTGGTGCAGCTCGGCCTCCAGGGTCAGCTGCTGCGCCAGCGAGGACTGCTGCTCGGCCAGGTGGGCGGATTCGCCGTCGCTGACGAAGGTCAGCGCGTTGCGGCCGCCCTGTTTGCTGCGGTACATGGCGGCGTCGGCGCTGCGCATCAGCTCCGCGCCGGTCCAGCCGTGGTCGGGGAACAGGCTGACCCCGACGCTGGCCGACACGGTGAGTTCCTGCCCGCCGAACCAGAACGGCGTGCAGGCCGCCATCAACACCCGCTCGGCGAGCGCGCGCAGGGGCGCCAGCGCGGCGACCGGACCGGACACGATGGCGAATTCGTCGCCGCCCAATCGCCCGACTGTACTGCCCGGCGGGGCGAGCGCTTTCAGTCGCTGCGCGAATTCGCGCAGCACGGCGTTGCCCGCGTCATGGCCGAAGGCGTCGTTGATCGGCTTGAAGCGGTCCAGGTCGATGAAGAGCACGCCGAAGGTCCCGTTGCTTTCGGTCGCCTCCAGGCAGGCCGCATCCAGACGCTGGTTGAAGTGATTCCGGTTGGCGAGGCCCGTCAGATCATCCGCCTGCGACAGCTGGCGGATGCTTTCCTGCTGTTCCATGCGCTGCACCGCCTGCGCCACCAGCGCGCCGATCACCGAGGCCAGCCCCGGCAGCTGCGCTTCGCGCTGGCGCGAGAGCGTGCTGAAGAACTCCATGACGCCGGGACTGCGGCGGCGGCCGTCCGGCGTCATGTAGGAAACCGGGAAGGCATAGCCGGATCGCAGGCCGCAGGCGCGCGCGCCCTCGCGACGCAGGAAATGGCGGTCGTTGGCCATGTCCTCGATCCAGGTCGGGCGGGCGCTGCGCCAGACGCCGCCGATCAGGCCTTCGCCCGGCCGCATGCGGATGGCGGCGCTTTCGCGGGAAAAGGCCGCCAGTTGGCGGGCGGGGTCGTGCCAGGCGTAGCGGCAGGCCAGCCGGTGCTCGCCCATCGCGTCGGGCTCCATCGCCCAGTACGCGCCCCATTCCCAACCCAGGTTCTCGCACACCAGCTGGATGACCTTGGTGACCGCCTTGGCCAGGGAGTCGGCCCCGACCAGGAAACGGCTGGACTCCAGGCTGAAACGCTCGCGCATCTGGGCGTGGCGGGCGGGGGTGATGTCCACCAGCACGCCGGTGCGCAGCGCAGCGCCCGGAGCCTCGGGCAGGCAGGTCAGCCGCAGCCAGCGCAGGCCGTCCAGCGCGTTTATGACGCGGAATTCGCAATCGCCTTCGCCCTCGGCCCCATTCAGGAGCACGGCAACCACCCGCTGGCGATCCTCTGCGGTGGCCCGGCTCAGCGTCTCGACGGGCCCGGGATACCGGCCGGGCGTCACATCCAGCAGGCGCGCCGCGCCGGCGGACAGCAGCATTTGCCCGGTATCCGCATGCAGCCACCAGCGTCCGAAACCCGCCGCCTGCTCCACCGCATCCGGCTGCACGGCTTGCGCCAGCAAGATCTCGAATTCGGCGGGCACGCCTCGCGGTGCGGGCGCGGCGGCGGAAACGGGTAACACGGAGGAGCGGGCCATAAGGCGATCCACGCTGTCGGGAAAGAAGACGCCCGGGGTCCGGGCCATCGGGATTCCAAGCAACATTCAGGCCATGACCCGTCCGGAACGGCGCGGCCTCCGATCATCAGGACGACATTGGATTTTTAGGCGGCGCCTGCGGTATGGTTTGCGTGAACCCGATCACAAAATCACCGCGCCATGGCCTACATCTGCAACGACTGCGGCAACCGCGACACCCGCAAGTTCCCCGGAGGACGCTGCCCGGGCTGCGATTCCTTCAACATCCGCAGCACGCACGGCGGGATGCAGGACATCAAGGAACGCGAACCGCGCACCATGTTCGAGCTCTCGATCCTGGCGCTGCTGTGGGGATTGCTGGCTTACGGGGCGTGGGACCATTTCCTGCGCAAGCCGGAGGCGAAGACCGCCGCGAGCGCGGCGAAGCCCTTGGCCGCGCCGTCGAAGCTGGAAGGGAAGCTGACCGGGCCGCAGCCCGGGATGGAGGATTACTGAGCGCCGCCCCGGCTATCGCCGCCGCAAGCCGTATTCGCGCGGCGACATGCCGTACTGCTGGTGGAAGCGCCGGGTGAAGTGGCTCGGATTGACATAGCCCACCGCGTAGCAGACTTCCGTCACCCCGCGCCCCGCCGCCAGCCATTCGCGCGCCCGCTCCAACCGCCGCTGCTGGATGTACTCCATCACCCCGCACCCCACCGCCTGGCGGAACTGCTCGTAGAACTTGCTGCGCGACATGCAGGCCAGACGGCACAGGCTGTCGATCTCCAGCGGCTGGTCCAGGTGGTCGTCGATATGACGCAGCACGGCGGTCAGCGCGTGGCGGGTGGGATCGGTGTGCGCGCAGTCGAGCAGGAACTGCCGCCCCTGCTGGCGCAGCATGCGCGACAGCAGTTCGGTGACGCCGAGATTCAGCACCAGGTCGCGGTCGTCGTCCTGGCTGAGGAAGCTGTCGACAATGCGCACCAGCAGGCGTTGCGTCGCCTCGGCGTGCCAGATGTGGAAGACCTGCCGGTTCGGCTCGCGTTCGCCCAGCGCGGCGGGCAGCGGATCGGCGTGGTTGAGTTGGTCGCAGACCTGGCGCAGGCGCTCGCGGCTGATGCCCAGCGTCAGGCAGCTGGTCGGCGCGTCCATCCGCGCTTCGGGGAAATCGATCTCCACGGACTCGCCCGCGCCCATGACGAAGGACTCGTGCGGCAGGAAATCGGAACGGAACTGCTCGCGGCCGTGCAGGATCTTCTTGCCGGTGATCATGCCGCAGTACAGCACCTCGTCCGCGTCCAGGCGCACGCGCTCGGCGGGAGCGAAGGTGTCGTATATGGAAAGTTCGGCGCCGTGGCGCTCGTAGATGGTGCGGTTTTCCACCAGTTGCGCGGGCGTCTGCAGGCGACGGTTGAAGGCGGCGCGCGACGCCAGTCCGGAATCCGGCATGACCACCTCGGGACGCGGGAGGTTGTTGTGGTTTCCGGCGAGTGTAGGCATGGCGGGCGGGAAATGGCTATGGGGAGAGGATGAGCGGCGGTTTTCCCCTCCCCACCCTGTCAGAAGAACCCCAACGGACTGGTGCTGTAGCTCACCAGAATATTCTTCGTCTGCTGGTAATGCTCCAGCGCGCGCTTGTGCGTTTCGCGGCCGATGCCGGATTTCTTGTAGCCGCCGAAGGCCGCGTGCGCCGGGTAGGCGTGGTAGCAGTTGGTCCACACCCGGCCCGCCTGGATGCCGCGCCCCATGCGCCAGGCGCGGTTCATGTCGCGCGTCCACACGCCCGCGCCCAGGCCGAACTCGGTGTCGTTGGCGATCGCCAGCGCTTCCGCTTCATCCTTGAAGGTGGTGACGCCCACCACCGGGCCGAAGATTTCCTCCTGGAACACGCGCATGCTGTTCTTGCCCAGCAGCAGCGTCGGCTGCACGTAGAAGCCGTTTTCGAGCCCGCCGCCCAGCCGTTCCGCCTCGCCGCCCAGCAGCACTTTCGCACCCTCGTTCTTGCCGACGGCGATGTAGGTCATGATGCGCTCGAACTGCTCGGCGGAGGCCTGTGCGCCCACCTGCGTCTCGGTGTCCAGCGGATTGCCGCGGCGGATGCGCTTCGAGCGCTCCACCACCAGACTGATGAAGTCGTCGTAGATGCTTTCCTGGATCAGCGCGCGCGACGGGCAGGTGCAGACCTCGCCCTGGTTGAAGAAGGCCAGCGTCATGCCTTCCACGCACTTGCTGAGGTAATCGTCTTCCTGCTTGAGCACGTCCTCGAAGTAGATGTTGGGCGACTTGCCGCCCAGCTCGACGGTGCTGGGGATCAGCGTCTCGGCGGCGCACCGCAGGATGTGCTGGCCGATGGGCGTGGAGCCGGTGAAGGCGATCTTGGCGATGCGCTTGCTGGTGGCCAGCGCCTGCCCCGCTTCCTCGCCGTAGCCGTTGACGACGTTGACCACGCCGGGCGGCAGCAGGTCGTGGATCAGTTCCATCAGCACCAGGATCGAGGCCGGGGTCTGCTCGGCGGGCTTCAGCACCACGCAGTTGCCGGCGGCCAGCGCCGGGGCGAGCTTCCAGGCCGCCATCAGCAGCGGGAAGTTCCAGGGGATGATCTGCCCGACCACGCCCAGCGGCTCGTGCACATGGTAGGCGACGGTGCTGGCGTCCAGTTCGGCCATGCTGCCTTCCTGCGCGCGGATGCAGCCGGCGAAATAGCGGAAGTGGTCGACGGCCAGCGGGATGTCGGCGGCGAGGGTTTCGCGCACCGGCTTGCCGTTGTCCCAGGTTTCGGCGACGGCCAGGACTTCCAGGTTCTGCTCGATGCGGTCGGCGATGCGCAGCAGGATGTTGCTGCGTTCGGTCACCGAGGACTGGCCCCAGACCTTGAACGCGCGGTGGGCGGCGTCGAGCGCGAG
>JAYRMT010000026.1:0-20108 GCA_041912575.1 Fluviicoccus sp. | reverse complement strand
GTCCACCGAACAAGCGCATGAACTGGATGACCTGAGCTGCGGCCTGCATGTCGCCAATTTCTCGCGACTGCAGCGCCGTGAGCGCTGGCTGTTCCTCAATATCCAGCTCGACACCTTCCTGCATCGCGAGGCCCTGCTGGAGCGCATGGCCGCCCGCTTGAAGTCCCTTGGCATCGATACCCATCAGGTGGTGCTGGAAATCCTCGAAACGCCGGTCAGCGATCCGCAGGCGCTGATCGCCGCCGCCGCGCTGTTCCGGGAGCACGGCTTCCTGATCGCGGTGGATGATTTCGGGGCGGGGCATTCCAATATTGACCGCCTCTGGTCGCTGCATCCCGATATCGTCAAGCTGGACCGCTCGCTGCTGGCGGCGGCGCGGCAACGCGGCGCGGTCGGGCGGGTGCTGCCGGGCATGGTGTCGCTGTTGCATGAAACCAGTGCGCTGGTGCTGGTCGAAGGCGTGGAGTCGAGCCTGGATGCCGTGATCGCCATGGACAGCGGGGCGGATCTGGTGCAGGGCTATTATTTTGCGCGTCCCGTGCCTGCGGGCAGCCCGATGCCCGACGAGCGGATGCTGATGTCGCGCCTGCGGGTGGACTACCGCGAATACGCGGGACGCGAGCTGGAGGCCAACCGTCTCCGGCTCGCGTCCTACCTTGCGGCCTTTGATCATGTCATTGCCGCCCTGCAATCCGGCATGTCCCTGGAAGACGCGGGGCGTTTCTTCCTGCTGCTGTCGCATGCCGCCCGTTGTTTCCTGCTGGATCGCGACGGATTCCAGATCGGCGACAACGCGATCGCGCCGTCCCGCCGCGCGGTCCGCCAGTTGCAGCTGCGCCCGCTGGCGGACGTGCGGCATGCGAGCTGGTCGCACCGCTCCTATTTCCGGCGCGCCCTGGAGCATCCGGACCGGGTGCAGATTTCGCGGCCCTATCTGTCGCTGACCGGCGCCAACCACTGCGTCACCCTGTCGGTCCTGCTGACGCTGGACGGGCGGCCGGTGGTGCTCTGCGGCGATGTCGACTGGGAATACGACTGATCAGGCGTCCCGCCGGGTGACGGCTTCCGCCGCGACGTGTCCGGCGGGCTCCCCCGCCCGGAACTTTTCCCGCCAGGCCAGATACCCGCGCGCATAGGTGCCCCAGTAGCGGTCCAGATAGGGCAGGAAGCCCGCGTAATTGCCCTGGTACTGGGAATGGTGGAAGTCGTGGTAGCCGCCGCCTTCGTACAGCGGGAAGACATGGCCGGGATTCCACGGAAGGGCGTAGCCGCAGTGGCCGTCCGCCGCCTCGAACTGGCGGATGACGATCCAGATCCACACCACGTACAGGTGCGCGCCGATCAGGCAGGGGCCGACCAGCGCCAGGCTGGTGATGGTCAGGAATTCAAGGAAATGGAAGTAGTTGCCGTTGATGGCCGTGGTCTGGCGGATGCGGTGGTGCACGCTGTGCACATGCTTGAGCAGCCAGCCCTTGTGCAGCGCGCGGTGCGCCCAGTAGTACAGGAAGTCGTCCAGGAAAATGAAGAACAGCAACTGCGCGATGACGACATACCAGGCGGGCATCGGCCCGAGATGGATCGGCATCAGGCGGAGCAGCGGCCAGCTCAGGAACAGGACGCCCAGCATCAGCAGGTTGTTCGTGACCATCAGGCGGAGGGTCGGCCACCACCAGCGTTCAATGTCGAAGGGCTTGTCCTGGACTTTGTAGCGGCGCAGCGAGGGCGGGTCGATCCACGCCAGTGCGGTGTAGGGCAGGGCGAAGGTCAGGAAAGCGATGATGCTGATGCCGAGGGTGGCGATCGGGAAGAGCAGGAACATCGGGTCGCGATACCAGCCGATAACCGTGTCGAGCAGGGCGGAATTCATGGAGTCTTCTTCTTGTCGGAGGTGGTGCTGGTCAAAGTCTAGGCGGCATGGCAGTCTTGCGCTTGTGATCGTACGCCAAAGGCTTGTGCCGCCATGTCAGTTTCCGATGCCGTCCCCGCGAGGGTGATCGGCCCTTACCTGCAACCCCTGCTCGATGCCGCGGCCGCTGCCGGGATGGGGCGGGAAAGCCTGCTCAATGCGGCCGGACTGCCGCCGGACCTGCTGTCGCGCCCGGTGGACGAACTGCCGGCGGAGTATTATCCGCGCTTGTTGAAAGCCGCCAGCGTGTTGAGCCGCGATCCCGGCTTCGGACTCCGGATCGGCGAATATGTCCGGCCCGGCACCTACGGCGTGCTCGGCATCAGCCTGCTCAGCTGCGCGACACTGGGCGTGGCCATGCAGCAGGTGCTGCGTTTCGAGAGCCTGGTGCATGATCTGGGGCGTTCGACGCTGGAACCGGCGGAGGGCGGCCGGGCGATGCGCTTCGTCTGGCATAACGCCTGGCGCGAGGGCGTGCTGGTGGATGCGGTGTTTTCCGGGATGATCGCGTTTGCGGGCTGGCTGACCGGCCGCCCGATTCCCTTGCTGGACATGGAGCTGCAGACGCCGGTGCTGCCCTTGGCGCGTTACGAGACCTTTTACCGCGCGCCGGTGCGCGCCAGCGACCGCAATGCCTTCCTCGTCTCCGCCGAACTGATGGCCTGGCCCTTGCCGCAGGCCGATCCCAGCCTGTTGCCGGTGCTGGAAGCCTGGGCCGAACGACTGATGCGCGAGCGCAGCGGGCCGGGCGCGCTGATCGCCCGCTTGCGGCAGGTGTTGCGCGAGGGCCTGCCCGCCGTGCTGACGGTCGAGGAGGCGGCGAAGCGCCTGCATGTCAGCACGCGCACCCTGCAACGGCGGCTGCAGGAGGCCGACACGGGGTTTGTCGGCGAGCTGGAGGCGGTGCGCAAGGCGATGGCGGAGGATTATTTGCGTCATTCCGCGCTCAGCATCAGCGAGATCGCCTATCTACTGGGTTACCGCGAGGCCAGCTCGTTCAGCCATGCTTTCCGCGCCTGGCACGGCCGTTCGCCGCTGGCCTTCCGGCGCGGCTGAGGCTCAGGCGGGCGCACCGTCTCCGGCGATACGCTGGACCACCAGGCAGGACACCATGTCGCCCTCGACATTGACCATGGTGCGCACGGTGTCGAGGAGGCGGTCGATCGGCAGCAGGATCGCCACCGCCTCGGCGGGCAGGCCCACCGATTGCAGCACCATGATCATCGTCACCATCCCGGCGCTGGGAATGCCCGGCGCGCCGACCGACGCCAGCATGGTGGTGAAGCAGACCACCAGCTGCTGGCCCAGCGACAGCTCGATGCCGCAAAGATGGGCCACGAACAGCGCCGCCGCCGCCTCGTAGAGCGCGGTCCCGTCCATGTTCAGGTGCGCGCCGAGCGGCACCACGAAGCCGGTCACGCCCGGGCTGACGCCCAGCTCCTTCTCCAGACAGGTCATGGTCACCGGCATGGTCGCCGCGCTGGAGCTGGTGGCGAAGGCCGTGACCAGCGCCGGCCGCGCGCCGCGCCAGAAGCGCCAGGGCGTCAGCCGGGTGACCAGCCACAGGATCAGCGGCAGCACCACGATGCCGTGGAACAGCGTCGTGCCGATCACCACCGCGATGAACTCGCCGAGACTGGCCAGCAGCGCCGGGCTTTCGCCCGCGACCAGCTTCGCCAGCAGGGCCATCACGCCGAACGGGGCCAACGCCATGATCCATCCGGTCATGCGCATGGTCAGGTCGAAGAATTCCACCATCACCTCGCGCAGGCGCGTGTAGCGCGCGCCGCCGGCCGCCAGCCCGATGCCCATGAACAGCGCGAACACCACGATCGCCAGCACATTGCCCTGCGCCATGGCGTTGACCGGGTTCTGGAACAGGTTGCCGAGGAATTTGCTGAAGAATTCCGGCAGCGTCAGGTGCGCGGCGTCGAAGTGCTGCGTGGCGTCGCGGAACATGTCCAGCGTCAGGCCCTTGCCGGGCGCGAAGACATTGGCGGCGCTGAGGCCGACCAGGATCGACAGCGACAGCGTGGTCAGGGAGAAGACGAGGGTGGTGATCCAGACCCGGCGCCACTGCGCATGGGCGCGCAGGTTGGCGACGCCGACCACGATGGAGGTGAAGATCAGCGGCACCAGCACCATTTTCAGCAGCGAGATGAACACCGTGCCGATCAGCCCGCACAGGTAGAGCCCCTGCGCGGTGAACGGGTCGGCGGGGCCGAGGCGGGTGAAGGCAACGCCAAGCAGGATGCCGACGACGGCGCCGGCAAGGATGCGGTTGTTGAGAGTCATGGCCGGAATCCGTCAGGCGGGCGGGTCTGCCGACAATAGCATACCCGGCCTGACGGCGGCGTTCAGGCGCTTACTCGCGGACGCGGAAGGGCATCGGGTCCTTGGGCTTGCTGAAGCGTTCGGTCTCGACCACGCGCTGCAGGCCCATGACGGTGTAGTAGGGTGCTTGCCGCTGGACCGCGTTGATCGCCCAGGCCGGCACGCTTCCGCCCGGATCGATGTAGCCTTCCACTTCCTCGCGGGTGGTGCCGTCCGGTTGCGGTGTCCACTTGATCACCATGTCCTCGGCGTTCATGCGCACCATGCCGGCGCGCGCCGGCATGTAATCCGGCTTGGCGGTCAGGCGGAAGGTGGCGAAGCCGCGCTTGGCGGTGTACGGCTCGATCTGGGCATGGATGATGGCGTCACGCGGCGGCAGGCCGACCGGGGCGCGGTGCACCACGTAATAATAGAATTCGGTATCCGACACCTTCTTCAGGATACGGCTTTCCTGGACTTCCCAGAACCAGCGCGGGTAGTAGTCGATGTCGAAATAGGCGCGCGCCACGGCCTCCAGCGGCGCGTCAATGATCAGGTCCAGCTTGAATGAGCGGTACTTCTTGTCGTCGTCGCGCTTGTCCCAGGCCTTGATGTTCTTGCGGGTATCGTTCTTGATCAGTCGCCATTCCGGGGCCGCGGATTTCATCAAGGTCGCTTTCCGCGCGGGCGAAACCGGCGGCGGCGGACAGCAACAGGGGAACCAGCAACACCAAAGGCTTGAGTTTCATTGTATTTGTCTTGTTTGGAGTAGGGGTATTAAAAAGGAGAATAATGATCAGGTCTTGACAAGGAAAGCCGGTCCGTCCGTCCGGACCGGCCTTTCATCGGCGTCAGGAGGGGCTGCCGCCGTCCAGGCCCGGGTAGTCGGTGTAGCCTTCCGCGCCGCCGCCGTAAAGCGTGGCGGGGTTGAGCGGCGTCAGCGGCGCGCGGCGGCGGAAACGCTCCGGCAGGTCCGGGTTGCTGATGTAGGGGCGGCCGAAGGCCGCGGCGTCGATGAAGCCGCGCTCCATCAGCAGTTCGGCTTTTTCCACCGTGTAATTGCCCGCGCCGATGATGACCCCCGGGAAGCGTGCGCGCAGCGCGGCGCGGAATTCCTCGGTATGCGCCGGACCGCCCGCCCAGTCCGGTTCGGACAGGTGCAGGTAGGCCAGCTTGCGCTTGGCGAACTCCTCGGCCAGGTACAGGCCCATGGCCAGCCCGTCGCGGTCATCCAGCCCGTTGAAGGTGCCGAGCGGCGAGATGCGCACGCCGACATGGGCGGCGTCCCAGGCGGCAATACAGGCGTCCACGGCTTCCAGCGTCAGCCGGGCGCGGTTTTCCAGCGAGCCGCCGTAGGCGTCCGTGCGTTGGTTGCTGACAGCGGACTGGAACTGGTGCAGCAGGTAACCGTGCGCGGCGTGGACTTCCACCAGATCGAAACCGGCGGCGCGGGAATGCTCGGTCGCCCGGCGGTAGTCCTCGACCACATACGGAATTTCGGCGGTTTCCAGTGCGCGCGGGGTGTCGCAGGCGACGCGCACGGGCTTGCCGTCCGGGCCGCGCACGGTGGTCTTGTTTTCATAGGGAATCGCCGAAGCGGAGACCGGCAGGCCTTGCCCCGGTTGCAACGAGTGGTGCGACACCCGGCCGACGTGCCAGAGCTGGATGGCGATATGGCCGCCCGCGCCGTGCACGACGTCGGTGATGTGTTTCCAGGCGGCGACCTGCTCGGCGCTATAGATGCCAGGCGTGCCCATGTAGCCCTTGCCCTGCGGCGAGATCTGGGTGGCCTCGCTGATGATCAGTCCGGCGTTGGCGCGCTGGCGATAGTACTCGGCCATCAGCGGCAGCACCGGCACGTCGCCCGGCTCACGGGCGCGCATGCGGGTGAGGGGAGCCATGAAGATGCGGTTCGACAGGGTCAGGCCGCCAATGGTGATGGGGGTGAACAGGGTTCCTTTCATGGAGTGCTTCTCGGGTGGATCAATGTGCCGACTATAAGCCTAGCCGGATTTTCCTGCGAGTCCCGAGAAGCGCTTCCGCTTTTTCCGCCGGGTTACAGGGCCGCCGGCGCGCTCCGGGGTGTCAGCGCGACGCCGTCAAAGCGGATGCCCGCCCAACCGTCCTTCATGAAGCGGCGGATGTTGCCGTGCGAACTGCCCGCCGGGTCGGCCAGCACGTCGCGGTAATGGCGGCCGAAGCAGCGCAGGGTATCTTCCGCCGACAGGCCGTTGAGCTGCGCGAAGGCGAAAATGCGGCAGGAGCCTTCGTTCTGGCCGGGCTCGCTGACCAGCGTGTCGGTCAGCCCGTTGCTGAAGCGGGTCGGGCTAAAGTCGTACAGGGCGTTGATCAGCGCGATGCTGTCTTCAAAATCGGTTTCACCGGCGCGCAGGCGCTGGAGGAATTGCTGGATCACGGGGCCTCCTTCATCAAATCGACAGCGAACTGTCACCAATCGGTCAAGCGGGAGCGCTACTCTGCGCATGCAGGGCCGGCGCGAACCGCAAACGGATTATGGCATGGATGCGTCGCCGCGGATCGAATGCGATAGGGAGTCGCGGGCCCGGAACCGAATATGGATCACCATCCGCCTTTTGATCGGGACGCGCCATGCGTCCTGTTTTTTTTGGGCGCGCGTGTGTCAGAATCCGGGACTTTCCCGGCATCACGAAGGTTTGCATCATGTCCAAGTCCGTCATCATTACCGGCGCGTCCAGCGGCATCGGCGAGGCGCTGGCGCGCGCCTTCGCGGCGAAAGGTTACGCGCTCGGGCTGGCGGCCCGCCGTACCGACCGACTGGAGGCGCTGGCGCGCGAGCTGGAAGCGGCGCACGGCGCGCGCATGGTGTTCGCCGCGCTGGACGTGCAGCGGGATGACCGCGTGGCGGAGGTGATCGAGGGCTTGGCGGCGCAACTGGGCGGCGCGGACATCGTGGTCGCCAACGCCGGCATTACCGGGGTGCGGCGCAGCGGCAGCGGCGACATTTCCACCGACAAGGCCGTGCTGCAAACCAACCTGATCGGCGCCATCGCCACCCTGGACGCCGCGACCGCGCTGTTCAAGCGGCAGGGGCGCGGCCAGCTGGTCGGCATCTCCTCGGTCTCGGCGTTTTTCCCGATTCCGGGCAGCGCGGCCTATTCCGCCAGTAAGGCGGCGCTGACCAACTACATGAACGCGATGCGGCTGGAGCTGGCGAAGCACGGGATCGACGTGTCGGTGATCCATCCGGGTTTCATCAAGACGGATATCGCCCCCGGCATGGAGAAATATCCCTTCGTGATCGAAGCGGACGATGCGGCGAAGCAGATCGTCGCCGCCGTGGAAGCGCGCAAGGCCAACGTGATTGTCCCGGCGCTACCGTGGGCCCCGGTCAAGGGCTTGATGGGCGTGCTGCCGGATGCACTGGTGACCTTGCTGGCCAAGCGCTTCCTGAAGTGATCACTTCGGCGGGTTGAGCATCGGCCGCATGCGGCTGGCGCAGTCCTTGTCATCCGGGTTGCGCGCCACGGTGTAGGGCCGCACGGCGATCACGCGGTCGTTGTAGTACGTCACCGCCGTGAACTCGTGGTATTGCGGGTAGGACTTGCAGTAGTGCCAGATCGTGTTGCTGCCTGCCATTTCGGTGCGGTCGGGATTGCCGAGCAGTCGGCGCACGGTGTCGGGCATCATGCCGCCATGGATGACCGAGGTCTGTTCGACCGCGCTGGGCTGCGGGCTCTGGAAAATGGCGCAGCCGCCAAGCAGCAGCGGCAGGCAGATCAACAGGGGCTTCTTCATGGCGATGTCCTGGCAAGCCTCGCGGGGGCGGTCTGCCGGATGCTAAGCGAGCCGGGCGCGGCTGGCAATGCCGTTCCGGCTTGGTCGCTGGCGAGTACGCGGCTCCATCTGAATGTTCCTGATATGGGGGCAATCGCTTTACCGGCAACATCGCGCCTTGCGCGCTGATGCCACGCAGGGATGGGTCAGGGCGCGCGCTGTCGCGATCCGCACGCCTGTCGGCGGTTTCGGACCTCCCGCGGCACGGGCTGCCGTTACAGAATACCCGGGAGACCCTGTTCAGGGCGCCGGTTGCGTCGCCCGGTCCCCGTCATTCATCGGAGTCCCGTCATGACCGTACCCGTCTACGCCAAGCGCTTCGGCTTCCGGCCCGATCCCGCCGTCGCCCGCGAGATCGCCGCGCTGGATGCGGAGCGCGATTGCCAGCGCATTGCCTACCTGCTCAGCGCCTACGAATTCCCCCGGGATTTCAATCGCGCGCTGGAGCTGGCGCTGTTCTACACCTACGGCAGCTCAACCGTGTCGACCCTGCTCGACAAGACCCGCGAGTTCAGCGATCACGGCCAGAAGCGCTACGACGACACCCGTCTGCTGATGACCCACATCATGCACTCCGGCTGGGACGGCGAGATCGGGCGGCGCGCCATCGAGCGCGTGAACCGCAGTCACGGCCATTACCGCATTCCGGCGGACGATTTCCTGTTCGTGCTGTGGACCTTCATCGAATTCCCGATCCGCTGGGCGACCCGCTACGGCCATCGCGCGATGACGCTGCACGAGCAGGCCGCCTGGTTCCATTTCTGGGCGGAACTGGGGCGGCGCATGAACGTGGCGCATATTCCGGCAAACAAACTGGCCTATGATGTCTGGATCGACGGGTACAAGCGGCGCACCTTTGTCCCGAACGACGCCAGCGCCCGCGTGGCGGCTTCGACGGTGCGCATCGTCGAGCGCTGGCTGCCGGAACATTTCCGCGGGCTGGTGAACCCGGTGGTGTATTCACTGTTCGATGACGACATCCCTTTCCTGGAGGCGGTGCGCGCGCCCCGGCCGCCCAAGGCCCTGCGGCCGCTGGTCGAGGGTTTCCTGCACGCCCGGGCGCGGCTCCGGCGGCACGTGGTGCTGGAGGATTATCCCGCCACGCCGGATTCGGGCGCCAACCGCACCTATGGCTCGAAGTCCTACCGGATTGAAGACCTCAAGCCGGAGAAATTCGCGCGGATCGAGAAGGACTGAGCGGCAGGGTGCGCCGGGGGAGGGGATCGGGGTAGTATCGGGAGAGCCCCCTTGAATCGTGTGCCATGCCCGATCCCGTTTTCCTCGCCCGCGCCCTCACCAAGACCTACGATCTGGGCGAGCAGCAGATCCACGCCCTGCGCGGGGTGGATCTCGCGCTGTATCCCGGCGAGCTGGTGGTGCTGCTCGGAGCATCGGGTTCAGGCAAGTCCACGCTATTGAACATCCTGGGCGGCCTCGACACCGCGACCGGCGGCCATGTCGAATACCGGGGCCGCGACCTGACCCGCGCCAACGAGCGCGAACTCACCGAGTACCGCCGCCATCACGTCGGCTTCGTGTTCCAGTTCTACAACCTGATCGCCAGTCTCACCGCCCGCGAGAACGTGGAGGTGGTGACCGAAATCGCTGCTGATCCGATGTCTCCCGATGAGGCGCTGGCGCTGGTCGGCCTCTCCGACCGCGCCGACCATTTCCCGGCGCAACTCTCCGGAGGGCAGCAACAGCGGGTGGCCATTGCCCGCGCCATCGCCAAGCGGCCGCAGGTGCTGCTCTGCGACGAACCCACCGGCGCGCTGGATTCGCAGACCGGCCTGATCGTGCTGGAAGCGCTGCAGACGGTGAACCACGAACTCGGGGCGACCACGGCCGTCATTACCCACAACGCCGCCATCGCCGACATGGCCGACCGGATGCTGGTGCTGTCCGACGGCCGCATCAGCGAAACCCGGACCAATCCCGCGCCGAAATCCCCGCGCGAGATCCGGTGGTAGCCATGCGCGTCCTGCACCGCAAGCTCTGGCGGGAACTCTGGCGGATGCGCGGGCAGGCGCTGGCGATCCTGCTGGTGATTGTCGCCGGGGTCGGGGTGTGCGTGATGAGCGTGTCCACCTACGACTCCCTGCAAGAGACCCGCGACGCTTTTTACCGCGAAACCCGTTTCGCCCACGTCTTCGCCGCACTGACCCGCGCGCCGGAGGACATCGCGCGTCCGGTCGCCGCCTGGCCCGAGGTGGCCGAGGTCGAGACACGCATCACCGCGCCGGTCAGCCTGACGGTGCCCGGTTTCGGCGACCCGGTGACCGGGCAGCTGGTGTCCTTGCCGGACAACGGGCTGTCGCGCCTGAACCGGCTGCACCTGGTGCAGGGTCGCCTGCCCGGCGGCTGGCAGGAAGACGAAGTGCTGGTCAGCGACGCCTTTGCCGAAGCGCACCGCCTGCATCCGGGTGCGACCCTGATCGCGGTGCTGAACGGCCGCCAGCGCGCGCTGCGCGTCGCGGGTATCGCCATTTCCCCGGAATTCGTCTACCAGATCGCTCCCGGCGCGATGATGCCGGATTACCGGCATTACGGCGTGCTGTGGATGGCGCGCAAGCCGCTGGCGCGGGCCTTCACCCTCGACGGCGCGTTCAACAGCCTGGTGCTGGAGCTGCAGCCGGGCGCTTCAGAACGGTCGGTGATCCAGCGTCTGGACCTGCTGCTGGCGCGCTGGGGCGGCGTGGGCGCGGTCGGGCGGGCGGACCAGCTGTCCAACCAGTTCCTCAGCGAGGAGTTCAACCAGTTGCGCACCATGGCCTGGCTGTTCCCGCTGATGTTCCTCAGCGTCGCGGCCTTCCTGCTCAACGTGGTGGTGACCCGGCTGGTCAGCCGCGAGCGGGCGGTGATCGCGTTGCTCAAGGCCTTCGGCTACACCAGCCGCGCGGTGGCCTGGCATTACGGCCAGCTGGTGATGCTGGTGACCGGATTCGGCATCCTCGGCGGGCTGGCGCTCGGGGCGTGGCTGGGCGAGCTGATGACCGGGGTCTATACCGAGTACTACCGCTTCCCCCGGCTGATCTACAGCCTGAGCACGCCCTGGCTGGTCCCGGTGGCCGGCTTCACCCTGCTGGCGACCATGGCCGGCACCGCCCGCGCCGTGCTGACCGCCGCCGCGATGCCGCCCGCCGAATCCATGCGGCCCGAACCGCCGGAACGCTATCGCCTGACGGCACTGGAGCGGATCGGCCTGCGCCGCTGGCTGGGCGCGCCCGAGCGGATGATCCTGCGCCACTGGTCGCGGCGTCCGGCGCGCGCCCTGCTGGCGCTGGTGGGCATGGCGCTGGCGCTCGGCATCATGATGGTGGGGAACTTCCAGCAGGACGCGGTCAACCGGATGATGTTCGTGCAGTTCCACCAGACCATGCGCCAGGACGTGGAAGTGGTGTTCAGCCAGCCCCGGCCGGAACGGGCGCTGGGCAGCCTGCGCGCCTTGCCCGGCGTGCTGTATGCGGAAGGGCAGCGCAGCGTCGCGGTGCGGCTGCGCCACGGCTATCGTCAGGAGCGCGCCGCCTTGCAGGGCTTGCCGGACGAACGTCGCCTGCAACAGGTGCTTGATCTGGACCTGAAGCCGCTCCGCCTGCCCGACGACGGCCTGCTGCTCAACGAACATCTGGCGCGCAAGCTGGGCGTGACCGCGGGCGATACGCTGAGCGTGGAAGTGCTGGAAGGCGCGCGTGCGGTGCGCGAGGTGCGGGTAGCGGCGCTCAGCCAGCAGTACATGGGCATGGGCGTGTACCTGCGGCAGGACGCGCTGAACCGCCTGCTGCGCGAGGGCCCGGCGATCAGCAGCGCCTTGCTGGCCATGGATCCGGGGCAGGCTGACACCCTGTACCGCCGTCTGCGCGACATGCCCGGCGTGGCGGCGGTCAACCTGCGGCATACCCTGATCCGCAGTTTCAACGACACGATGCAGCGCGTGCTGCTGACCTTCACGCTGATCAATGCGCTGCTGGGCGCGGTGATCGCTTTCGGCGTGGTCTACAACACCGTGCGCATGGCGCTGGCCGAGCGCAGCCGCGAACTGGCCAGCCTGCGCGTGCTGGGCTATACCCGCCAGGAAGCGGCCTATATCCTGCTCGGCGAACTGGCGGCGCTGACCTTGCTGGCCCTGCCGCTGGGGGCGCTGTTCGGCTGGGGCTTGTGCCGGTTCATGGCCGACAGCCTGGCCACGGATCTGTACCGGATCCCGCTGGTGGTCAGCGCGCACAACCTGGCGTTCTCGGCGACGGTGGTGACGGTGTCGGCGCTGGCCTCCGGCGCGGTGGCCTGGCGGAAGATCGCGGAACTGGACATGGTGGAGGTGCTGAAGAGTGCGTGAACCGACGATGAAAACCCTGAAACCCCGCCGTCTGCTCTGGTCCCTGATCGCCCTGACCCTGGCCGCCGTGCTTGTCTGGGGCCTGACCCCCGCGCCGGTGCGCGTGGAAACGGCCCGGGCTGCTGTCGCGCCCTTGCAGGTGACGCTGGAGGAAGAGGGCCGCACCCGTGTCCGCGACCGCTACGTGCTGTCGCCGCCGGTGGCCGGATACTTGCGCCGCATTGCGATCCGGGTGGGTGATCCGGTGCGCGCCGGACAGACGCTGGCGGTGCTGGAGCCCTTGCGCGCCGAAGCGCTGGACGACCGTCGCCGCGCCGAGGCGCAGGCCCGGGTCGATGCCGCGACCGCCGGGCTGTCCGCCGCCGGAGAAGCCGTCAATGCCGCCCTTACCGATGCGGCGCTCGCCAAATCCGAGTTTGATCGCTTGCAGAAGCTCATGCCCACCCAGGCGGTGACGGAGCAACAACTGGCCGCCGCCCGCGCCGCCAGCCAGCGCGCCGAGGCCGCGCTGCGTTCGGCCCGTTTCAGCGAGGATGTTGCCCGCCATGACCTGCAGGCCGCGCAGACGGCGCTCCGCTATGCCGGGGAACCGGCCGCCGCGCGACAGGGGGCGCTGGCGCTGAAGTCCCCGGCGGACGGCGCGGTATTGCGGATTCTCCGCGACAGCGAAGGCGTCGCCGCCGCCGGAACGCCGTTGCTGGAAGTGGGCGATCCCGCCGCGCTGGAAGTGGTGGTCGATGTGCTCAGCGCCGATGCCGTGCAGTTGCAGGCCGGCATGCCGCTGCGTCTGGAACGCTGGGGCGGCGAGCCCTTGGACGCGGTGATCCGCCGCGTGGAGCCGGTGGGCTTCACCCGGGTCTCGGCGCTGGGCGTCGATGAGCAGCGCGTGACGGTGGTGGCGGACATCGTTTCCCCCGCCGCGCTGTGGGTCCGGCTGGGCGACGGCTACCGGCTGGAGGCGCGTTTCCTGTTGTGGTCGGCGGAGCGGGTGCTGCAAATCCCGGCGGCGGCCTTGTTCCGTCAGGGCGCGGGCTGGGCGGTGTTCCGGGTGACGGACGGCCGGGCGCGGCTGACGCCGGTCACGGTCGGCCACCGCAACGGGCTGGAGGCGGAAATCCTCGGCGGGTTGCGTGAACAGGCGGTCGTGGTGGTGCAGCCGGACGGCCGCCTGCAGGACGGCGCGCGCGTCAGCCCGGCGGAATGAGCTTCAGCGCCCGGGCGTCTTCCTCGGGCATCACGGTCACCCGCACGTCCAGTTCGTGTTCGCCGCCGCCGAGGATCACCCCGCGCAACGGCGACACGTCGCTGAAATCCCGTCCCCAGGCCAGCGTGATGTGCTCAGTACCGGGAATCAGGTTGTTGGTCGGGTCGAAATCCACCCAGCCCGCTAGCGGACAGTACACCGCCACCCAGGCGTGCGAGGCGTCCGCGCCAATGAGCCGCGCCTGGCCGGGCGGCGGCTGCGTCAGCAGGTAGCCGCTGACATAGCGCGCGGGAATGCCCAGCGAGCGCAGGCAGGCCAGCATCAGGTGCGCGAAGTCCTGGCAGACGCCGCGCTTGTTTTCCAGCACCTTGGTCAGCGGCGTCGCGACCTGCGTCGCGTTGGGATCGAAGGTGAATTCGTCGTGGATCTTCGCCATCAGCGCATGGCAGCCCGCCAGCAGCGGTTGACCGGCCGGGAAGCAACTCCGCGCATAATCGGCAAAGCGGTGCTTGATGCGGATGTACGGTGATTCCTGCCGGTATTTCAGGGCCTCCAGCCGCTCCGCCGGGACCGGACCGCTGTGGTAGGCCAATGAATCCACTACGGTCCGCCAGTCCGGACTCTCCTCCAGCGCCACCGGCAGTTCGCGCGGCAGCACGTCGATCAGCATGTCCGCGCGCACCCGGAGCCGGGTGTGCGGCGCGTTGATTTCCAGCCGCATGCACGGGTTGCCGAAACTGTCGGTGTCGGACAGGCGCCGCGCGGGGGCCGGGTCGATCGCCAGTCCTTGCGCCAGCACGCGCTGCCAGGGCATGGCGCGCGGTTGCAGGTGCAGCAGCTGTTGCGACAGCGACACCGGGTAGCTGTAGCGGTATTCGGTTTCGTGGATGATCTGGTAAGTCGGCATGATCAGGTGGATACCGTCGGTTGGCTGACGCTGTCGACATGGGCGAAATAGCGCAGCGTCAGCTGGTCGGACAGCGCGAGGCCCTCGCGGGTCACGGTATGCAGCAGCCCCGCCAGCACGTGCAGCGCCTTTTCCAGGCGGCCCGGATACTGCATCTCGCTTTCCAGCACCGCCAGGTTCAGCGAGCTCAGGGTCTCGGTCAGGCGCTGCAGGCCGTAATCCTGGCCGGGATCGACCGTGCCCAGGGTCAGCAACAGCTTCTTCAGCTGGAACATCAACGCGTGCGGGTTGCTGGGGTCGAGCAGGATCAGGTCCAGCACCGGAATCAGTTGCGCGGTCGACAGGTAGCGGCTGCGGTAGGTGATGGTGCTGTCCGCCAGCTCCAGCAGCCAGTCCAGCCCGGCCTGATCGACGGACACCGGGTTTTCCACCAGTTGCGCCATCATCGACGCCAGGAATTGCAGGCGTTCCAGCCGCCGCCCGATCATCAGGAAGCGCCAGCTGTGGTCCTGCGTCATGTCGTCCAGCGCGAAACCGGCCAGCGCGGACAGCGACATCAGCAGCCGGTCGAGGAAGGTCAGCGCCTGGCCGACATCCAGCGTGTCCGGGCGCAGCGCGTCGGCTTCCTGTTCCAGCTCGACAATGGCGATCCAGTTTTCATGCGACAGGCGCCCGCGCACCTGCGAAGCGGACCAGATCAGCGCGCCGAGGTTGTTGCGCAGGCTGGCTCCTTCGTCCTTGGCGCACAGGCCCGCCAGCAGGCGTGCGGTCTGGTCGCCTTCCTCGCCGAGCAGGCCGAGCAGGCGGCAGCTGTCGAGGGCGATGCGGTGACCGGGATCGCTTTCGCCGCCCAGTTCGATATGCCGGGTCAGCGCGGAGCGCAGCAGGCGGGCGGTGTTGTCGCAGCGCTCGGCGTAGCGGCCCAGCCAGAACATGTTTTCCGCCACGCGCGAGGGCAGGTAGGGGTCCTGCCGCAGCAGGTCGCTGACGCCGAGCGACCGGACCGACGGCGTTTCGCGACGGGTATTCGGGCTGAAACAGACCCAGGTGTCCTTGCTGATGCCGCCGCGCTGCATGGATACCACCTCGGCGGAACCCTTGCCCGCCACGCGGGTCAGCCCGCCCGGCATCACCAGCCAGCCCTTCTCGGTGGCAACGGCGTAGACGCGCATCGCGGTGGGATGCGCGGTGAAGCGCTGTTGGTCCGCCTGCCAGACCGGCGCCAGCGCCAGCGCCTTGCGCTCCTGCGCCACGTAAGCGAAGGGGCGGCGCCGGATGCGTTCCCGCAGCGCCGCCAGCTGCTTGCGGTCCAGATCCCGGCCGAACACCGGATCGAAACGCTGTGAGGGAAACGCGCCTTTCAGCACCAGATCGGGCAGTTTCTCCAGCGCTTCTTCCATCACCGGCGCTTCACCGCACCACCAGGTGTTCAGTGACGGCATCCGTAACCGTTCGCCCAGCAGTTTCTCGCTGATGCGGGGCAGGAAGCCGTGCAGCCCGGCGGTTTCCAGCACGCCCGAGCCCAACGCATTGGCGATCAGCACGGTGCCGGCGCGCGCCGCTTCCAGCAGGCCCGGCACGCCGAGCGCGGAATCGCTGCGCAATTCCAGCGGGTCGCAAAAGTCATCATCCAGCCGGCGCAGGATGGCGTGCACCCGTTTCAGGCCGTTCAGCGTCTTCAGGTAGACCACCGACTGGCGCACGGTCAGATCGTGGCCTTCCACCAGCGGCATCGCCAGCTGGCGCGCCAGATAGACGTGCTCGAAATACGTCTCGTTATAGCGCCCCGGCGTCAGCAGCACGGTCAGCGCCGGTTCGCCCTCGCTGGGCGCCAACCGGGCCAGCGTTTGTTGCAGCGCCAGGAAATAGCCGGTCAGCGCCTGCACCTTGAGCTGGCGGTACATGTCCGGGAAGGCGCGCGCGACGATCTGGCGGTTTTCCAGCGCGTAGCCCATGCCGGATGGGGCCTGCGTGCGGTCGGCCATCACGAACCAGCGGCCGTCCGCGCCGCGCGCCAGATCGGCGGCGTACACGTGCAGGAAAACGCCGCCCGGCGGCTGCATGCCGACGCAGGGCCAGAGGAAATTGTGGTGGCCGAAGATCAGTTCGGCGGGCAGATAGCCTTCGGAAAGCAGGGTTTGCGGTCCGTAGAGGTCCGCCAGCACCCGGTTCAGCAGGTCGGCGCGCTGCGAGACGCCGTCCGCGATGCCTTGCCATTCCTCTTCGGGGATCAGGTTCGGCAGCGGGCCCAGCCTCCACGGCCGGTTCGACCCTTGCGGGTCGGCGTAGACGTTGTAGGTGATGCCGTTTTCCGAGACCAGGCGCGACACCAGATCGGCGCGCTGCTGCATCTGCGCCGGGCCCAGCGCGGTCACCTGCGCGTGCAGCGCCTCCCAGTGCGGGCGCACGCCGCCGTCGGCGAGAAAGATCTCGTCGTAGCGGGCGGGGTCGCGCGGGTAGGACGCAAAGAAGTCGGACATCGTGGCTGCTAAGTATTCTGGGGGCGGCACGACCCCGCTTCCGCCGGAAGACCGGGGAAGTGCGGGGTCGGACGCGGGTTATCCGCCGCGGCGGTTCAGTGCTGGCGCAAGTCTAGCATGAACGGGAATTCGCCCGGCGACGTAACGGACGGAACGTGGAGCTTGCCCGGCGTGTGGCCCATGCGGAAATAGCGCGCCAGCCGCCGGCTTTCCGCTTCGAAGGCGTTGACCGGGAAGGTGTCGTAGTTGCGGCCGCCGGGATGCATGACGTGGTACTGGCAACCGCCCAGCGAGCGGGCTTGCCAGCGATCCACCAGGTCAAAGACCAGCGGCGAATCCACACCGATGGTCGGATGCAGGCAGGACGCGGGTTGCCAGGCCCGGTAACGCACGCCGCCGACGAACTCGCCAACGCGGCCGGTCGGCTGCAGGGCCACCGGCACGCCGTTGCAGGTCAGGGTATAGCGGTCGGGCGCCATGCCGGTCAGTTTCACCTGCATGCGCTCCACCGAGGAGTCCACATAACGCACCGTACCGCCCGGAGCGCCTTCTTCGCCCATCACGTGCCAGGGCTCCAGCGCGTGCCGCAGTTCCAGCTCCATGCCCTTTACCGTGAGGTCGCCGTACTTGGGGAAACGGAATTCGAAGTGCGGCGCGAACCACTCCGCCCGCAGCGGCAGTCCGCTCTCATTCAGTTCGCCGATCACCTCGTGGAAGTCCTGCTGCACGAAATGCGGCAGCATGAAACGGTCATGCAGCTCGGTGCCCCAGCGCGCCAGACGGTCCGGCGCATAGGGCGTGGCCCAGAATTTCGCCACCAGCGCGCGCAGCAGCAGTTGCTGGGCCAAGCTCATGCGCGCATGCGGCGGCATTTCGAAGGCCCGCAGCTCCAGCAGGCCCAGACGTCCGGCGGTGCCGTCCGGCGAGTACAGCTTGTCGATGCAGAATTCGGCGCGGTGCGTGTTGCCGGTCACGTCGATCAGCAGGTTGCGCAACAGGCGGTCGACCAGCCAGGGCGGGCAGGGCTCGCCGGGCGCGGGGAACTGCTTGAAGGCCAGCTCCAGCTCGTACAGGGAGTCGTTGCGGGCCTCATCCACCCGCGGCGCCTGCGAGGTCGGGCCGATGAACAGGCCGGAAAACAGGTAGGACAGCGAGGGATGGTTGTGCCAGTAGCTGAGCAGGCTGCGCAGCAGGTCGGGACGGCGCAGAAAGGGCGAATCATTGGTGCTCGCCCCGCCGAGCACGAAGTGGTTGCCGCCGCCGGTGCCGGTGTGGCGGCCGTCGACCATGAATTTCTCGCTGGTCAGGCGGCACTGGTGCGCGGCGTCGTACAGGTGCTCGGTGCGATCGACCAGCTGGTCCCAGCTTTCCGAGGGGTGGATGTTCACCTCGATCACGCCCGGATCGGGCGTAATGCGGAAGTGCGCCAGCCGCGCGTCCGAAGGCGGCTCGTAGCCTTCCAGGATCACCGGAATGTCCAGCGATGCGGCGGTGGCCTCCACGGCGCTGACCACCTCCAGGTACTCATCGAGCAAGGCCACCGGCGGCATGAAAATGTAGAGTTTGCCGTCGCGCGGCTCCACGCACATGGCGGTGCGCACGATGCCGGACGCCGACTCCTTGGGCGCCGGGGCGCGGCTGTCCTCCGTCCGGGCCGGACGCAGGCCTTGGATTTGCTGGCGAATCTCGTGGAAGGCCTTCAGCGGCGCAGGGCGCTGGCTCGGATCGGGTTGGTGGAGGTAGGGATAGTCGCCTTGACTGACCCAGGGCTGGCTGTCCAGCGGCAGGCGGTAACCGATCGGCGAGTCGCCGGGCATCAGGAAGCAGTGACCGCCGCGCAGGAACCACTCACCGGAGCGCCACCCGTCCCCGTCGGGGGTGCGCGCGATCGGCAATACATGGCCGATCACCTTGTCCAGGCCCTGGCTGAAGACTTTCGCCAGACGCGCCCGCTCCAGCGGATCGTCCACCCGCGCATCGAGCGGATCCACGTTCAGCGGCAGGCGGCGCTCGCGCCACAGGTAATAGAACATATCCTCGAAGGCCGGGAAAACGTACTCCGGGTCCAGCCCGAGACGCGCGGCCACCCCGCAGAGGAATTCGCCGGCCAGTCTGTCGTCTGCGCTGTACTGCTTGCGCTCGTCGGCCACCAGCGTCGGATCGGACCAGATCGGCTCGCCGTCCTTGCGCCAGAAACAGTTCAGCGACCAGCGCGGCAATTGTTCGCCCGGGTACCACTTGCCTTGGCCGAAATGGCTCAGCCCTTGCGGCGCATACTTGGCGCGCATGCGGTTGAACAGCTCGCGCGCGGTGGCGCTTGGTCGGGCCCAGCGCGGCGGTGTTCCATTCCGCGCCGTCCGGATCGTCCACCGCCACGAAGGTCGGCTCGCCGCCCATGGTCAGGCGTACATCCATGCGTTGCAGCTGCTCGTCGATGCGGTGCCCCAGCGCCGCGATGTCCGCCCATTGCTCCTCGGTGTAGGGCTTGGTGACGCGCGGCGCTTCCCAGATCCGGTCCACGCGCATGGTGTGCTCGAATTCGACTTCGCACTTGTCCACCAGCCCGGTGATCGGGGCGGCGGAGGAGGGCTCCGGGCTGCAGGCCAGCGGCAGGTGGCCTTCGCCGGCAAACAGGCCGGAGGTCGGGTCCAGCCCGATCCAGCCCGCGCCGGGCAGGTAGACCTCGCACCAGGCGTGCAGGTCGGTGAAGTCCTGCAGGGGGCCGGAGGGACCATCCAGCGCCTTCACGTCCGGCGTCAGCTGGATCAGGTAGCCGGACACGAAGCGCGCCGCCAGCCCGAGATGACGCAGCAACTGCACCAGCAGCCAGGCGGAGTCGCGGCAGGAGCCGGAGGCCTTGACCAGCGTCTCCTCGGGGGACTGGACGCCCGGCTCCAGGCGGATCAGGTAGTTCACATCGCGGTAAACACGCTGGTTCAGCTCGACCAGGAAATTCACCGCCTGCTTGGGCTCCCGGGAAATGCCGGCCAGATAGGCTTCGAAGCGCGGCGTCATCGGCAGTGTCACCAGATACGGAGCCAGTTCGTGCTTCAGGGTTTCATCGCGGTAGTCGAACGGGATCTTCTCCGCGTGCGGCTCCAGGAAGAAGTCAAAGGGGTTGATCACCGACATCTCGGCGACCAGATCGA
>JAYRMT010000025.1:0-20393 GCA_041912575.1 Fluviicoccus sp. | reverse complement strand
GGGATCATGCCGATGGGCGGTTTTCTGGACGAAGCGCCCGGCCTGAGCGACGCCCAGATCGACATCAATTTCCGGGGCGTGATCCACGGCATGCGCGCCGCGCTGCCCGACATGCTGGCGCGCGGTCGCGGCCATATCCTCAATGTCGCCTCGCTGGCCGGACGCTTCGCCATTCCCGGCGCGGCCATCTACTGCGGCACCAAATTCGCGGTGGTGGGCATGACGGAGGCGGTGGCGGGCGAGTACCGTGATTCCGGGGTGAATTTCACCGTGATCATGCCCAGCGCGGTCAGCACCGAGCTGGCTTCCGGTACGGATGAAGCCGCAAAGGGCATGCTGCCGGTAGTGTCTCCGGACGATGTGGCGAACGCCATTGTCAGCGCCATCCGCACGCCGCGCCTGATGGTGGCGGTGCCCGACTACCTGAACAAGGCGCACGCGCTGTACGGGCTGATGCCGCAAGGGCTGGTGGACGCGGGCCGCCGCTTCATGGACGACCGTCGCCTGCTGACCAAACTGGATCTGGCCGCGCGCACGGGCTATGACCGGCGCATCAAGGGGCTGGCGCGCTAGCGGTCCGGCCCGATCAGAGCAACCGTCGCCTTCCCCCCGGGTGGGGGATTGTGCGCGCTCGCGGCGGCTTTCATGATGGTCGGACGGAGGTCCGCCATGATGCTCTTCCCTGTTTCCCGCCGGTACACCCTGGTGCTGTTGGCCCTGGCGACCGGCGTCGGCGTTGCCGCCGAATGCCCGCAACAACCCTTTGCTCCGCCGGTCGAGACCGTGATGCCCGGTTGCCATCTGCCCGGGGAAACCCGCGAGGCCGCCTTCTGTGCTGCCGGACCGGACGGCTGGCGGCTCTGCAAATGCCTGGCGAGCAGCGAGGACAGCCATCGCGCCGTGTTCCGTTTGCAGCAAAACGGTAAAACTGTCCGTCGCTGGTCCGGCGAGGCCTATTACGGCAGTGTCGATGACTTCCACGCTGTCCGGGCCGACTTCAACGGGCAGGGCGGCCGCCAGTTGCTGGTCGCCAACCGCGTGGGCGAGACGATGGGCATGGGGGTGCGCAGCTGGCGACTGTCGGTGTGGCCGGGGATCGACGCGTCGGGCAAGCCCGCGACGTTGCTGGTGCAGGACTTCGGGCCGGATGCGCTGGCGCAACGGCCGGGCAGTCCGGCCTGCCGCGTGCTGGCCACCCGCTGGCGGAGCGCGGGGAATCATACGGAATTCGTCGGGGTGTGGGCGGGAGTTCAGGCAGGGCGATTCGCGCCGCTGTCCGGCGAGCCGGCGCGCGTGCGCCGCTATCGCGACAGCTTCGAGCAGGAGCGGCTGGGCGACAGTGGCGAGGGCCTGTATTTCTTCCGGCCGGGGAAGTGGCTGGAGAATCCGGACACCCGGGCGGTGCCGGACGGGCGTCGCGCGTGGCGGGAAATCCTGTCGCTGGAGCGGGGAGATTGAAACCTGCCGGCCCTATTTCGGCGACAGGTCCGGAAAGCGCACACGCATCCATTCACTGACCCGTTCGATCAGCCGCTGTGCTTGCAGGACGGCTTCGGCGGCCATGCTCTCGCTGACCATATCCCCCGAATAATCCACCACGTTCCTTTGTTTGCGCAGGGTATCCAGCAGCACCATGGTCGACCGGTCGAGCCTGATGGTCATGGGCAAGGTCTGGATCATCGTCGCATGGTGGCCCGGTTTGCTGGTCAGGGTCCGGTAGCCGTTGGCCTGCAACGCCGCGTTCGCTGCTTGCATGATGGCTTTGTAGGCCATGTCGAAGCGGCCTTCCGCGCTCAGCCCCGGAAGTTGCGCATCCCGCAGACTGCGTCCGGCCGCCTCCAGCAGGCGCGCCAGATCACGCGTGTCCGGCGTTATCCGATCCAGTTGCGAGATCGCCGCCAGGTTTTCCAGGCTCATCCTTGTCTCCCATCACCATAATTTTCGGTTTGTCCATGATGTCGCGGAAAAACGCGCCGTTCTCGCGCGTCAGTTGCCGCCATTCCGCGCGGTTGTACAGTTTCGGGTTGATTTCCCGACCCAGCGCGGACTGCGCTTCGTACACAGCATCCACCAAGGCGCCGTAGGTCAGTCCGTCGCCGATCACCAGCAAGTCCACATCGCTGCCGTTTGTCGCTGTGTCTCCGGCCGCCGAGCCGAAGATGAAGGCCGAGAAAATCCGGTCCGAGAGCGGCGACAAGGCATTCGCCAGCACCTCCGCCATCCCCGATGTCTTGCGCAGGATGCTCGCCAGTTCCGTGAAAACCGGGCAATCGCGGTCAGCCCGATACAGGACCTGATTTCCCGAAGGCTCCCGCACCAGCAAGCCGGCTTCGGCCAGTTTCGTCAGTTCGCGCGCGACCGCGCCCGGCGTGGCGCGGATCAGCCGCGCAATTTCACGCACATGGTAGCGCCGGTCCGGATGCAAGAGCAGCAAGCCGAGCAGGCGTCGGTGATAATCGCTGAAGAGCACGCTGGCCAGAGACATGACGGGTCTTAATGTTGCGGATATGGCAACGATTGTATCTTTTTCAGCAACGTTTTCAAGCCGGCTCTCCGCAAGTCCTGCGCTATTCCCGGCATCTCCCCAGCCGCTCCGACTTCCGGTCCAGCCATCCCAACCGCCAGAACCCCGCCACCAGCATCAGGGCCAGCAGGGCCATCCCCGTCAGTGTCAGGTAATAGCCGTGCGGGCTTTTCAGCTCCGGCATGTATTCGAAATTCATCCCGTAGATGCTGGCGATGAAGCTCAGCGGCAGGATGATCGTCGACACCACCGTCAGCACCCGCGCGATCTCGCCCGTGCGTCGGGTGGCCTGCGCCTGCACCGCCGCGATCACCCCGTCCAGCATGTCGCGCGAGGAGTCGATGGCGGCGCGCACCGCGATCACGTTCTGGTTCAATTCCTGGTACGACTGGCGCCCCTGGTCGCTGACGAACAGGCTGCGCTTGGTGCCCAGCAGCATCAGCACGATGTGCAGGCTGGCGGTGAGTTTCTTCAGGGTCAGGATGTTGCCCGCCGCGATGGCGATGCCGTGCGTGAGCTGGTCGGCGTTGCTGGCGATCGACTGTTCTTCCAGCCGGTCCAGAAAGTTGTCGTTGGCGAGGTTGAGGTTGGCGTAGTCGTACAGGCAGCGCTGCAGGAAGAGGAACATGATGAAGCCCTGCGTGCGCCCCCACAGGCGGAAGCTCTCGGCGCAGGTGTCCTTGACGTGCTCCACCACGTCCAGCGGCTGGCGGTGGCAGGTGAGCACGAAATTGCCGCCGATCACCAGCAGCAGACGTTGCACCTGCAGGGGCCGGATGCCCTGCGCGGTGTCCAGGTGCTGGTCGGGATTCTCGATTTCATGGAGGTGGAAGGAGAGGCTGTCCGGGTGCTCGACGATGCGCGGCAGGACTTCCGGCCGGTCGTAATGGTCGCTGAGGCGCTGGCTGACGCCCAGGCGCGCCAGCACGTGGTTGGCGAACCGGGTGTCGGGGGATTCGATGTCGAGCCAGAGCATGTGGTCGGGATGGGCCAGTTCCCGTTCCAGGTCGTCCGCGCCGATCCGCCGCGCGGTCTTGTCCTGGCGGTGGAAGAGGATGGCGTGGGTGCGGTCGGCATCCGGGGCGGGTGATGCGGGCGGCATGGCGGGTTCCTGTCCGTGGGGCCGGGGCGGCGATGGTCCCGATAGCTGAAAATCTAGACGGGTTTGTGTCGGTTGCCAAGGGCGGGGGAGAAGCGTGCAGCCTATGCTTTGAAAGACAGACGCGCCGAGGCTATAATCGTTCTACAACTCACCCCTTGCAGCGTCATTCGGTTGGCGGCTGCTTGGGGCGAAAAGACCGCCTTCCGGGCGGTTTTTTCATTAATGGACTAATGAAAACCATGCGTACCCTCTGTTATGTGGACGGTTACAATCTGTACTACGGCTGCTTGAAGCACAGCGCGGACAAATGGCTGGACCTTCGCGAACTGCTCTTTCACCGCATCATCCGTATCCAGAATCCGGCCAGTGAGCTGGTCGCCATCAAATTCTTTACCGCCGATATCCGGGCGCGGATCGCCACCCATGGGCAGCAGGCCCAGATCGCCCAGCAGAGTTACCACCGCGCGCTGGAACAGCGCTATCCCGGTCAGATTGAAATCATCAAAGGCTATTACGATCTCCGGAAGGCTAATTTACTGGCGTACAGGGAGCCGCCGGACAAGCAGGAACGGGTTGAGGTCTGGAGGCTCGAAGAGAAGCAGACGGATGTCAATATCGCGATTCATGCCTATCGGGATGTCATGCAAGGTAGGGCCGAGCAAATCGTTTTTGTGAGTAATGACAGCGATCTGGAGCCGGCTTTATCACTCATCCGGCAGGACATGGGCCCGCGCGTGACCATCGGCGTTATCCTGCCTATTCGCAAGCCGGATGGTGACGAGGTTCGACAGCGGCCGCGAAGTGAAAGCCTGAGCCGTCATGCGGACTGGACGCGCACGCATATCACGGCGGCTGAGTTGGCGGCTTCACATTTGCCGCTGATGGTACCCACGAAAAAGAAACCGATCCGGAAGCCGGATTATTGGTGATGGCTGCCGAGGAATTCTTGTTCTCCTCCAAATGCATTCTGTCGGGCTTGAGCCCGACAACAAGCTCCGATCGAAGAGGGATTGTCGGGTTGAAACCCGACCTACAGATGTTGTGTTCGTTTGAGAGGGCGCACGCAGTGCGCCCCTACGGAACATCGACCCAAAAACGCGAATTGAACACGAACCCGTATTCGTCTTAATCTCCCCGCCGCACAGCCGTCCCGCCCGTACCCCGGGCGGCGCGGCGCCGGTCGCGGCCACCCCGCGACCGCCCCTCCTTCGCGCTGACCCCCGACGGACCGCCGCCATGCCCCAGTACACCGCCCCCCTCCGCGACATGAACTTCGTCCTGCACGAACTGCTGCAAGTGCAGACCCGCTACCGCGCGCTCCCGGCCTTCGCCGACACCGACCGCGAGACGCTGGACAGCATCCTGGCGCTGGCCGCGAAGTTCAACGAGAACGAACTCTCGCCGATCAACCGTTCCGGCGACGAGGAGGGGTGCACCTACGATCACGGCGCGGTGCGCACCCCGGCGGGTTTCAAGGAAGCTTATGCGAAGTACGTCGAACTCAGCCTCGGCTCGCTCGCCGAACCGGCCGCGCGCGGCGGCGCGGGCCTGCCCGCCACGCTGGCCGCCGCCTGCAACGAGATGATCGGCGGCGCGAACCGCGCCTGGGGCATGTATCCCTGCCTCAATCACGGCGCGATCAAGACACTGGTCCACCACGGCAGCGCGGAACAGCAGCGCGACTTCCTGCCCAAGTTGGTCTCAGGCGAATGGCTGGCCACCATGTGCCTCACCGAACCGCAGGCCGGGTCCGACCTCGGGCTGGTGCGCACCCGCGCCGAAGCGCGTGCGGACGGTACGTACGCCATCACCGGCACCAAGATCTTCATCTCCGGCGGCGAACACGACTTTACCGATAACATTGTTCACATTGTCCTCGCGCGCCTGCCGGACGCGCCGAAGGGCACCAAGGGCATCTCGCTGTTCCTGGTGTCGAAACATCACCTCCACGCCGACGGCTCGCTCGGCGCACGCAATGCGGTGAGCTGCGGTTCCCTTGAGCACAAGATGGGCCTGAAGGGTTCCGCCACCTGCGTGATGAATTTCGACGGCGCGACCGGCAGGCTGATCGGCCAGCCGAACAAGGGCCTCAGCTACATGTTCCTGTTCATGAACTCCGCCCGGCTGGGCGTGGCGCTGCAAGGCGTGGCGGGGATGGAAGCAACCTGGCAGGCCTCGCTGGCCTATGCCAAGGACCGGCTGGCGATGCGCGCGCTCTCCGGTCCGCAGTGCCCGGACAAGCCCGCCGACCCCATCGTGGTCCATCCCGCCGTGCGCGCGCTGCTGCTGACGCAGAAGGCCTTCACCGAGGCCGGGCGTGCGCTGGTGTACTGGCTGGCGACGCAGGAAGACGTGTTGCTGGGCAGCGATGACGAAGCCGAACGCCGTCAGGCAGACGCCGTGCTGGGCCTGATGACGCCCATCGCCAAGGCGGTGCTGACCGAGCTGGGGCTGGAAGCGGCCAAGCACGGCATCCAGATCTACGGCGGCCACGGCTTCATCCGCGAGTGGGGCATGGAGCAGATGGCGCGCGACGCCCGTGTGGCCACGCTGTACGAAGGCACCACCGAGATCCAGGCGCTGGACCTGCTGGGCCGCAAGGTGCTGGCCACACAGGGGCAATCGCTGCAGCTGGTCACGGCCGAAATCCGCGCCTTCTGCCACGCGGAAGCGGGCAATCCGGCGGTAACGGAATTCCTGCCGTCCTTGCTGGCGCATTGTGATGAGTGGGAAGGCCTGACCCTGCGCATCGGCGCGAAGGCGATGGCGAACCCGGACGAGGTCGGCGCGGCGGCGGTGGATTACCTGTATTTCGCGGGCTACACCGTGCTGGCCTGGTTCCAGGCGCGCATGGCGGCGGTGGCGGCGAAGGCGCTGGCGCAAGGCACGCCGGCGGCGGATTTCTACGAGGCGAAGATCCACACCGCGCGCTTCTACTTCCACCGCATCCTGCCGCGCACGCGCGGGCATGCGCAGGCCATCGACGCCGGGCTGGACACGCTGATGCCGGTAAAATTCTTCTGAGCGGTGGCTGCGCCGGATTCAGGACGTGCGCTTGCTTTCCAGAAAGCGCCGCGCGCCTTCCATCAGGAACCCGGCGCGGTCGGTGACGTTGAACTTGCGCAGGTTGACGAGGGCGTCGTGCCGCGCCCGCAACTTGGTCTGGTAGTAGGCGCGGCGGTCCAGCCGGGTGTAGTGCGCGGCCAGGGCGAAGGCTTTGTCCGCCAACGCCTCGGGCGGAACGAGTTGATCAAGGAATCCGGCCTCGACCGCGCCCGCCGGGGTATAGCTTTCCGACAGCAGCACCGCGCGCGAGAAATGCGCCGGGACCAGCCGCCGGCGGCACAGTTCCACCCCGGCGGCGGGCATGGTCAGGCCGATTTCGACCTCGTTGGTGGCGACCTTGTACGCGCCTTCCGCGCCGACGCGCATGTCGCCGGACAGCAGCAGGAACGCGCCCATGGCCATGGCGTGGCCGTTGCAGGCGATCACCACCGGCTGCGGGAAACCGAGCAGCCGTTCCGCCAGCTTGAAGCCGCCGGACAGCATCGCCAGCGTCTCGCCGTTGCCGCGTTTCATCAGTTTCAGGTCGAACCCGGCGGAGAAGGCCTCGCCCGCGCCGGTCAGCAGCACCACGGCCCGTTCCTGTTCGGCGCGGTCGAGCGCGGCGTTGACGGCGCGGATCATCGCCGGGCCGATGACGTTGCGGTTGCCGTCGTCCAGCGTGATGGTGCAGACGCCGTCGCGCAGGGCGCAGCGGGCGGGGGAGTCGGCCATGGCGTGGCTCCGGAGCGTGGGGATGCGTCGAGACTAGGCCCGGCGACGCGCGCCGTCCATGACCGGATTGACGCGCGGTGCGGGTTGTCCGGTGAAACGGACAGCCGCGCATGGCCCCTGATTTTCCACCACCCGGGTTTCCCCGGCTTCCGGGACCTCTTGTACAATCGGTCGTCAACCCTGCGGGACGGCGCCTTGAACCGACGGCGGCGGGGTATCTCGAGCCTGTCAGGAGGGAAGAGCGCGAATGGACATAAGAACAGGGTGGCGCACGGCGGTTATCGCGGGGGTGCTGTCTTTGCCCCTTTCCCAGCAGGCCGCTGCCGGGGGAAGGATCATTGCGGCCTGGTTCGGGGATTCCGAGCATATCGAGCGCCTGTCCCCGACCTTGCTTACGGATGCGCAGGGTCATGCCGTGTATGCGGGTCGCAAGATCGTGATGCATTCCTTCATCTTGCCATACAGCATCGAGGATACCGGCGTGGTGCTGGGTATCGAGGGCGACACCGAGCACTATTACCAGATAAAGAACCGGGAGGAGCTCCGGCGCTACAGCCCCATGCTGGCGGATATTGTGGCTTCCCCTCCTGTGTGGCACCCCTCCTGGTTTGACCGGTTATTGGGTAACGCCCTGTGGGAAGCGATGCTGGGCCTGCTGATCTACTGGGGCTGGTGGCACGTGTCGCGCAACGGGCCCGTGGTGCTGGAAGGCTCCCCGTCGGTCGGGCGCGGACGGACAATCGACGCGCGGGATGAAAAGCTGGCCTTGCAGCAACAGCTGATGGCGGCGCGCCAGAGTGATCCGATGGGGGCATTGAAACTGGGGGCCAGGCAGGTGGTGGAACGGGTCCGGGGCGCGTTGTCCAAGGAGCCGGGTCCGGCCGCGGAGACCTTGTTGGCCACGCTGGGCGCGCTGGCGGGATACGCCGCGCAGGCCTCGGTGCGCATGGTCCGGGTGAAAGCGGGCGGTCAGACCGAGGCGGCGGTTTTTGATATCCGCGTCTTGGACCACCAGCGTTATTTCTTTTGTGATGAAGTGGACCAATTCCTGAAAGGGGATCTTGATTCCCTGCGAATCCGACTGGAGCAGGCGGCAAAGTCGCTTGGGCTGAAGGCTGTGCCGGATATCGGGGAAATCCTGCGGCATGCGGGAGAGAGCGCCGGAGATCCCGGTTTCGGAGTGTTGCGGGTGCCTGACGGCCATCGTCCGGCGCGCCGGCTCTGGTATCTGCTGGACCGCTTCTGGCAGCCGATGTTTGCCGATTTGAGGACGTATTGCCGGAATCCCGGGGAGTGGCCGTTGCTGTATTTCTATGCCATTGAAGAGGCCCTGTACCTGATGCGGGGCGCGGTCGATCCGACGTTGGCGATGACCCTTGTCCTGGAGAGCGCGGCGAGCATGGCCCGGGTTGACCTGAATCCTCAGGCGGCCTGAATACAAAGGGTGAATGCGGAACGGAGCACGATTTCTCCCCGAGGGCAATCTGCAAGCGCTGGTGGAAGACAACGGCTTTGTGCCGTTGCCGATCGATCTGTTCCATGCCGAACAGGCTGCCGCGTTGCCGCCGATTCATCAGGACCCGTTTGACCGGATGCTGATTGCGCAGGCCCAGGCGGAGGGGTTGGAGTTGATGACGGCGGATTCGGTCATTCCGCACTACGGGGTGCGGGTGATTTCGGCGAGGGAGTGATTGGGGGGAATAGCAAAATAGGGGGCAGACCCCAATTCGTCAAAATAGGGGACAGACCCCAATTTGCGCCACCGGGCCGACCGGCTGGCCGTCCGGACCGAGCGGCGGGGTCGGCGGGTTCTTGAGGTCACTTTGTCCACTTCCCTCCCGCCCGCTTTCCGATTCAGCTAGCGCCATCGCACCCCGAGGCGCCGCCCATGCCCCGCAAACCCCATCTCCCCGAAAAACCCTGCGCCGCCTGCGGCCGTCCCTTCGCCTGGCGCAAGAAATGGGAACGGGTCTGGGACGAGGTGCGCTACTGCTCCGACCGCTGCCGCCGCCAACGGAGCCGCCCGGCATGACCACCCTGCGCCTCATCCTCGGCGACCAGCTCAACCCCCGCCACCGCTGGTTCGACGAAGTCCGCCCGGACGTCATCTACCTGCTGATGGAAATCCGGCAGGAAACCGATTACGTCCTGCACCACGCCCAGAAGATCCTTGCCATCTTCGCGGCAATGCGCGACTTCGCCCGCCAACTGCGCGAAGCGGGCCACCGCGTGCGCACCATCGCCATCGACGACCCCAGCAACCGCCAGTCGCTGCCCGCCAACCTCGACGCCCTGATCGCCCATTACCGGGCCGAGGCGCTGGAATACCAGGACCCGGACGAATGGCGTCTCGACCGGCAACTGGCGGACTACGCCGCCGCCAGCCCCATCCCGGTCCGGCAAGTTAGCGGTGATCACTTCTACACCGCGCGCGATGAGGCCGCGCGCATTTTCACCGGCCGCCGCCAGTGGCTGATGGAGCATTTCTACCGTACGCTGCGCCAGCGCCACGGCGTTCTGCTGACGACGGACGGCAAGCCGGAAGGCGGGCAGTGGAACTTCGACCACGACAACCGCAAGCCCTGGCGCGGCGAGCCGCCGGAACCGCCCGACCGCCGCCGCCGACATGATCACAGCGCCCTCTGGCAAATGATCACCGACGCCGGTGTGAAGTCCTTCGGCAACCCCTCGGCGGATTTCTTCCCCTGGCCGCTGAACCGCGCCGAGGCGCTGGCCGATCTCGACGACTTCCTGACGCAGCGCTTGCCGCATTTCGGCGACTATCAGGACGCGATGAGCCATCAGGCCACGACCCTGTTCCACTCGCTGCTGTCCTTCGCGCTGAACGTGAAGCTGCTGGACCCGCGCGAGGTGGTGGAACGGGCGGAAGCCGAATGGCGGGCCGGGCGCGCGCCGCTGGCGGCAGTGGAGGGCTTCATCCGGCAGATTCTCGGCTGGCGGGAATACGTGCGCGGCGTCTACTGGGCGCGCATGCCGGGCTACGACACGCTCAACGCGCTGAAGCATCACACGCCGCTGCCGCGCTGGTTCTGGGACGGCAACACGAAGATGCGCTGTCTGGCGCACGCCATCGGCCAGTCGCTGGACACCGCCTACGCCCACCATATCCAGCGGCTGATGATCACCGGCAATTTCGCGCTGCTGGCGGGCGTCGATCCGGCCGAGGTGCACCGCTGGTATCTGGGCGTCTACATCGACGCCTTCGAGTGGGTGGAACTGCCGAACACGCTGGGCATGAGCCAGTTCGCCGACGGCGGGCTGCTGGCCACCAAGCCTTATGTCTCGGGTGCGGCCTATATCGACCGCATGAGCGATTACTGCCGCGATTGTCCCTACGACCGCAAGCAGCGGGTGGGCGAGAAGGCTTGTCCGTTCAACGCGCTGTACTGGGATTTTTTCGACCGGCATCGCGAGAAGCTGGGGCGCAATCCGCGCCTGGGCATGGTCTACCGCACGCTGGAGAAGATGGGCGAGGCGGAGACGGTGGCGATCCGCGAGCGCGCGGTGTTCCTGCGCGCGCGGCTGGACGCGGTGTGAGATGGCGGCGGTCGGGTCAGTCGCCCTGTGGTGGATCAAGCGCGATTTCCGGCTGTACGACAACCCGGCCTATAGCCGTGCGTTGGCGGAGTCGGACCTCGTGCTGCCGGTGTTCTTTCTGGAGCCTTCGCTGATCCGGGCGGAAGACACCGGCCGTTTCCACGGGCAGGCGCAATACCAGGCGCTGGCGGCCTTGCAGCGCGAGCTGGCGGGCGAGGGCAGCGGTGTGCGGGTGCTGCCATGCGAGGTGGTGGACGGGCTTGAACACCTCTGGCGGGAACAGCCGTTTCAGGTGATCTACGCCCATCAGGAAACCGGCGTCGGCTATACCTTCGAGCGGGACAAGGCGGTGATCCGCTGGTGCCGGGCGCGTGGCGTGCGGCTGGTGGAGCTGCCGCAGAACGGCGTCATCCGCGGGCTGGCCGCGCGTGACGGCCGCGAGAAACTCTGGTGGGGCTATATGACCGCGCCGCGTCCCGGCCGCGCGCCGGTGCGACCCTTGCCGACGGACCTGCGCGCCCGCTGGATGACGCCGCTGCCGGAAATCACCGACCTGTTCCGCCCGTGGGCCGGACCGCACGACCCCCGTCTGCAAACCGTCACCGAGAGCGCCGCCTGGTCGGTGCTCGATTCCTTCCTGCAGGAACGCGGCTTGTACTACCGGGGCGGCATCAGTTCGCCCAACCGCGCCTTCACTGCCGGATCGCGGCTGTCGCCGCATCTGGCCTGGGGGACGATCAGCCTGCGCGCGGTGTTCCAGGAAGCGCGGCAGCGGCGCGAAAGTCTGGCGAAGTCCGACCAGCCCGACGACGCCCGGTTTGCCCGTTCGCTGACGTCCTTCCTCTCGCGCCTGCACTGGCACGACCATTTCATCCAGCGGCTGGAAAGCGAGCCGGCGATGGAGTTTCACGCCCTCAATCCGGTGTTTGAAAACCCGCCCTACGTGACCGGCGCGCTGGCGGACGACCGGCTGGCCGCGTACCTCGCCGGGCGCACCGGCTTCCCGATGATCGACGCCTGCATGCGCTGCCTGGCCGCTACCGGGTTCCTCAATTTCCGCATGCGCGCGATGATCACGTCCTTTGCCTGCCACGCCCTGCGGCTGGACTGGCGCGTGCTTCATCCGCCGCTGGCGCGGCTGTGGCTGGATTACGAGCCGGGCATCCACCTCGCGCAGTTGCAGATGCAGGCCGGGGTGGTGGGCATCAACACCTTCCGCGTCTATTCGCCATTGAAGCAGTTGCAGGACCAGGACCCGCAGTGCCGCTTCGTGCGGCGCTGGCTGCCGGAGCTGGCGGGGATGACCGACGAACAGATCCTCTCCGGCCGTCATGACCTGCTGGCGGGCGTCGCCCCGCCCGTCATCGATTTCGCGGCGGAAACGGCGGTGATGAAGCAGTTTCTCTACGAACGCAAGCGCAGCGCGGAGAACCGGGCGGCCCAAGGCGCGGTGCTGGCGAAGCATGGGTCGAGGAAGGCGGGAAAACCCAAGGCCGTCCCGTCCGGCGACCCACGGACCCGACGCCGGAAAGCGCCCGACACACCGCCGGTCCTGACCGATGACCTGTTCGCCGGTCTCGATGGCGACCCGGCGGCGGGATGATTTCCCCCGCGTTTTCCCGCAGAATGGCGATTCGCTTTTTTGTCCCGCGCGCCCATGACCCCCGCCGCCAAATCCGACCTGATGCTGGTCGGCGTCACCCTGCTCGCCGCCATCAGCTGGATCATGTCCCGCGAAGCCGTGCAGCTGATGCCGCCGCTGCTGTTCATGAGCCTGCGCTTCCTGCTCGCGGGCGGCCTGCTGGCGGCCCTCGGTCACGCCAGCCTGCGCAGAATCGACGGTCCGGCCTTGCGCCGCGCCGCCGAGGTCGGTGTGGTGTTCGCGCTGGCGATGAGCTGCTGGGTGATGGGGATCTTCACCGGCACCCATGTCGGCGAGGGCGCGTTCCTGACCAGCCTCGGCGTGGTGCTGGCCCCGGTGATCGGCCTGGTGCTGTTCCGCGAACGGCCGCCGCGCGGCACCTGGATCGCGCTGCCGGTGGCGGCGGCCGGTCTGGGCCTGCTGTCGCTGCGCCACGGTTTCCACCCGGAAGCAGGGCAGGTGTTCTACGTCACGTCCGCGGTGATCTTCGCGCTGTTCTTCCACCTCAACCTGCACGCCGCCACCGGCCGCCCGCACCGTCGCCGTCCGGTCGCCGCCATTCCGCCCATCGCCTTGACCTCGGTGGTGCTGACCATGGTCGGGCTGGTCACCGGCCTGTTCTCGCTGGCGTTCGAAGCCTGGACGCCCACCTTCACGCATTTCACGCCGGCCATGGGCGGCTGGATCGTCGCCAGCGCCGTGGTCGGCACCGCCATGCGCTTCCTGCTGCAGACCTACGCGCAAAGCCTGTCCAGCCACGCGCACGGGGTGGTGATCATGGTGGTGGAGCCGGTGTGGGTGGCGCTGCTGGCGGCGGCCTGGCTGGGGGAAAGCATGAGCGCGCAGCAGCTGGCGGGCTGCGCGCTGATCTTCGGGTCGTTGCTGATCAACCGCGCGGGCGTGCTGCGCGACTGGGCGAAATCGCTGTTCTGAGCGGATGCGCCGCCGTCATTCCTTGTACTTGAAGGGCGTCTGGAAGTCGTTGTTTTCGTAGTCCTTGACGATGCGCTGGATGCCCAGGGCATTGCGATACGGCGCGGCGCGCTGCACGTAATTGACCGCCCAGGCCGGCGCGTTGCCGCCCGGATCGACATACCCTTCCGTCACGCCTTTCATCATCCCGTTCCCCAGCGGGGTGTAGGTCGCGGTCATCTCCCAGGCGGGGATGCGCACGAAGCCGGGCTGGGGCGGCAGCGCGTCCGGGGCCGCGCGCAGCACCAGTTTCAGCGCGCCGGTGCGGGCGCTGTAGGGCTGGATGGTGGCGCGCACCACGACATCGCGCGGCGGTTGTCCGGGCGGCGTGTCGAAGGACTGGTAGTAGAGGAATTCGGTCGGGGAAATCTGCCGCACCATCCGGCTTTCGCGGTTCATGTGGAACCAGCGCGGGTAGTTCGCGATATCCAGCAGCAGCTTGGCGGTGGCGTCCAGGGAGCCTTCGAAGGTCAGCTCCTGCCGGAAGGAGCGCAGCCGCTTGTTGTCTTCCTGTTTGGCGTAGGTGGTTACCTGATGCAGGCGGTCGTTCTTGATGACGATCCAGGCGTTTGTGTCATATGAGCGCAGTTCTTCCAGATCGCCGCGTTCGGCGAAGGCCGCTCCGGACAGCGTCAGACCGACCACGGTCGACAGGAGAGCGGACGAAAATTTCCGGGACATATGGAACCTCGTATTCTTGTTCGGCAGGGTGGGTTCAGGCTCCGTCCATGGAATCATTTGGGGTCGAAGATATCGTCCCCCCACCCGGGCGGTACAGCGGTCGCGGATGAACGGCCGGAAATACGCGCCTTGCGGAAGTCCCTATTTGCCAAGGGGTTTTCACATCATGCCGTAGCCCTTGGCCATCATCGCCGCGCAAAACAGCACACCGGCCAGCCCGGCCAGTTCCGCCTTGACCACGCGCCGCAGGCGCAGCAACTGTGCCGGCGCGATCTCCGGCATGGCTCCCTGCCGCAGGCTTTTTCCCCAGCGCAGGAACACCACCGTCGGGTAGACCGAGAGCACCCCGACCACGCCGAAGAGCGTCATCTTGGCCATGAAGAAGGCGTTATGGCCGTAATACGCCGGTCCCTTTTCAAACCAGAACACCCGCGCCAGCCCCACGAGGACAATCATGCCCGCCGCCAGCCCGTACAGCAGGTCCATGCGTTGCAACTGGCGCATCCGTTCCCGGTCCAGCGCGCCGTTGAGCAGGGCGGACTCCACCACCAGCGTGCTGACCAGCAGGAAGGCGGCCAGATGATGCGCAAAGGCGACGACAGCGTTCATGACAGCCTCCGGGGCTAAAGTTAACGGTGATTACATCTTGATCGCAAAAGTTATCGGTGTCAACATGGCGGTACCCCCTGTGTGTTCCCGTCCGTCCGGAGTGTGCTCATGACCCTTGCCGAATCCCGCCCGTTCCATCATGGCGACCTGCGCCAGGCCTTGCTGGCCGAAGCCGCGCGACTGGTCGAGGCCCAGGGCGCGGAAGCCTTCAGCCTGCGCGAGGCGGCGCGTGCGGTCGGCGTCTCGGCGGCGGCGGCCTACCGGCATTTCGACGACAAGGGCGCATTGCTGGCGGCGCTGGCCAGCGAGGGGTTCACCCGGCTGGCGACGACAATGGAGATCGCCATGGACGAGGCCGGTGAGGATCCCGTCGAGCGGCTGCGCGCCAACGGGCTGGCCTACATCCGCTTCGGCCTGCGCGAACCGGCGATGTTTGCGCTGATGTTCGGTCCCTTCGGCGCGGGCGGCCACTACGCCATCGGCGGCGTCGCTCCGCGCGCCGGCCTGTCCGCCTATGAACTGCTGTGCCGCGCGCTGGACGATCTGGTGAAGGCCGGGCGCATCACCCCGACGCGGCGCGCGGGCGCGGAAACCCTGCTGTGGACCAGCGTGCACGGACTGGCGACGCTGGCCAACGCGCGGGTGCTGGCAGGTTCGCCGGAGGACGCGTTTGCCGGCATGTTCATGATGATCCGCGAGGCGCTGGGCCTCGAGCGGACCGGCAAGCCGGGCGGGAAGGCGGCGGCGGGCAAGGTGCAGGGGGATTTGTTCGGGTGACCGCATCCGCCACCCCGACCTTGCCGCTTTTTCCACCGCCTGCCAAGATGCCCGCATCCCTCACAACAAGAACATGCCGGAGTGCGCCATGAAAGACTTCCTCACCGATGCCCTGACCCAGAAGCTGGCCGCGACGCTGGAGTCGGTCGGCGGCGCGCGCGCCCTGTTCGGCGATCCCATTCCCTTTAATGGCGAGACGATCATCCCGGTTGGCCGGGTCACGGTGCAGCTGTCGGCGACGGCGGAAGGCTCGGGCGGCGGCCAGTCCGGCCTGAGCGGGCTGTCGGTGCTGCCCAAGGGCGGCGGGGGCGGCACGGCGGGCGCGGGGGTGAAGGTGACCGTCGAGCCGGTGGGCTACCTGCGCTCCACGCCCTCGGGACCGCAATACGTGGCGCTGCCGGGAGCCTGAGGCATGGCCTACGACACCGAACTGGCGGACCGCATTTTCCGGGTGTACGGCGACTGGTCGGCCTTGCGCCAGAAACGCATGTTCGGCGGCATCGCCTACCTGCTGCACGGCAACATGGCTTTCGGGCTGATGGAAGACGCGCTGATGGTGCGCTGCGGTCCGGCGCGCTACGCGGAATGCCTGGCGGTGGATGGCGTGCGCGAATTCGATTTCACCGGGCGGCCGATGAAGGGTTGGGTGGTGGTGCCCTCGGAGCTGGTGGAAGAGGAGCCGGAATTGCGGCGCTGGATGAAGGTCGGGCTGGATTTCGCGGCGTCATTGCCGCCCAAGGGCTGACCGTGACCCGCACCGAGCGCCTCCTCCAGCTCATGCAGATCCTGCGTCAGCATCGTTACCCGGTAAGCGGGGCGACGCTGGCGGCGGCACTGGGCATCAGCCTGCGCAGTCTGTACCGCGACATCGCCACCTTGCAGGCGCAGGGCGCGCACATTGAAGGCGAGGCGGGTGTGGGTTACCTGTTGCGCCCGGGGTTCCTGCTGCCGCCGCTGATGTTCAGCGAGGAGGAGGTAGAGGCGCTGGCGCTGGGTTCGCAGTGGGTGGCCAAGCGCGGCGACGGCAAGCTGGCGGAGGCGGCGCGCAGCGCGCTGGCGCGGATCATGGCGGTGTTGCCGCCGGAGCGGGTGCGCGAGCTGGAGACCACCGGGCTGCTGGTGGGGCCGGGACCGGAGATTCCGGTGGCGGACGGCGTGCTGGAGACCCTGCGCGAGGCGATCCGCCGCGAGCGCAAGCTGCGGCTGTGCTATCGGGATGCGGACGGGCGGGAATCCGAGCGGGTGGTGTGGCCGGTGGCGCTGGGCTATTTCGAGCAGGTGCGGATGCTGGCGGCCTGGTGCGAGTTGCGGCAGGCGTTCCGGCATTTCCGGGCGGACCGGATGGTGTCGGCGGCGGTGGGGGAGGAGCGGTATCCGGGGGGGAGGATGCGGTTGGTGAAGGCGTGGCGGGAGGCGGAGGGGATTGGGGAGGCGGGAAGCCCCTAACCGCAGTGGGACGTTATACCTCCGGCAATCCTGCGGGAACGGTATACCTGATATGCCCATCCGCAAATCAGCAGTTCCGCCAGAAATGATCCATGCAGCAGGAAATTGAGCCACCAGGGCGAAAAACGGTCCGGAACCTTGACCCATGAAAACGGTTTATCAATGAACGGGGCCAGCCACCAGATGTCTCCCGCAACGGTGTCCAGAAAAACATGCAGCAGCGCTCCCGTGCAGAACAGCAGGCCCAAGGTGACGGCATGTTGTTTCAAGCACATGCATCCGCGAACCAAGATAAGAAGAAGCGTCAGCCCCAGCCAGAAAAGCGGCCAGTGGGAGAAGTAGCGGTGATGATGGACATGCTGATGATCCACAAGGAAGAAATATGCCAGATCCAGATCAGGCGCCACCGCGCCGGCCATCCCGACAGCGATCCATATCCGAACGGGTATTGCGGAGCGCAGGTGTTGAAACTGAACAGCTAGCAGGTAGCCTGAGGGTAGGTGGGCAATGAACATGTCGTGGAGGTCCGATACTGTCATGCAGCCATGTTGCCTTAACCGTTACCCTGAGCGTGCGCCCTCACCATAATTTCATGCGAAGTTCATGGACGCTACATAGCGATCCGGGCTGTTGACAGTAGTCAACAATCTGCCTTAAATTCATGTGATCAAGGACGAACACGCATCATGAAGAAGCACCCCGACAAACACATCCGGGCCGCTATCGCCTACGCAGTAGCTAACGGCTGGCATGTGGTGGATGCCGGTAAAAGCGCCCACGCCTTCTGCCGCCTCTACTGCAACGCCGGGCACACCGAACACATGATGAGCGTATGGAGCACGCCGCGCAGCCCCGAGAACCACGCGCGGCAAATCGTGCACAAGGTTGATCAATGCAAGGGTGAGGGGGAGGCCGAATGAATACCTACCATTTCACGATTGTGATCCGGGATGCCCGGACTGACACACCGGGTCTGGAAGACCGGTTGTTCACCGCCGGTTGTGACGACGCGCTGGTGTGCAGTTGCAACCAGACGGTTTACCTGGAGTTCGACCGCGAAGCCGAGAGCGCCGAAGCGGCGCTCCGTTCCGCGCTGGACAACATCCGCGCCGCCGGGTTCAGCGATCCGGTCATTCAGGAGGCCGGGGTTTCCACACTGGCCGAAATGGCGGAACGGGCGGGCGTGACCCGTGCGGCGCTCTCGTTGTATGCCAAGAACAAGCGGGGCGACGGACACTTCCCCGCTCCCATGTACGGCGTGGCGTCGGGGTCGGCGCTGTATTCCTGGCCGGAGGTCGCGGAATGGTTGTACAAGCACGGCACGCTGTCCCAGTCCCAATATGACGTAGCGCGCGCCGCCCGAGCCTGAACCGCTACTGCCACTTTCTGACAGCATCCCCTGCCATGCTGGCGACTCCACCCACCCCCGGAGCCGCCCCATGATCACCCCCGACTACCTCATCCTCTACGTCGCCGCCCCCCTGACCAGCGCCGACTTCTACCAGACCCTCCTGCAACGCCCCCCGGTCGAGACATCCCCCGGCTTCGCCCTGTTCGCCCTCGACCACGGCCGCATGCTCGGCCTGTGGGCGCGCGACGCCGTCCAGCCGCCCGCCGTACAGACCGGCGGCGGCTGCGAACTGGCCTTCCCGGCTCCCGACCGCGCCACCGTCGACACCCTGTACGCCGCGTGGCACGCCTTGGGCTTGCCTATCCTGCAAACCCCGACCGCCATGGATTTCGGCTACACCTTCACCGCCGCCGATCCCGACGGCCACCGCCTGCGCGTCTTCCATCCGGGCGCGCCGTCATGAGCCGCGCCTGGATTGCCGTCGCCTCCGCCGAGCATGTCCGGCGCGGCCTCGCCGGCGGCTTCATGCAGGTTTGCCACGGCAAGGACGGCCCGCTCCGCCGCATGCGCCCCGGCGACCGCGTCGCCAACTACTCGCCCACCGTCACCTTCGGCGGCAAGGACCGCTGCCAGGCCTTCACCGCCTGCGGCGTCATCCGCCCGGGCGAACCCTACGCCTTCGACATGGGCGGCGGCTTTGTCCCCTTCCGCCGCGACGTCGACTGGCGGACAGACACGCAAGACGCCGCCATCCTGCCGCTGCTGGACCGGCTGGAATTCACGGCGGGACGCCGCAACTGGGGATACGCCTTCCGTTTCGGCGTGCTGACGGTGAGCGAAGCGGATATGGACTGCATCGCAGCGGCGATGACCGCCGCGATCGCGGACCCGGTCTGACGCCGGGCCCGGTGGAGGACTTACTGCAACATGCGCCCGGCAGGGACGACCTTCTCCTCGCCGCTCTGCGCCAGCAGCTCCTCCAGCGCTTCGCGCGCGGACAGCTGGCCGTAGATCAGGCGCATGAAGGCCGGGTTGTAGTAGTCGGCGGTGGAAATCGCCGCGTCGCGCAGGCCGCGCAGCAGTTCCGGGGTCAGCGCCACGCCGTCCAGCGTCAGCGCGTTGCGCACGCGCAGCACCCCGTCATCCGGGTCGAAGTCGAAACAGCCGATCGCCAGCCGGTAATTGATGCGCGCGGCCAGTTCCGCCGCCGCGCCGCGATGGCTGTCCGGCACCACCACCGGCAGGTAGGCGAAGCACAGCACGGTGTCCGGCTCGGGCAGGGTGTCGAACACCACGTCCAGCCGCGTGCTGCTGCCGGTGAAGCTGGACAGCAGGTAGGTGTGGCCTGGGTGTTCCTCGACGGTGTAGTCCCATTCCTCGTGGTCAAGGTACTGGCTGATCAGATCCAGGGTGGAATTCACGCAGCGGTCTCCACGACAAAGTAAGCGCGCGATTATCCCTTGCGGGACCGGCCCCGGCCAGCCCCGGCGGCGCTCAACCGATGAAACGTTCCACGACCGCTGTGTCCAGATGGTCGCCGATGTCCTTGCCGTAATACGCGGCGCGGATGACGCCCTGTTCGTCGATCAGGAAGTCGGCGGGCACGCGGTTCATGTCGCCGTCGACCTTCCCGCCCGGCAGGTAGCCCTTGGCGGTGGCGGAGGCGATGTCGCCCAGCCGCAGGGTCGCTTTCGCGAAGGCGGTCCACGAGCTTTCCACGCCGTAGCGCTTGTACAGCTGCATCGACGGATCGGGAATGACCGGGAACTCCACGGTTTCCCCGACCGCATATTCGCGGATGTTCGCGGCGGGCGACTGGAACACCGCCAGCATCACCAGTCCGCGCGATTCCCATGCCGCCGCTTTCTGCCGCAGCTGGTGCATGCGCAGGTTGCAGAACGGGCAGGAGGCGTAGCGGTAGAAGGACAGCAGCACTTTCTTGCCGCGCAGGTCG
>JAYRMT010000024.1:0-20642 GCA_041912575.1 Fluviicoccus sp. | reverse complement strand
GCGTACATCAGCGGCATCTTCACCTTGCAACCGGGCGATGTGGTGCTGACCGGAACCCCGGAAGGCGTGGCGGCGCTGGCGTCGGGGGACCGGCTGGAGTTGTCGTTGCTCAACGGGGACCGGGTGTTGGCGCGCTTCGAAACCGAGGTCGCCTGAACATCCCGACGAAGGCCGGACCCATAAAAAAGGCCGCTGATTCAGCGGCCTTTTTGTTTTCCGTTTCCGGGCGTTACTTCAACCCGGCCTTGGCGCGCAGTTCCTCGGCCTTGTCGGTGCGTTCCCAGGTGAAGGCGGTTGCGCTGTGCGACTTCTTGACCCAGCGCCCGCCTTCCATGACCTCGAAGCCGTAGTCCCGTTCGAACGGGGTGCGGCCGAAGTGGCCGTAGGCGGCGGTCGGGCCGTAGACCGGATGCAGCAGGTCCAGCTGGCGGATCAGCCCGTAGGGGCGCAGGTCGAAGGTGTCGCGGATCAGCGCGATCAGTTGTTCGTCGCTGATCTTGCCGGTGCCGAAGGTGTTGACCGAGATCGAGGTCGGCTCGGCGACGCCGATGGCGTAGGACACCTGGATTTCGCAGCGGTCGGCCAGGCCGGCGGCAACCACGTTCTTGGCGACGTAGCGACCGGCGTAGGCAGCCGAGCGATCGACCTTGGACGGGTCCTTGCCGGAGAACGCGCCGCCGCCATGACGGGCCATGCCGCCGTAGCTGTCGACAATGATCTTGCGCCCGGTCAGGCCGCAGTCGCCCATCGGACCGCCGATCTCGAAGCGGCCGGTCGGGTTGATGTAGAAGCGGGTGTCGCGGGTCAGCCATTCGGCGGGCAGCACCTGCTTGATGATCAGCTCCATCACGCCTTCCTGGATGGACTTGTCGCTGATGTCCGGCGAGTGCTGGGTGGACAGCACCACGGCGTCCACGGCGACCGGCTTGCCGTTCTCGTAGCGGAAGGTCACCTGCGACTTGGCGTCCGGGCGCAGCCACGGCAGCTGGCCGTTCTTGCGCACTTCGGCCTGGCGCTCCACCAGGCGGTGGGCGTACTGGATCGGCGCGGGCATCAGCGCATCGGTTTCATTGGTGGCGTAGCCGAACATCAGGCCCTGGTCGCCCGCGCCCTGGTCTTCCGGCTTGGCGCGGTCCACGCCCTGCGCGATATCCGGGGACTGCTGCCCGAGCAGGTTGAGCACGCCGCAGGTCTTGCCGTCGAAGCAGACGTCGGACGAGTCGTAGCCGATGTCGAGAATCACCTTGCGGATGATCTTTTCGTAGTCGATGACGGCGTTGGTGGTCACTTCGCCCGCCACGATGGCCACGCCGGTCTTGACCAGCGTCTCGCACGCCACGCGGGCGTAAGTGTCCTGCGCCAGGATGGCGTCGAGGATGGCATCGGAGATCTGGTCGGCGATCTTGTCGGGATGGCCTTCCGACACCGATTCGCTGGTGAAAACGCTGTACTCGCTCATGGCGGGGCCCTGTGCTGGTCTGGACGGGAAAAAAGTAAGCAACGATACGGCGTTCGCGGGCGCGCGGCAAGTCGGCAAAGTCAGAATTGCATTTGCCCCACCACGGCAATTCGGCGACAATTACGCGCTTTCCCGTCAGCCCGTTCCGGAGTCATTCATGTCCGCAGTCGCCCTGCCTGAACGCCGTCTTGCCAACGCCATCCGCGCCCTGGCCATGGATGCCGTGCAACAAGCCAATTCCGGCCACCCGGGCGCCCCGATGGGCATGGCGGACATCGCCGAGGTGCTGTGGCGCGGCGTGATGCGCCACAATCCGTCCAATCCGGGCTGGATCAACCGCGACCGCTTCGTGCTGTCCAACGGCCACGGCTCGATGCTGCAATACGCGCTGCTCCACCTGACCGGTTACGACCTGTCGATCGAAGACCTCAGGCAGTTCCGCCAGCTGCACAGCAAGACGCCGGGCCACCCCGAATACGGCTACACCCCCGGCGTCGAAACCACTACCGGTCCGCTGGGGCAGGGCATTGCCAACGCCGTCGGCATGGCGCTGGCCGAGAAGACGCTGGCCGCCCAGTTCAATCGCGACGGGTTTCCGGTCATCGACCACCATACCTACTGCTTCCTCGGTGACGGCTGCCTGATGGAAGGCATCTCGCACGAAGTCGCCTCGCTGGCCGGGACGTTGAAGCTCGGCAAGCTGGTCGCCTTCTATGATGACAACGGCATTTCCATTGACGGTGAGGTGGAAGGCTGGTTCACCGACAACACGGTCCAGCGTTTTGAGGCCTATCGCTGGCAGGTGATCGGCCCGATCGACGGCCATGACAGCGAAGCCATCCGTAACGCCGTGATCGAAGCGCACAAGGACACCCAGCGTCCGACCCTGATCATCTGCAAGACCGTGATCGGTTGCGGTTCCCCGAACAAGCAGGGCAAGGAAGACTGCCACGGCGCGCCGCTCGGCGCCGCCGAAATCGCGCTGACCCGCGAAGCCATGGGGTGGGAGTACGGCCCCTTCGAGATCCCCGCCGACATCTACGAAGCCTGGGATTGCAAGGCCAAGGGCCAGGCGCAGGAAGGCAACTGGCAGTCGCTGTTCGACACCTATGCCAAGGCCCATCCCGAGCTGGCCGACGAGTTGCAGCGCCGCCTGAAGGGCGAGCTGCCGACCTCCTTCGATCTGCAGGCCAACGCCTACATCGCCGATGTCGCCGCCAGGGGCGAAACCATCGCCTCCCGCAAGGCTTCGCAGAACGCGCTGAACGCCTTCGGTCCGCTGCTGCCGGAGCTGCTGGGCGGGTCCGCCGACCTCGCCGGCTCCAACCTGACCCTGTGGAAGGGCTGCCACGGCGTGCAGGAAAATCCGGCAGGCAACTACGTCTATTACGGCGTCCGCGAATTCGGCATGAGCGCGATCATGAACGGCGTGGCGCTGCATGGCGGCTTCATCCCCTACGGCGCGACCTTCCTGATCTTCATGGAGTACGCGCGCAACGCGGTGCGCATGAGCGCGCTGATGAAGCAGCGCGTCATCTATGTCTTCACCCACGACTCGATCGGTCTGGGCGAAGACGGCCCGACGCACCAGCCGGTGGAGCAGCTGGCCAGCCTGCGCGGCACCCCGAACATGTCGGTGTGGCGTCCGGCCGACGCCGTGGAGTCCGCGGTCGCCTGGAAGGCCGCGCTGCAGCGCGCCAACGGACCGACCGCGCTGGTCTTTTCCCGGCAGAACCTGCCGCACCTCGAGCGCGATGCGCTGCAACTGGAAAACGTGGCGCGCGGCGGTTATGTATTGTCCCCGGAGCAGGGCGTGCTGGAAGCGATCATTATCGCCACCGGCTCCGAGATCGAACTGGCGCTGAAGGCTCAGCAAGCCCTGGCCGCCGAGGGCCGCGGCGTGCGCGTGGTGTCGCTGCCGTCGGTTGACGTGTTCCTGGCGCAGGACGCCGCGTACCGCGACAAGGTGCTGCCGCCGCAGGTGCGCGCCCGCGTCGCCGTGGAGGCCAGCCATGTGGATTACTGGTACAAGTTTGTCGGCCTGGACGGTCGCGTGATCGGCATGAACAGCTTCGGCGAATCGGCCCCGATCAAGGCGCTCTACCAGCACTTCGGCATCACCGTCGAGGCGGTGGCGCAGGCCGTGCGCGATATCGTCGCCTGAATGGGCCCGCGTCCGCTGCGCATCGCCATCAACGGATACGGCCGCATCGGCCGCAACGTGTTGCGCGCGTGGCTGGAGCGGGGCTGCCCGTCACACCTGCAGTTCGTGGCGGTGAATGACCTGGGCGAACCGGCGACGCTGGCGCACCTGACCCGCTACGACAGCACGCACGGCCGCCTGCACGGCGCGGCCGAGCTGGACGGGGCGGATTTGCTGCTGGCCTCGCGGGCGAGCGAGACGCCGCACCGCGTCCGGCTGTTGCGCGAAGCCGCGCCGGACCTGTTGCCCTGGTCGGCATTGGGCGTGGACGTGGTGCTGGAATGCACCGGCCAGTTCCGTGCGCGCGCCGAAGCCGCGCGACATCTGGCGGCCGGGGCGGGCAAGGTGATCATCGGCGCGGCGCCGTTTGACGAGGTGGATGCGACGGTCGTGTACGGCGTCAACCATGACACCGTCCGCGCGGAGCACCGGGTGCTGTCCAGCGTGTCCTGCACCACCCACGCGCTGGCGCCGCTGGTGAAGATTCTGGACGGGGCGTACGGCATCGAATCGGCGCTGATGACGGAGATCCATGCGGTCACCTCCGACCAGGTACTGCTGGACCACACCCATCGGGATTTGCGGCGCGGTCGTGCGGCGGGACACAACATCATCCCCACGACTTCCAGTAGTATCGGGGCGCTGAAGCGGGTGCTGCCGCATATGGCGGGCCGGGTGGACGGCTATTCGATCCGCGTGCCGACCCTGAACGTGGCGGCCATCGACCTGAGCTTCGTCGCTCGCGAACCGTTGACGGTCGATGGCATCAACGGCCTGTTCCGTGAGCAGGCGGCCGGGTCGTACCGTGAAATCCTCGGCTATTGCGAGGACTGGCTGGTGTCGAGCGATTTCAACCACCTGCCGCAATCGCTGTTTTTTGACGCCACCGAAACCCGGGTGGTGGGACGCCAGGCCAAGGTCCTGGCGTGGTATGACAATGAATGGGGTTACGCCAACCGCTTGCTGGATCTCTGCGGCGTGCTGGCGGGCCTGCACTGACACGCGGCATACACGAATTGAAAAAAGGAGTCCGTTCCATGTCCGTCCTGAAAATGGCCGATCTCGATCTGAGCGGCAAGCGCGTCCTGATCCGTGAAGACCTGAACGTTCCCGTCAAGGACGGCAAGGTCGCCAGCGACGCCCGTATCGTGGCTTCGCTCCCCACCATCCGCCTTGCACTGGAAAAGGGAGCGGCCGTCATGGTCTGCTCGCACCTCGGTCGTCCGACCGAAGGCGAATTCTCCGCCGAGAACTCCCTGCAGCCGGTCGCCGACTACTTGAGCAACGCGCTGGGGCGCAACGTGCCGCTGGTCAGCGATTACGTGAATGGCTATGCCGTCCAGCCGGGCGAGGTGGTGCTGTTCGAGAATGTGCGCTTCAACAAGGGCGAGAAGAAGAACAGCGACGAGCTGGCGCAGAAGTACGCCGCGCTCTGCGACGTGTTCGTAATGGACGCCTTCGGCACCGCCCACCGCGCCGAAGCCTCGACCCACGGCGTCGCCAAGTTTGCGCCCGTCGCTTGCGCCGGTCCGTTGCTGGCCGCCGAGCTGGAAGCCCTGGCCCAGGCGCTGGACAATCCCGCCGCGCCGATGGTCGCCGTGGTGGCCGGCTCCAAGGTGTCCACCAAGCTGGATGTGCTGAAGTCCCTGTCCGACATTTGCGACCAGCTGATTGTCGGCGGCGGCATCGCCAATACGTTCCTCGCGGCCGCCGGTTACAACGTCGGCAAGTCGCTCTACGAAGCCGACATGGTCGACACCGCCAAGGAAATCGCCCGCAGCGTCAGCGTGCCGTTGCCGGAAGACGTGGTGGTCGGCAAGGCCTTCGCCGCGGATGCCGAGGCTGTCATCAAGTCGGTAAAGGAAGTCGAAGCCGACGACATGATCCTCGACATTGGTCCGCTGACCGCCGCCAAGTTCGCCAACCTGATCAAGTCCTCCAAGACCATCCTGTGGAACGGTCCGGTCGGCGTCTTCGAATTCGACCAGTTCGGCGAAGGCACCAAGACCCTGGCCAAGGCGATCGCCGGCAGCCCGGCCTTCTCCATCGCCGGCGGCGGAGACACCCTCGCGGCCATCGACAAGTACGGCGTGGCCGACCAGATTTCCTACATTTCCACCGGCGGCGGCGCGTTCCTCGAATTCGTGGAAGGCAAGACCCTGCCCGCGGTCGAGGCGCTGCAAGAAGCCGCCCGCCGCCATACCCTTTAAGCCATCAGACTGTACAGGAAGCATCGACCATGGCCCTGATTTCCCTGCGGCAAATGCTGGACCACGCCGCCGAGCACGGTTACGGCGTCCCCGCCTTCAACGTCAACAACCTGGAGCAGATGCGCGCCATCATGGAAGCGGCCGACAAGACCGATTCCCCGGTGATCGTGCAGGCCTCCGCCGGCGCCCGCAAGTACGCCGGCGCGCCGTTCCTGCGCCACCTGATCCTCGCGGCAGTCGAGGAATTTCCGCATATCCCGGTGGTGATGCACCAGGATCACGGCACCAGCCCGGCCATCTGCCAGCGCTCCATCCAGCTGGGCTTCAGCTCGGTGATGATGGACGGCTCGCTGGCCGAGGACGGCAAGACCCCGACCGACTATGACTACAACGTGCGCGTCACCCGGACCGTGGTCGCCATGGCCCATGCCTGCGGCGTGTCCGTGGAAGGCGAGATCGGCTGCCTGGGTTCGCTGGAAACCGGTCAGGCCGGCGAGGAAGACGGCGTCGGAGCGGAAGGCGTGCTGGACCACTCGCAACTGCTGACCGACCCGGAAGAGGCCGCCCGCTTCGTGGCCGATACCGGCGTGGACGCGCTGGCCATCGCCATTGGCACCTCGCACGGCGCCTACAAGTTCACCCGTCCGCCCACGGGCGACATCCTGGCGATCGACCGCATCAAGGAAATCCATGCCCGCATCCCCAACACCCACCTGGTGATGCACGGCTCCAGCTCGGTCCCGCAGGACTGGCTGGCGATCATCAATCAGTACGGCGGCGACATCAAGGAAACCTACGGCGTGCCGGTCGAGCAGATCGTCGAGGCGATCAAGCACGGCGTGCGCAAGGTCAACATCGACACCGACCTGCGTCTGGCCTCCACCGGCGCGATCCGTCGCTTCATGGCGGAAAACCCGGCCGAGTTCGACCCGCGCAAGTACCTGGCGAAGACCGTCACCGCCATGCGCGACGTCTGCATCGCCCGTTACGAAGCCTTCGGCACGGCGGGCCAGGCCAGCAAGATCAACCCGATCTCGCTGGAAAAGATGGTTTCCCGCTACGGCAAGTAAGAGCCTGCCGCGCGTGTCCGGTTCCGGGAGGAGGGGGTAATGGAAACATCCGTCATGCCGTCTCCGCCCCCCGGGCCCGCACGCACGCTGTCCCGCCTTTCCCTCGTTTTTCCCGTCTACAACGAAATCGAAAGCCTGCCGTACCTGCGCGAGGCGGTGGAGTCCTGGGCGATCCGCCATCCGGCACTGGCGGTCGAGGTCGTGCTGGTCGATGACGGTTCGCGCGACGCCTCGGCGTTGTTCCTCAAGCAGTGGGCCGAGTCGCGGCCGGGGGTGCGCGCCCTCCTGCTCAGCCGGAACTTCGGGCATCAGGCGGCGGTCACCGCCGGACTGGAGCATGCGACCGGTGAGGCGGTGGTGATCATGGACGCGGATCTGCAGGACCCGCTGTCCGCCATCGACGACATGATCCGCGCCTATGAAGCGGGCTATGACATTGTTTATGGCCGGCGCGTGTCGCGCGCGGGGGAAACGTTGTTCAAGAGAGCCACGGCCTGGCTTTACTACCGGGCGTTGAAGACCATGCACAGCGGCCTGCCGCTGGATGCCGGCGATTTCCGGCTGGTGTCGCGGCGCTGCGTGGACGCGGTGAACGCCTTGCCGGAGAAGGATCGTTTCCTGCGCGGACTGTTTGCGTGGATCGGCTTCCCGCAGACCGACGTACCTTACGAGCGTGAAGCCCGTCATTACGGCGTCACCAAGTACCCCTTGCTGAAGATGCTGCGCTTTGCATGGAGCGGCATCACGGCGTTCTCGGTCCTGCCGATCCGGTTGGTCAGCCTGATGGGCTTCGGGGCGGCGCTGCTGAGCCTCGCCTATCTGGCGTATGCGTTGATTGCGCACGCCCGCGGCCAGACGGTGACCGGCTGGACCACGATCGTCATTCTCCAGTCCTTTTTCGGCGGCTGCATCCTGCTCGCGATCGGCGTGGTTGGCGAGTACATCGGCAAGATCTTCGAGGAGGTCAAGGGCCGCCCGGTGTATCTCAAGCGGGACGACATTCGCCAACATACTCCCGGGGAGAGTGGGCGTGAGTGACCGTTCCGGGGTTGCGCCCTGGCGGGGCCTGTCGTCCGTGCACCGGCAGTTTCTCGGCTATCTGTTGTCCGGGGGGCTGAGCACGGCCATCGACCTGATCGTGTTCCGGGGGCTGCTGTTCCTGCTCGCGCCCATGCCTGCCTTCCTGACATCCTATGTCTTCTGTCTGGTCCTGCGCTATTTCTGGGACGCGCAAGTGACTTTCCGGCAGTCCCGCGTCGACCTGCGCGGACTGCTCCGCTATCTCACGATTACCGGCGCGCTGATGGGGATCGGGCTGGCGATTTTCCATGCGGCGCTGACCTGGCTCTCGCCGATGCCCGCCAAGCTGTGCTCTTTGCCGGTCACGATTGGCGGCGGTTTTCTGCTGACCCGGCGCTTTGTTTTCCGTGGTCCGGTGCGATGAAGCGTTCGTGGTTGACCGGAATGACCCCGCTGATCGTGTTGGCGGCCTTGGCGTTCAACCTGTTGTCGCGTCTGCCGGCCCAGACGGTGGAGCAGTGGGACGAGGCCAGGCACATGGCGTCTGCCGTGGAGATGCTGCGCAGCGGCGACTGGCTGGTCACCACCTATCAAGGCACGGCGGATTACTGGAATCTCAAGCCGCCGCTATCAGTCTGGACCTCCGCGCTGGGGCTCCTGATGGTGTCTGACCCCTTTGTCGGGGCGCGACTCTTTTCCCTGCTGGCCATGGTTTTGACGACCCTGCTGGTCTTTCGCGAGGCCCGACGGCAGGGCGACGATGCCGCCGCTTTTCTGACAGTCATCTTCCTGACGGCTTCGTGGCCCCTGTTCACGAGTCATGCGGCGCGCACCGCCGATCCGGACATGCTGTTCATTCTGGGAACGACGGCCGCCATGTGCGGTTTCATGGCGGGCAGTGCGCGCGGTCTGTGGCTGGCGTACGCCGCCCTGGGGGGCGCGTTTCTCGCGAAAAGCTTTCATGTTGTCCCCTTCGGCTGTGCGGGGTTCCTGTACAGTCTCGTCTTGTGGCGCAAGGGTATCCTGCCCGGCCGGGTGATAGTGCTTGCCCCGATGGCGTTCTGGGGGCCGGTGTTGCCGTGGATGCTCGCACGCTACAACCGTGACGGTTGGCATTTTCTCGAACTGATGGTGACCTACGACGTGCTGAAACGCGCGGGGAGCGGCTTCGTGACCGGTGAGCAATCCTCGCGCTGGATTTACGTGGACCTGCTTTTCCAGACCTATGGTTTCGTCTTCGCGGCCTGGGGCATCGTTTTGGCGGGACATCGCGGGTGGCGGCGGATTCTCACGGGCCTCCCCGTGCTGCCGATACTATGGATCACGATTCCGCTTCTGGTGTTTTCGGCGTCAAAAACCCGGTTGGGCTGGTATATCTATCCGGTGTTTCCGGCAGCTTGCGTGTTGCTCGGGTTGGTCTTCGCCCGGTCCTGGCCGCGCGCACGGCGACTGCCCCGGTTGCTGGGCTTTTCCGTCCTCTGCGTGGGGCTCATCGCGCTGGAAAAGGAAACGGTCGGCTTTATCCGCATGATTGTCGCGGGGGCACATCCGGTGTCGGAGGCCCTGGTCGCCGTCGCGCATCTACCGGCATCCGCAGGGCCCCGGCGCCCGGTTTACCTCGTCACGGATCCCGGGCTGGTCTATCAGCAGTATTACGCCACGGCCCTGCTGACGGATCGCATTGACCTCCAGCCCGGCGGGAGGCCGGCCTACGCCGCCTGCGCGCAGCGGCAACAGGCCTGCTGGCTGATTGACGGCGAAGGACGTATCGAGCGTTCGCGGCCCTGAGGCCGCCTGCTACAATGCGGCCTCCCCCTGAGTCACGGATAGTTTCCATGAACGAACCTGAGTTGACGCCCAAAGCCGCCGCCATGCTGGATGCCCATGTGGCCTTTGTCTGCCGTCGCTTGACAGGCGGGGACTTCGAATCCTGGGTGCGCGCTGAGCTGGAGGCCAACCTGCATAATGCCCGTCGTCTGACCCTGCTGGAGGTGGTCAACGCGGCGCAGATCAAGGAAACCGTTCACCGCTACGCCCTGGAGCTGGAGCCGGGGGCGGGCATTCTGGAACTGATCGGCGCGATCGCGCGGCATATCTATGTCCATCCGGTTCATCGCGAAACTCGCCTGGGGGATATCCTTGACGACCGGCGGCTGGAGGAATTCCTCGACAAGGTGCTGGAGATGCGCAATGTGCGGGAGAGCGTCCTGCGCGAATTGGTGGCCAATCCGGTCTATGCGGAGCTGGCCGGCCAGTTTCTGTACACCGGCATCCTCGGGTATCTGGGGCATACGGCGGAGCGCGGCGGCATTCCGGGCGGCCGCGCCGCACTGCGTCTGGGCAAGGCATTGTGGCGACGATTGCCCGAGCGCTGGGAGGAGACGGTTGAACATGGCTTGCAAGGCTATCTGGAGCGCAGCCTGCACCTGTTGCTGGCGGACAGTGCCGAAGCGCTGACGGCAGTCGATACGGAACGGCTTCGGGAAAGCATCCTGGATATCTGGGTCCGGATTCGCGACTGGCGGGTGGCGGAAGGGCGCTCGGGTGTCAGCGAACTGGATGTCGAGGAATTTTTCGTCATCGGTTACGAATACTGGCGGGACTTCCGGCAGACCGCATATTGCCGCGCGATCATTGACGCCGGGGTGGATGCTTTCTTTTCCATCTACGGGGATTTCACGCTATACGACTTGCTGGAAGAGATCGGGATTGATGAAGAAATGATGGTCAACGAAGCCCTGCATTTCGCCCCGCATATCCTTCAGGTGCTCCATGAGCGGCATATGCTGGCGCCCTTGGTGCGGCGCCAGTTGGTCGATTTCTACGCGTCGGCGGATGCTGCGGCATTTCTCGGCGAGGCGTAGCCCTTTCAGGGCATGACTGCCATGCCAATCGCCAACACCACCATGGTCAGGACGACAGTGGCGGGAATCCACAACGGCAGGCCGCGATCAACGGCCGGGCCTCCGGCGGCGGGGGGATGTCGGCGGGTGTAATCGTCCACCAGCAGTTGGGCGTCTTCGGGACTGATACCGAATTGCATGCGCACGATACGCACGGCTTCGGGGGCCTGCCCCAGTTCAAGGGCTCCTATCGCTTCCAGCGGAAGCGTTACCGGTTTATCCATGGTCTCCATCCTCAAGTCTCCTTTTCCTCTCGACTGTCGCTCCGGACAGCGGGCATTCTCCCTGCCCTGATTTCAGCTTAGCACTTTCACCACGACAGGGAACTTTGGCATGTCGTTTTTTTGTTCCCGATCACATTCTGCATCCTGCAATGTTCCTAATGGCCGAAGAGGAACGCCAGCGTGCCTCCGGCCAGAATACCGACCATCAGCCAAAACCAGTTGGGCAACCGGCCAAAGCGTTGTTCGGGAGCCGTCCGCTCGGGGTGCAGCCCGGCGGCGTATTGCTCCGCCAAGGCCACAGCGTCCCCGGGCGCGAGAGTCGTATGCTCGCGGATGATACGGATGGCGTCGATCTTTTGGCCTTTCATCAGGGCCATCATGGCTTCGGCGGGAATGGCGGGTTTGCTCATGGGCGTCTCCCGATATGTGTCTTCCGACAGACGATAGCACGGCGAAGGCGGCCGTCTTGCCCCGACCGGACAGGATGGCATCCGGTCGGGGTGAGAGGCAGCCGGCTCCGGGTTGACGGGGCTCGGTGCCGGCGGACAGACGCTTACAGCGCCTCCACCTTGATCAGCTGCTCCTTCAGCGTTGCGATTTCCGCCTTCACCGCCGCCAGCTTTTCCTGCTCCTTGGCCACCACATCGGCCGGCGCCTTGTCGACAAAGGCTGGATTTTCCAGCTTGCCCGCCAGACGGCCGGTTTCCTTCTCCAGCTTGTCCAGTTCCTTGCGCAGGCGCGCGGCTTCGGCTTCGGCGTCGATCAGGCCCTTCAGCGGCACCAGCAGGCTCATGTCACCAACCAGTTTGGTGGCGGCAAAGGGCAGCTCGGCACCGGCTTCCAGCCAGGTCAGCGTTTCCAGACGGGCCAGGAAGGCCAGCTGGCTGCGGTAACGGTCCAGGCGGGCCTGGTCGGCATAGCCGCCGTTGACGAACAGCGCGGTCAGCGGCTTGGCCGGCGAGATGTTCAGTTCGCCGCGAATGTTGCGGATGGCGCTGATGACGGATTGCAACCAAGCCACGTCCTGCTCGGCGTCGACGTTGATCCGGCTCTCGTCCGCCACCGGATAGGCCTCCAGCATGATGCTGTCGCCGGTCTTGCCCACCAGCGGCTTCACGCGCTGCCAGATTTCCTCGGTGATGAACGGCATGATCGGGTGCAGCAGGCGCAGCAGGGTTTCCAGCACCCGCACCAGCGTGCTGCGCGTCCCGGCCTTGGCGGCGGGGGGGGCGTCGCCGGTCAGCACCGGCTTGGTCAGCTCCAGGTACCAATCGCAGTACTCGTTCCAGGCGAACTCGTAGATCGCCTGCGCGGTCATGTCGAAACGGTAGGCGGCAAAGGCCTCGGCCACGGCCTGTTCGGCGCGCTGCAGGCGGCTGATGATCCACTGGTCGGCCACGCTCAGCGCGTAGTTGTCGTGATCGACGGCCACATCCTGGCCTTCACAGTTGCCCAGCACGAAACGGGCGGCGTTCCACAGCTTGTTGCAGAAGTTGCGGTAGCCTTCCACACGTTTCATGTCGAACTTGATGTCGCGGCCGGTGGAGGCGAGGGCGGCGAAGGTGAAGCGCAGCGCGTCGGTACCGAAGGCGTTGATGCCTTCCGGGAACTCCTTGCGGGTAGCTTTTTCGATCTTCGGCGCGTCCTGCGGCTTCATCAGGCCGGTGGTGCGCTTGGCGACCAGCGACTCCAGGTCGATGCCGTCGATGATGTCCAGCGGGTCCAGCACGTTGCCCTTGGACTTGGACATCTTCTGGCCTTCCGAGTCGCGTACCAGGCCGTGCACGTACACGGTCTTGAACGGGATCTGCGGCGTGCCGTCCTCGTTCTTCATGAAGTGCATGGTCATCATCATCATCCGGGCGACCCAGAAGAAGATGATGTCGAAGCCGGTCACCAGCACGTCGGTGGGGTGGAAAGTCTTCAGTTCCGGGGTGTTTTCCGGCCAGCCGAGGGTGGAGAAGGTCCACAGCGCCGAGGAGAACCAGGTGTCGAGCACGTCGTCGTCCTGACGCAGCTCAGTCGCGGCGTCGAGGCTGTACTTGGCGCGCACTTCCGCTTCCTCGCGGCCCACGTAGACGTTGCCGTGGTTGTCATACCAGGCGGGAATGCGGTGGCCCCACCACAGCTGCCGGGAGATACACCAGTCCTGGATGTCGCGCATCCACGAGTAGTACATGTTCTGGTACTGCTCGGGCACGAACCTGACGCGGCCGTCCTCCACCGCCTCGATGGCGGGCTTGGCCAGCACGGAGGCCTTCACGTACCACTGGTCGGTCAGCCACGGTTCGACGATGACGCCGGAACGGTCGCCGCGCGGGGCCTTCAGGGTGTAGGGCTCGATCTTGTCCAGCCAGCCTTCTTCCTCGGCCTGCTTCACCAATTGCTTGCGGGCGACGAAGCGGTCGAGGCCGGCGTAGGCTTCCGGGGCCTTCTCGCCGTGCAGGGTTTCATAGCTGCCGAAAGTCAGCACGGTGAATTCGCTGAGGATCTTCGCGTCCTTGTCGATCACGTTGATCAGCGGCAGGTTGTGGCGTTTGCCCAGCTCGTAGTCGTTGAAGTCGTGCGCCGGGGTGATCTTCACGCAGCCGGTGCCGAAGGCCTTGTCGACGTAGCTGTCGGCCACGATCGGGACCAGGCGGCCGGTCAGCGGCAGGCGCACGTTCTTACCGATCAGGTGCTGGTAGCGTTCGTCGTCCGGGTTGACGGCGACGGCGGTATCACCCAGCAGGGTTTCCGGACGGGTCGTCGCCACCACCAGATAGCCACTGCCGTCTTCCAGCGCATAGCGGAAATGCCACAGCGAGCCTTTCTCTTCCTCGCTGACCACTTCCAGATCGGAAATGGCGGTGTGCAGTTTCGGGTCCCAGTTCACCAGCCGCTTGCCGCGATAGATCAGGCCGTCTTCATACAGGCGTACAAAGGCTTCCTTCACCGCGTTCGACAGGCCGTCGTCCATGGTAAAGCGCTCGCGGCTCCAGTCCACCGACGAACCCAGGCGGCGGATCTGGCGGGTGATCGTACCGCCGGACTGCGCCTTCCACTCCCACACCTTGTCGAGGAATTTGTCCCGGCCTAGATCGTGGCGGGTAATGTTCTGCAGGCCCAGCTGGCGTTCCACCACCATCTGCGTGGCGATACCGGCATGGTCGGTGCCCGGTTGCCAGAGGGTGTTGCGGCCCTGCATGCGGTGGTAGCGGACCAGGCTGTCCATGATGGTGTTGTTGAAGCCGTGACCCATGTGCAGCGAGCCGGTGACGTTGGGCGGCGGGATCATGATGCAATAGGGCGCGCCTTCGCCGCTGGGGGCGAAGTAGCCGCTGTTTTCCCAGTGCTGGTACCAGCGTTGTTCAAGGTCGGAAGGATTGAAGGAGGAGTCCATGGTCATGGCGGCTACCGGATCGGGCAAGTCAGACGAAATCGGGGGAACAAACCGGCGATGTTAGCAAAAAGTCGCCCGTTGCGGGGACTGGCGCGGGGAAGAGACGGCGCGGGCGCGCCGTCCCGAGGGCTTACTCGGGCTTCTTGAGCGAATCCTGCAGCAAGCGGTTCATCTCGCCATGCAGCCACTTGCGCAGCTCGCCGCGCACCTGGTCCAGATGCTGCTCGATCAGGTCATCGGCGTTTTTCAGGAAGCTTTTCTTCAGTTCGGCCTCGACCGGACCCAGCGGCACCGGCGACATGACGGGAACCGCCGCGAGCCGGGTTTCGCTCGCCTTGATCCGCTCGGCGATCATGCCGCCCAGGGATTCACAGACATCCTGCAACTCGTCGAACACTTCCTGGCGGAAATCCTGCGGCGCGCGTTGCCAGCGTTGGGGAAAATTGGTGCCTAATTCAACAGCCATGGCTGTCCTCACAAATCATGTTTATCCAGGCTAAAGCCTTGTTGTTGGTATGAGCGCCAGCGTTCCCGCGCCGATTGGCGGGCATCCGCTTCCGGCCCCACCAGTTCCAGCACGCGCTGGTAACCGGCCAGGCCCGCGATCGCGGCGTTGCTGACATTCAAACAGATTCCCTGCCGGCCGGGCGGGGGATTCCCGCCCAGCAGCACCGGCGCGTCGATGAACGGTCCGTCACCGAGGCGATGGTGCGGCAGGAAGCTCTCGGGGCGATAGCTCCACAGCCACTCGTCCAGCTCCCGCGCCTGCGACTCGTCGCGGGTCTGGATGAAAAGCGGCTGTCCGCTGGCGACCGCCTTTTCCGCCAGCTTGCAGGCGGTTTGCAGGTACGCCCCGGCGTCGGGGTTCGCCAGCAGGTAGAAGCTAGCGCGCGACACGGTGTTTCAGGTATTCCAGCAGGAGCGGCACCGGGCGGCCGGTCGCGCCTTTCTGCGCGCCGCTCAGCCAGGCGACCCCGGCGATGTCCATGTGCGCCCAGGTGTAGTCCTTGGTGAAGCGGGCCAGATAGCAGGCGGCGGTGATCGCGCCGCCGTTCGGCCCGGCGTTGCTGATGTTCGCCATGTCCGCGAAGGGCGAGTCGATCTGCTCTTGGTAATCCGGCAGCAGCGGCATGCGCCAGGTACGGTCATTCGAGGCGATCCCGGCGGCCAGCAATTCGGCGGCCAGGTCGTCATGCGGCGTGAACAGCCCGGACACGATCTTGCCCAGTGCGACCACGCAGGCGCCGGTCAACGTGGCGATGTCGATTACCACAGCCGGATCGTACTGCTTGATGTAGGTGAGGGCGTCGCACAGCACCAGACGGCCTTCGGCGTCGGTGTTGAGGATTTCCACGGTCTGGCCGGACATCGTGGTGACGATGTCGCCGGGACGGGTGGCGTTGCCGGCCGGCATGTTCTCGGCGGCGGCGACCACGCCGACCACGTTGATCGGCAGCTTGCTCTCGACCAGCGCCTTCATCACCCCGAACACCGAGGCCGCGCCGCACATGTCGAATTTCATCTCGTCCATGCCCGCGCCCGGCTTCAGCGAGATGCCGCCGGTGTCGAAGGTGATGCCCTTGCCGACCAGCACCACCGGCTTGTCGCCTTTCTTGCCGCCGTGGTACTCCATGACGATCAGCTGGCCTTCCTGGGTCGAGCCCTTGCTGACGGCCAGGAACGCGCCCATGCCCAGCTTCTCCATCTCGCTCTCGCCGAGCACGGTCAGCTTGAGCTTGCGGCCCTTGGCGAGGCTCTTGGCCTGTTCGCTCAGGTAGGACGGATGGCAGACATTGGGCGGCTGGTTGCCAAGGTCGCGCGCCAGATTGACGCCGGACGCGACATGACGACCCCAGGCGACCGCGGCTTCGCAAGCCTCCGGGTCGGCATCGGCGGACACCGCCAGCTGCAGGGTTTCCAGCGCGCTTTCCGGGCCTTTCTTGCTCTTGTACTGCTCGAAGCGGTATTCGGTTTCGAGGATGGTGCGTACGGTGTCGCCCAGCGCCTCGGCGGCGGAGCGGCCGCTGACCGCCAGTTCGCCGAGGTGGCTGACGGCGGTCTTGATCTTGCTGTTGAGCGCCTTGTAGGCGGCGGTCACCACCTTGCGGAAAGCGCCCGGATTGAGCTCGGCCGGGTTGCCCGCGCCGACCACGATGACCTGGCGGCACTCCACGCCCGGCAGGCCGAACACCGGCAGCGTCTGGCCGGACTTGCCCTCGAAACCCGCATTGGTCAGGATCTCGTTCAGGCGACCGCCCGACGCGGCGTCAAGCGCCTTGCCCGCGTCGGTCAGGCCGTCGCTGGTGCAGGGAATGATCAGCGCCCCGGCGACGGTCTGCGCGGGATGGCCGCCGGGCAACAATGCAAATTCCATTAGAACCTCTTTCGAATATGACCGATAATCCGGAATCGGTCATTACTAGCATATCTGCACCAGAAGGCAAGGCAGCATTCCGTGATTATACGTCGTTATCTGGCCAACCAGTTGCTGGCGTCCGCGCTGGCCGTGACCGGGCTGCTCGCCTTCATCCTGCTGGGCGGACGGATCATCAAGTACTTCGGCATGGCCGCGCAGGGCAAGCTGGACGTGGAGCTGCTGTCCGCCGTCATCCTCTACCGCCTGCCGGGATTCCTGGAGCTGATCGCGCCGCTCGGCCTGTTCATTGCCGTGCTGCTTGTGCTGGGGCGGCTGTATATCGACAACGAGATGGCCGTGCTGGCGGCCAGCGGCGCCAGCCCGCTGCAGCTGATGGGGCATGCCGCACCGGCCATCGCGGTCATGACGGTGTTGGTCGGTCTGCTGTCACTGGGCCTGACGCCGTACGGCAACCGGGCTTCGGAGCGGATCTTCGCCGAGCAGGCCCGTCGCAACACCTTCGACCTGATCAAGCCCGGCCAGTTCCAGCAGGTCAACGGCCGCATGCTGTATGCGGAAGGCATCAGCGCCGACAAGACCCGGCTGCTCGGCGTCCTCATGTACGAGGAGCATCCCGACGCCCAGGGGCAGGCGCAGAAAGTGCTGGTCCGGGCGGGCACGGCGCGCCGCTATCAGGATCCCGTGAACGGCCAGCCCTATATCGAGCTGCTGCAGGGTAACCGCTATGAACTGACGCCCGGCGCGCTGCGTTACACCCGTCTCCATTTCGACAGTTACCGCATGCGCCTCAAGGACACCGGCGGCGCCATGGAAATCACGCGCGCGCGCACCCTGTCGACGCCGACCATCCGGCGCAAGGCCGCCGAAGGCGATCCGCTGGCGGTCGGGGAGTGGATGTGGCGGATCAGCCTGCCGCTGCTGACGCCGATCGCCGCGCTCATCGCCTTCCCCATGGCGCGGGTCAATCCCCGGCAAGGGCGCTTCCTCAAGCTGCTGCCGGCGATCCTGTTCTATATCAGCTATGTGGTGCTGATTGCCGCGGCCCGCAATGCCATCGACAAGGGCAAGACCGGGCCGGTGGCGGTCTGGGGCGTCCACGGCTTTTTCCTGTTGCTTGCCGCTGTGTTGCTCACCTGGGAAAGCCTGTTGTTGCGCTGGCGGTCCTGGCGCTCGGCCGGAGGGACGGTCGCATGAGAATCCTCGGCCGCCATGTCAGCATCACCGTTTTCGGCGCCATGTTCGGGGTGCTGTTCCTGTTGCTGGGACTGGATCTGGTTTTTTCCTTCATTGGCGAGCTGGAGGACCTGAAAGGTCATTACCAGGCGCCGCAGGCCCTGTTGTACGTCCTGCTGGAATTGCCCTGGCGCCTGAGCGACATCACCCCGGTAGCCTCACTGGTTGGCGCGATCGTCGGTCTTGGCATGCTCGCGAACCAGTCGGAGCTGACTGTGATGCGTGCGGCGGGCGTCGGGATCGGCCGTATCGTCTGGTGGGCCATCCGGCCCGCATTGCTGATGGTGGCGATGGCGATGCTGGTGGCCCAGTTCGCGGTCCCCTACTGCGAAGCGATCGCCGAAACCGGCAAGTCCCGCGCCTTGGGGGAGAGTTATCAACCGGGCCTTCTGCGCGGCTTCTGGCAAAAGGAGGGCGGTGATTTTGTCCATGTGCGCACGGTTTATCCGGATGGTCGCCTGGAGGGCGTGAGCTTCTTCCAGGTCCTGCCCGATGGGACGCTGTCGGGCTACCGGCAGGCCGCGACGGGACATCATGTCGATGGCGGCTGGCGGCTGGACCAGGTTGAAAACCTGTCCATCAAGCCGGGCGGTCCGGCGGGCCTCGGCCGGATGGACGCCGTCCGCTGGGAAACCGGCCTGACCCCCGGCTTCCTTCGCCTCGTTACGGTGTCACCCGAATACCTGTCGATGACCAGCCTCTATCACTACGCCGGTTATCTGGACGCCCAGGGACTGGTCAGCCGCATTTACTATCTGGAGTTCTGGAAAAAGGTATTGAGCCTGCCCGCGACGCTTTCGATGGTGCTGATCGCCTGTTCCTTTATTTTCGGCCCCTTGCGTTCGGTGACCATGGGACTGCGCATCATTGCGGGCGTCATGGCCGGGCTGGGCTTCCGCTACCTGCAGGATTTTTTCGGTTACGCGAGCCTGGTCTACCACTTTTCACCCCTGCTGGCGGCTGCCTTGCCGGTCGGGTTCTGCCTGGCGGCCGGGGCATACGCGCTTTCCCGGATCCGCTAGTCGGTCATGCCGCTGGATGTCCGCTTTGCAAGACGGGGCAATTAAGGCTAAAGTGATAACGATTCCATCAAAATGCGCGCGGGTCGTTGTCATGGCGACTTAAGAATAACGTTAACGAGTACGCAGTTTTGCTAGTTTGGACATCCGCCCAGGCCACCGACGTGGGGGCAAAGCGAAAGATCAATGAAGATGCCGTACTGTCCAGACCCGATATCGGTCTTTGGGCTGTTGCGGACGGCATGGGAGGCCATGCGGCGGGCGATGTGGCCAGCCAGGCGGTAATTGACGCGTTGGTCCACCTCAAGCCCAACTCCGATGCCAGCGAATTCGTCGATCTGGTCGAAGACAAGCTGATGCTGGTCAACCACAAGTTGCGCAGGCACGGTCAGGAGTCGCTGGGCGGCCGCACCCTGGGAACGACCATCGTCACCCTGTTTTTCGTCGGGGAGATCGGCGTGTGCATCTGGGCGGGCGATTCCCGGTTATATCTCTTCCGTGACGGCGAACTCAGCCGGCTCTCACACGACCATTCCGCTGTTCAGGAAATGCTGGACGCGGGCATGATCACCCCCGAGCAGGCCCAATACCATCCCCATCGAAACGTCATCACGCGCGCGGTGGGCGGCGGCGAGCAGCTGTATCCGGAGCTGCGGGTTTTTCATCCGAAACCCGGAGATTGGTATCTGCTGTGCAGCGATGGCTTCTATAATGAAATGACGGATGAGCTGATCACCAGCCTGGTGGTTCAGGATTCCCCACAGCGCTCGGTTGACGTCCTGATGGAAAAGGCGTTGGCCCACGGCGCGGCGGACAATGTCACGCTGATTGTTGTGCAGGTGTCGGAGGCGTCATGATGGCCGATTATCCCAATGCGAATGCGCGTCTGGCCGCCGTCGCCCGAAGCTGGGCGGACGGCGAGGTCAGCCATGAGGCATGGCGGAAGGTCCGTAACGGCATTATCCGGGATATTACCCGGAACAAGCGCGATTGCGAGGGCGGGGATGCTCCCGTCGCGCCCGCGGTCGCCGCTTATCCTTCCGGAAAGCATGATGTTGTGCCGCCTGCGGCGTTGGCGACGTCCCCGGGGATGCCGGCTGTCCGCTTGGATGAGCCGGTCAAGCCCGCAGAGGCAGTGCACGAGGAAGTCTTGCTGCTGGCCTTCCTGCTGGCGCTGGTTCTGGTTGCCGCCATTGTGTGGTTCTATCTCTTCTGACGGCTCATGCGGTCGTGAACCGGTAACGCGCGTTTCCTGATTGTCTGACAAGCGGCCATTCCGGCATTGCAGACGTCGACTATGCTCACCGGACACGTTTTCGGTTGATCGCAGGCATGAGCCGTTATTTCCCCGTTATTCCGCCCGCCTCCGGTGAAGAGGCGCGTCATGACCGTCTGGCGCGTGAATCGCTGCTGGCGCGTCACCGCCCCTTGGCGCGGGAATTCCTGAATGCCCTGGTAAATCTGCCGACACTGCCATGGATCCTGTTTCCGCTGAAGCCGGAGCCGGATGTCCATCCGGAATTCCTGCCGGGCAGTTATCCG
>JAYRMT010000023.1:0-21166 GCA_041912575.1 Fluviicoccus sp. | reverse complement strand
GGCAACTGACGTTCGCCCCACGGCGTCGTGCAGCACGAGAATACCCCCGCCGAACGGCGGGGGTTCTTGTTTGTACATGGCCCTCCTGACGGCAAAAATTCCCTTGCCGCCCTGTCACCGCCCGGGCAAACCCCGTAGAATCCGTGCGCCATTGCACCGCGAGACCCTGCCGATGAAAGCCGCCGCCATCCGCCACCTGCAACTGACCAGCAAATCCGTCATCGTGACCACCTGCCTCGGCTTTGCGGCCATCCTCGTGCATCCCTGGATGACCTCCCTGTTCACCCTTCCGCAAGCACTGATCGCGACCCTCGGCCTGATGCTGGTGAGTCTGGCGCTGCTGGCGTTGCTGTGCGTGTTTCCCTGTCCGTCCTGTCGCGAGCCCTTCGCCGGCCGGTTGTCGCATGTGCCGACCCCGTTTGCGCACCGGTGCCGCTATTGCGGCGAATCGCTTGAACACTGAGCGCGCGTTCGCCTTTTGCGCGAGAATATGATAGTTTTAGAATCATCGAACTCTATTGCCGGTCGCGAGCCTGCCATGATCAGCCCCGAAGCCCTGGAGACCGCCTTCAAGGCGTTGTCAAACCCCAACCGCCTGCAGATGTACCGCGAGTTGCTGGAGCAGCGGCAGAAAGTCGTGGATGCCGCGTCAGCGAAGGATTGCCGACCGAGTTGCGCTCTGAGCGAACTGATGGAAAAGATGAACATCGGCGCGCCGACGGTATCGCACCATGTCAAGGAGCTGGTAAACGCGCGACTGATCCGGGTCGAGCGTCACGGCAAGTTCATCACCTGCTTCCTGAACGAAGACATGCGCGCCGCGCTGGAAGGCTTCTTCGCCGTCCGCCCCGCCTGAGGCGCCATGCCTTCCCTGCCCGCCAACCGCTGGAGCCGCGCCGGGGTCCTGTTGATCCTGGTCTGCTGGAGCCCGCTGCTGCTGGTCTGGCTGCTCTCCCTGCTTGGTATCTGGCCGGACGCGCATCCCAATCCGGTCGGACCGGGCCTGCTGTTCGGTCTCAGTTTCTGGCCCGTGGTGGTCTGCCTGGGCATCGGCGCCTGGCAAACCCGCCGTCGCTAATCCTCAGACATAGAGTCGCGCGAGCAACGCCGTCACCGCCGTTTCCACGCGGAGAATGCGCGGTCCCAGATGCACTGCCTCAAAACCCTGCGCCTGCAAGGCCGCAACCTCATAGGGAATGAAACCGCCCTCGGGACCGACCGCCAGCGACACGGGGGCGTTAAGGGCCACCGGACAAGCCCCGGAGCCTGCCGGATGCGCGAGCAGGCGACGGGCTCCGGCCGCCATCGCGGGCAGCCGGTCCTCGACAAAGGGCTTGAAGCGCGGCTCAAGCACGACCTCCGGCAATACGGTGTCCCTCCCCTGCTCCGCCCCCAATACCAACTCCTGGCGAATGGCGTCAGGCTGCAGAAACGGGGACTCCCAGAAACTCTTTTCCACCCGGTAGCTGTTGATCAGGACCAGGCGCGATACGCCGGTAACAGCGGCGTGCTGGAAGATGCGACGAAGCATCTTGGGACGCGGCAGCGCGAGCAGCAGCGTTACGGGCAGGCGCGGCGGCGGCGGCTGATCCAGGGACAGCTCCAGGCCCAACGCATCGGCGTCCAGGCGGGTAATCCGGCCTTCGCCCATCAGGCCATCGAGAAGCCCCACGCGCAGGGTATCCCCGACCGCGGCGCGATGGACCGACAGGACATGCCGCAGGCGACGGCCGCTCAGCAGGGCGCGATCATGGGCGACCAGATCCTCGGGAAACAGCAGCAGCAGATTCATGCCGCCGGATCGCGCAGCAACTCGTCCACCAGGGCCATGTGCCGCGACAGCGCGCCCCGATTGGCGTCCACCACCGCCATCCCGGCGCCTCCCGCGCGCTGGCGAGCGATGTAGTCGCCCAGCCAGTGCGAGAGCTGCCGCACCAGCGCATCCGGCGAATCCGCCTGCACCAACGCGCCGGCCTCAGCCAGCCTATCGGCAATCTGCTGGAAATTGAACATTTCCGGGCCGGTCACGACCGGAACACAGAGCGCGGCAGCCTCCAGCGGATTATGGCCACCCACCTTGACGAAGGAGCCGCCGACAAAGGCGACATCGGCCAGCGCGCACCACAAGAGCATTTCACCCATGCTGTCGCCCAGGAAAACTTCGGTGCCGGCGCTCACCGCCTGTCCGTCGCTCCGGCGCACCAGATTGAAATTGCGCTGACGGACCAGGGCCGACACCTTGTAGAAGCGTTCGGGATGGCGCGGCACCAGCAGCAACAGCAGGTCCGGAAAATCCGCACGCAAGGCCCGGTGGGCGTCGAGCACGATTTCGTCCTCGCCGTCATGGGTGCTGGACGCCACCCAGACCTGGCGCTCGGCCAGGTTCCAGTCGCGCCGGATGGCCGCGACGCGCTCGGAGAGGTCTTCAGGCAAGGTGAGATCAAATTTCAGGCTGCCGGTAATGCGAATATCCGCCGCCGGCATGCCCAGCCCCTCAAAGCGACGGGCGGTATCGGCATCCTGCGCTGCGAGGCGTGTCAGGGAGGCCAGCATCGGCCGGGTCAGCCAGGCAAAACGGCCGTAACCCTGCGCGGACCGCTCGGACAGCCGGGCGTTGGCGAGCAGCACGGGAATCCCGCGACGCTTCAACGCGGCCAGCAGGTTCGGCCAGAGTTCGGTTTCCATGACAATGAACAGCCGGGGGCGACAGGCATCCAGGAATGATTCCAGCGCCCACGGATAGTCATACGGCAGCCAGCATTGCGCGATCTTGCCGCTCCAGAGGCTGCGCACGCGCTCCGCGCCGGTGGCGGTGGTGCTGGTGATCAGCAACGGCAATTCCGGATGCGCGGCCCGCAGCGCGTTGACCAGCGGCTGGGCCGCCTGCGTCTCGCCGAAGGACACCGCATGGATGACGATCCCGCCAACCGGCAGGCCGCGCACCTTGCCGAAGCGTTCGCCCGTGCGCTCCGCATAGCCGGGGGCGCGGCGGCCCCGCCACAGGACGCGCAGCCAGACGAGCGGCAGCAGCAGGTGCAGGATCAGCGTATAAAACCAGCGCGCCATTATTGTGAAATCCGGTCGGCAAAGGCATGATTCTAGCGTGACCCGCGGGCCTTGCGATACCCGGCCCGCCGCGACTTGTCCCTCAATCCCAGACGCCGGTCAGCCGGCCCGCAGACTTATGCAAACAGTGGATGTGGATTGCCTGCTCCTCGGCGGCGGCGTCAGCGGCTTGTGGCTGCTCAACCGGCTGCGTGCGGCGGGCTACAGCGCCCTGCTGATCCATGACGGCGCGGAACTGGGCGGCATCCAGACCCTGAACAGCGCGGGCATGATCCATGGCGGCCTTCGTTTCGGACTCGGGGCGCTGCGCAACGACCATGCGCTCGAGGCGATGCCGGGCATCTGGCGCAACTGCCTGCAAGGCAGCGGGGAGCTGGACCTGCGCGAGGTCACCCTGCTCAGCGACGCGCAACACCTGTGGGCGGAGCCCGACGCCCGCGCCCGCGCCATCCTTTTCGCCGCCGCCATGACCGGCTCCGCCAAGGTCCGCCGCCTCCCCGCCGACCAGCGGCCGGAACTGCTGCGCCACCCCTCCCTGCGCGGCGAGGTCTACCGGATCGAGCATCCGGTGATCGACGCCGCTTCGCTGGTGCGCGTACTGGCGGCTCCGCAGGCCGATGCCGTCTACCAGGCAGGACAAAACGAGCTGCATCTGGAAACCGACGGCAGGCTGGGCACCCGCGCCGTCTTCATCCGCAAGGGTGCGGTGCAGATCCGCATCCACCCCCGCCGTGTCTTCCTGACGGCGGGCGCGGGCAACAATGCGTTGCTCCAGGCGGTCGGCCTCAGCCGTCCGATGATGAACCGCAAGCCGGTGCACATGACCTGCGTGCTCCACGCCGATCTGCCCGAGATTCACGGCCACTGCTACGGTATCGCGCCCCGTCCGCGTTTGACGCTGACGTCCCACCGGTTGCCGGGCGGGCTCATGTGGTATGTCGGCGGCGAGGTTGCGGAAAACGGCGTCAACCGCGACGAGGCCACCCAGATCGCCGCCGTGCGCACCGAACTGGCCCGGCTGCTGCCGTGGGTCAATCTCGCCGGAGCACGTTACCACACGCTCATGATCGACCGGATCTATCCTGCGGAACGCTCCCTGCGTGCTCCCGTCCAGGCGCACGTGCGCAGCTTCGGCAACAACCGGCTGGTGTGGCCCACCCGTCTGGTCCTCGCTCCCGACGCGGCCCGGCAGGCGCTGGAGAGCCTGGGAACGGAAGGCTTCGGCCCCGAACACGCCCAGCCGGACAGTCTGCCCCTGCCCCGCCCGGCCCCCGGGGTTCCACTCTGGGAAAAACTGTTCCGCTGATTTTTGCTACACTTTCCCTTTTGCACCGCGCTCCCGGAAAATTCCGCTCCATGAAAACTGGCTCCTTCCCCTGGTCGCTGCTGCATCCGCGTCACTGGCTGTTATGGCTGGTCGGCGTCCCGCTGCTGGCGTTGCTGGGCTGGCTCCCCTGGGGACTGCAACGCCGGATCGGCACCGGCATCGGGGTGCTGGCCTGGCGCCTGGCCCGACAGCGCCGCAACGACACCGAAACCAATATCCGGCTCTGTTTCCCCGAACTCGATGCACCGGCGCAGGCGGCGCTGGTCCGTGAAACGTTTATCAACGGCGGCATCGGGCTTCTGGAAACAGCCGCTGCATGGTTCCGTCCGATGTCCTACTACCGTTCCCGGGTAACGATCACCGGGCTGGAACACCTCGAGACCGCGCGCTCCCGGGGGCGCGGCGTGCTGTTGCTGGGCGCGCACTACTGTTTCCTCGATCTCTGCGGCCTGCTTGGCAAGCTCCATTTCCCCGTGGACACCGTGTACCGCCCGCAGAACAACCCCGCGCTGGAATGGCTGGTGCGCCGCCTGCGCCGCCGCGTCTACGATTACCAGATCGATCACGACAACATGCGCCTGCTGATCCGTGCACTGAAGGAAAACCACGTGGTCTGGTACACGCCTGACCAGGATTTCGGGCTGAAACAAGGCGTGTTCGCCCCCTTCTTCGGCCAGAAGGCCGCCACGCTGACCTCGCCGCGCCGCATTGCCCGCATTAATGATTCCCCGGTGCTGATGATCCATTTCCGTCGCCTCGGGAACGAGGAGCGTTACGAAATCCTGATCACACCGCCGCTTGACCATTATCCGACCGAGGACGCCGTGGCCGACGCCACCCGCGTCAACGCCGAGCTGGAGCGGCTGATCCGCCGCGCTCCCGGGCAATACATGTGGTTCCACCGGCGCTTCAAGACCCGGCCGCCGGGTGAAAAGCCGCCCTACATAAAGAAAAAGCGCGAGATCCGCGAAGCGGCCGCGCTCGCCCGTGAACAGGAACGCGCCTCGGGAGGTCGTCCATGAAGTCACTGACCGTCGTCCAGGTCCTGCCGATGCTGCAGTCCGGCGGCGTCGAACGCGGCACGCTGGAAATAGCGCGCGCGCTGGTGGCGGCGGGCCACCGCTCCATTGTCATTTCGCATGGCGGACGTCTGGTCGCCCAGTTGGTCGCGGAAGGCAGCGAGCACATCGAGATGCCGGTCCATCGCAAGTCGCTGGTCAGCCTGTGGCAGGTCGGTCCGTTCCGTCGCCTGCTGCGAGAGATCAAACCGGACATCGTACACGCCCGCTCGCGGGTGCCCGCCTGGGTCGCCTGGCTGGCCTGGCGCGGCCTGCCCGCGACCGATCGTCCGCATTTCGTCACCACCGTGCACGGTCTTTATTCCGTGAGCTTCTACAGCGCCATCATGACCAAGGGCGAGCGGGTCATCGCGGTGTCCGAAAGCGTCCGGGACTACATCCGCGCCCACTATCGCCATTGTCCGGAGGATCGTGTCCGCCTGATCTACCGGGGCGTCGCCCCAACGGAGTTTCCTCATGGCTATCGCCCGACCGAAACCTGGCTGGCCGCTTGGCGGCGGGACTTCCCCGGGCTGGCGGGTCAACCGGTGCTGACGCTGCCGGGACGGATTACCCGCCTGAAAGGACACGAAACCTTTCTGGAGCTGATCAAGGCGCTGCGCGACAGGGGATTGCCTGTCCAGGGGCTGATTGTCGGCGGCGCCGAGGAGTCCAAGCAGGCCTATCTGCTGGAACTGCAAGCGAAAGCGCAGGCCGCCGGGCTCTCGCAGCAGGTGCATTTCACCGGCCACCGCAGCGACATGCGCGATATTTTCAGCCAGAGCACGCTGGTGTTCAGCCTGAGCAACAAGCCGGAGACGTTCGGACGGACGACGCTGGAGGCGCTGAGCATCGGTGCGCCGGTGGTGGGATGGTCGCACGGCGGTGTCGGTGAAATCCTGCGCGCCTGCTATCCGGCGGGGCTGGTGGAAAAGGATGACATCGCGGGCCTGATCACGACCTGCGAACGCCTGCTGCGCGATCCGGTGCCGGTGGCGCCGGTCACGCGTTTCACGCTGGACGACATGTGTGCGCAAACGCTGGCGGTGTATCGGGAACTGGCGGGCGACGCCTGAGTCGCGCTGTAGGACGGGCTTCAGCCCGACCTACAAGGCAGGGTGTCTTTTAGCCTTTCGGCAAGGGATAGAGCTTGGCGTCAAACTCGTCCATGTGCGGATAGCGCAGCGGCTCCAGCGTATCGAGCTTGCCGAGGTAGGCCCTGTAGTCCTCCAGGATCTGCGCCCGCGCTTCGGGCTTCAGGTACGGAATGTGATAGCCGATAAACGGCGGCAGCACCGTCATTCCGGTATACGCCAGCGTTCCCCGCAGCAGCGGTCGCAGCATCCCGCCCACCAGTTCACCGTGGATCGCGTCCGGCCCGAACATGTGCTCGCGCCCGCCCAGGGTCAGCGCCACCAGCGCCTTCTTGCCCTTCAGGCCGCCCTGATCGTAAAAACGCATGCCGCCGTAGCACAGGCCGGACACCAGCACCCGGTCGAACCAGCCCTTCATCATCGCCGGCACCGAGAACCAGAACAGCGGGAAATTGAAGATCACCAGATCGGCGCGCTTCAGTTTCTCGATCTCGACGGCGATGTCCGGTGCGATCGTGCCGCCTTCATAGCCGTAGCGCTGTTCCAGCGCATAGGTCATGTAGTCCGGATTCTTGCGGCTGCCGAAGTCCGCGTCCGAGGCCACCGGGTTCCAGCCCATCGCATAGAGGTCCGACACCTCGACGGCATGTCCGGCGGCGGTCAGCGTCTCCACGGCCAGCGACTTCATCGCGGTATTGAAGGATTGCGGCTCGGGGTGGGCGTGGACAATCAGGACATGCATGACCGGGTTCCTTTTTGATATTGAGTGATGGCGCGATTGGAGCACAGTTCCTGCTGCACCGCAATTGACGTGAAAAATCGCGACTTGACCTGTATGGCCATTCCGCGCGAAGGTCGGCAATGCTAGAAATCAGCCCTGTCCTTTTCCCCACGAGACAACAAGACCATGGACTACCAGACCCTGCGCTACGACGTCGCCAACCGCATCCTCACCCTGACGCTGAACCGCCCCGAACAGCTCAACAGCTTTACGGTGGAAATGGCCAACGAACTCGAACACGCCTTCCGCCGCGCCAGTGAAGACGACGCCGTCGGGGCGATCGTGGTCACCGGGGCAGGTCGCGCCTTCTGCGCGGGCATGGACCTCAGCAAGCCGGGGAATGTCTTCGGGCTGAATGAGACCCAGCGCCCCACCGTCGCCGACATGCACGACCGGCTGGACGATCCCGCCATCCACGACGGCGTGCGAGACACCGGCGGTCGCGTCACGCTGGCCATCTATGACTGCAAGAAGCCGGTGATCGGCGCCATCAACGGCGCGGCCGTCGGCATCGGCGCAACGATGACGCTGGCGATGGACATCCGCCTCGCCTCGGAGAAAGCCCGCATCGGCTTCGTTTTCGGCAAGATCGGTGTGGTGCCGGAAGCGTGCTCCAGCTGGTTCCTGCCGCGCATCGTCGGCATCCAGCAGGCGCTGGAATGGGTATACAGCGGCGAAATTCTCGACGCCCAGGAAGCCCTGCGCGGGCGTCTGGTCAAGGCCGTGCTGCCGCCGGAACAGCTCTTGCCGGAAGCGTACGCACTGGCCCGCAAGTTCATCGACAACCGCTCGCCGGTGGCCATCGCCTTCGCCCGCCAGATGATGTACCGGAATTCCGCGCAACCCCACCCGGTCGAAGCGCATCGTATCGATTCGCTGGCGATGTTCTACACCAGTCTTGGCGACGGCAAGGAAGGCGTGCGCTCCTTCCTCGAGAAGCGTGATCCGCAATACACCGGCAAGGCCAGCGTCATGCCGCCGGTGTATCCGTGGTGGAAGTGATGCGGTGACCGGCGCGGCCTTGCGCCCGCCGGTAAATCCTCCACAATAGGCGCACCCTGATGACCGGAAACCCCGCCCATGCCCATGTCCTGGGAGCGCCTGCTCAACCCCGCCCGCCTCGGCAGCCGCAAGGCGCATGACGAAACCGCCCGCAGTCCTTTCCACAAGGATTACGACCGCATCGTCTTTTCCGGCGCGTTCCGCCAGCTCAACCGCAAGACCCAGGTCCATCCGCTGTCCCTGCATGACACGGTGCATACCCGCCTGACCCACAGCCTGGAAGTGTCCTGCGTCGGCCGCAGCATGGGCATGCTCGCCGCCGAGAAGATCCGCGACCGCCTGCCGCACTGGGTCAGTCCGGCGGATGTCGGCGCGATCATCCAGGCCGCCTGCCTGGCGCACGACATCGGCAATCCGCCCTTCGGCCATGCCGGAGAGTACGCGATCCGCGACTGGTTCCTGCACCCCGACCAGGCCCCGATGATCGCCTGGCTGGCCCCCGCACAGGCGGCGGACCTCTGTCAGTTCGAAGGCAATGCCCAGGGCCTGCGCATCCTGACCCAGCTCGAATACCATCCCGGCCAGGGCGGCATGCGCCTGACCTATGCCACGCTGGGGGCCTACCTGAAATACCCGTGGCTGTCTCAGCCGTTGACCGGCGGGGTGGCCAGTCACAAACGCGCCAAGTTCGGCTGCTACCACACCGAGAAACTGTTGCTGGCCACGATCGCGGAGCAGCTCGGTCTGATCCAGCACGGGGAATTCCGCTGGTGCCGCCACCCTCTCGCTTACCTGATGGAGGCGGCGGACGACATTTGTTACACGCTGATCGATCTGGAGGACGGGCTCGCGCTCGGCATGCTGCGCTACGAGGAAGTCGAGCCGCTGTTCCTTCAACTGCTGGATGACTTGCCGACGCCCCCCGAACTGCGCCAGCAGGCCCCGACGCCCCAGAAAATCGCCGCCCTGCGCGGCAAGGCGATCGAGAAACTGGTCAACGCTGTGACCGACGCCTTCGCGTTGCGGCAGGATGAATTGCTGGACGGATCACTGGAGGGCAGCCTGCTCGATCATTGCGCCCCGGCGCTGTCGCAGGGTATCGACACCGCCAAGCAACTTGCGCGGGAGCGGATCTTCAACCATCCGCAAAAGGCGCAGCTGGAGCTGTCCGCCTACGCCAGCCTGCATACACTATTGGGCACATTCGCCGAATTGGTCGCCGCCGCCTTCCGCCAGCAGCCGCTGTCCTTCAAGCAGCAGCGGCTGCAACAGCTGATCGGCAGTTACGTGAACATCCAGCACGACGACCTCTATCTCGGACTGATGCACATGCTGGATTTCATCGCCAGCCTGTCGGACCATCACGCCCTGTCGCTGTCGCAAAGCCTGCAGGGCTTGCAGCAGTGACCGCCCGCCCGGAAAAAGTTCACCGGCGGCATTGTGAAAAGAAGCTTGGAAAACTAAGATCACTGAAGAACAACAACGACTCCCGACCACTGCATTGAGGCAATCATGGCGCGCGTTCTGATTATCGACGATTCTCCCACCGAACAGGTCGGCCTGAGCCAGATGCTCCAGAAGCATGGCCACAGCTGCTCCTTCGCCAATACCGGCGCCACCGGCATTTCCGCCGCCAAGGCAGGAAAGCCCGACGTCATCCTGATGGACGTGGTGATGCCGGAAACCAACGGCTTCCAGGCCACGCGCAAGATCAGCACCGACCCGGACACCAAGGATATTCCGATCATCATCCTGAGCACCAAGAACCAGCCCACCGACCGCGTTTGGGGCCTGCGTCAGGGCGCCAAGGAATACCTCTGCAAGCCGGTGGAGGAAAGCGCGCTGATCGCCGCGATCGAGTCAGTCCTGAAGTAGGAAACCCCGGATGCCCGCGACGCCCTGCCCGCCTTGCGCGTGCGCCAGGGCGACATCAGCGGGCGTCAAGCCGCCCAGCGCGTAGACGGGCAGTCCCGCCTGACGCGCCAGCTCCCCCCAGCGCTCCCACCCCATGCCAGGCTGTCCCGGATGCGATGGCGTGGCCATGACCGGCGACAGGGTGACGAAATCCGCGCCCGATCGCCAGGCCTTGGCCAGTTCAGCGGCATCATGGGCTGAAAACGCCAGGTAACGGTCCGGCGCGATACCGGCCGCCGCTCGGCGCCACCCCTCGGGCAATGCCGAAAGGCTGGCCGACGTCAGCTGGACTCCGGCGGCCGGCACCCGCGCGAGCAGATCGGGCCGGTCGTGCAGAACCACCTGAACCCCTCGGGGGGCCAGCCGCGCAACGGCTTCCCGGGCAAACGCCGCGTAATCCTGCGGGGAGAGGCTGCGCGCCCTCAGGAGCAACCACTGCCCGTCCGCCGCGCGAGCCTCAAGCCAGTCGACAAAGTCTCCCGTAATCTCGGACGGATCCGGTGTCACGGCATACGTCTCGGGCAGGCGCGCCGCCTTCAGGATCGGGGTATTGGCCGCCGGGAACTCGAAATCCGCGAGCCGATCCGGGGCGACCCACGCGATCGGCTGCCCCTCGGCGCCATGAGCATGGCCGCCGAATTCGGTGACCCGCCAGACCTCCAGTCGCACGGACTTGTCGGCATAGTGATGCTCGACCGTCAGCAGCGGACGGCTTGTCAGCGGACGAATGCCCAGCTCCTCCTCCAGCTCCCGCGCCAAGGCGTCCTCAGCGGACTCCCCCGGCTCGATCTTGCCGCCGGGGAATTCCCAAAGACCGCCCTGATGCTTGTGCAACGGGCGCTGCGCAATCAGTATCTGACCGACGTCATCATGAATGACCGCCGCGACGACCCGCAGCATCACGGCGACTCCGGAGCGGGCTGGCGGAATTCCGACATCTTCCGGGCGATCGGGGCGTATTGTTCCCACTCGGCCGCCGGCGCGCCAAAGGTGCTCAGCAAGAGGTAATCCCCAGCGTCCGACCAGGTGAGGGTGTACAGGACATGGAACTGGCGGGCGTTCTTGCCCTTGCCGTTGCGCTCCAGCACTTCCAGGCAAGTCTGGACACGGTCGCCGTCCACATCGAACGGGCACTGGCGAAGGACGCTCGCCGCGACTTTCTTGCGGGCCTCCACGATCTGGCGGGCGCGCTCGCGCGGCCAGGGACCGCCGCGCGCCTTCAGTTCCGAGGCGAGTTGCAGACGCATTCCGGCGTCATATCCGCTGTCCGTCATGCCGCCGCGACGCGCAAACGACCATTCCCAGCCGGTCGTGGTCGGATGTCCGTCCTGCAGCCAGTCGACAGGCTTGGGCACCTGGATTTTCATCGGATACAGCGAGGCCAGTTCGTACCCGTCTGGCAGCGCCGGTGCTGGCGGTTTCAGCAGGGGCGTCACCCCCGCCGTTCCCCAGACCACATCCGCCAGTTGCGCCATTTCATAGCGCCCCGGATGGTTTTTGACGTAATCCCGCCATTCCGCCGGTGAGGGCATGGCGGCGCGATCCCCCGGAGCACCGCCCCAGAGTCCGGTCTGGATCGCCAGGACAACTGTCCCCTCCCGGACGGCCGGAACCGGCACCGCTTCGGCGGCCTGACGCAAGCTGTTCGCCAGCGCGGCGTCCGGTTCGGGCTCCATATCCACCCAGACACGGCTCCGCCCTTCCGGCCGGATCGCCACGACCAGAAAACCCGAGGTCGGGACAGCATTCGTCCGGCGCGCCGCGACGGCGGCGACCGCCTCATTCACCGCAGTAATGAACCGCCCCAGGCCTGCCGGGTCAGGCAGCCGCTCCTTGAGCACAAATTCGGGCTGGAGCAAGACCACCCGGTCCACGCGGTATACCGCCGTCATGTCACCCTCGGCCGCCCCGACGCGCCACGGTGTCGCCAGGATTGCCATGGCGGTCAGAAGACCCGCCAGCCGTCGCCATTTCATCGTGCCTCTCCAAGAAAAACTCCCGCCGGAGCGGGAGTCAGTACCTTGCGCCGTCCGGATCAGGAACGGTAGTCCGCGTTGATCTTGACGTAATCGTAGGAGAAGTCACAGGTCCACACCGTATCGCTGGCGTTACCGCGCCCCAAGACGATGCGGATGGTGATCTCCGGCTGCTTCATCACCGCCGCGCCGAGTTCCTCACGGTATGCGGCGGCCGCCCCGCCGTTCTCGCAGATGCACACATCGTCCAGATAGACGTTGATGCGGCTGACGTCCAGACCGGGCACGCCCGAACGGCCGATCGCCGCCAGGATGCGCCCCCAATTGGGGTCAGAGGCGAAAAAGGCCGTCTTGATCAGCGGCGAGTGCGCGACGGCGTAGGCGACATCGCAGCACTCCTGGATCGTACCGCCACCCTCCACCCGCACGGTGATGAATTTCGTTGCGCCTTCGCCGTCACGCACGATGAGCTGCGCGAGCCGCAGGAAAATCCGTTGCAGCGCGGCGAAGAACGGTGCGAACAGAGGCGACTCCCGGAACGCCAGCGGCGTGTTGCCCGCCGCGCCGGTCGCCACGAGCACGCAGGCGTCGTTTGTGGACGTATCGCCGTCGATGGTCACGCGATTGAACGACAGCTCGGTCACTTCACGCAGCAAGACCTGCAGGAAATCACGATCCACCGCCGCATCGGTCGCCACGAAGCCCAGCATGGTCGCCATGTTGGGACGGATCATGCCCGCGCCCTTGGATATGCCGGTGATGGTGTAGGTGACGCCGTCCACCGTGAAGCGCTCGGAGGCGCCCTTCGGCAAGGTATCGGTCGTCATGATGCCGGTGGCGGCCGCAGGCCAGTTGTCCTCCGCCAGGGCGGCCAGCGCGCCCGGCAGTCCGGCATTGAGACGGTCAATCGGCAACTGCTCGCCGATCACGCCGGTGGAAAACGGAAGGACCGCCGAGGGCGGCGTCCCGGCCAACGCGCCCAGCGCTTCGCAACTGCTCCGGGCATTGGCCATGCCCGTGGGACCGGTTCCCGCATTGGCGTTGCCGGTATTGATGACCAGATAACGGACATCTCCGGCGGCCAGGTGTTCCCGGGCGACCTGCACCGGCGCGGCGCAGAAGGCGTTGGTCGTGAAGACCGCCGCCGTCGATGCGCCGGGCGCGATTTCGAACACCACCAGGTCCTTGCGGTTGCGGTAGCGGATATAGGCCTCGGTAATACCGATGCGTACGCCCTTGACGGGGTGCATGACGGGCATGGAAAGGTCGCCTACCGCCATCATGTTCTCCTTGAAAATGGATCCCGTGGAATCAGGCCAGTTGGCCGTGACAGTGCTTGAATTTCTTGCCCGAGCCGCAGGGACACGGGTCGTTGCGCCCGATGCGCGCATCCGCAAAGGGATTGGCGGCCGTCGGCTCCTCGGCCGGCTGCAGGGGCAGGTTGCCGTCTTCGTCCGGCAGCCCGGCCACATGCGCGTGCTCGAAATGCATGTCGACCGCCGCCGCTTCGGCAGCCTGCTGGGCCTCCAGGGCGGCGACTTCCTCCTCGGTGGGAATGGTGATGCGCGCCAGGGTCTGCACCAGTTCCAGCTTCACCGCCCCCAGCAACTGCTGGAACAGCTGGAAGGCCTCGCGCTTGTATTCCTGCTCGGGGTTCTTCTGCGCGTAGCCGCGCAGATGGATGCCCTGACGCAGGTAGTCCATGGCCGCCAGATGTTCTTTCCAGTGGCGATCGAGGATTTGCAGCATCAGCTGCTTCTCGATCATGTCGGCCACCTCGGCGCCCATGCGCTCGCGGCGTTCGCGGAAGTTGGATTTCGCGGCCTCGGCGATCTTCTTGCGCAGACCGGTTTCCTCCAGGCCGTGGTCCTCGTCCAGCCATTGCTTGATCGGCGCTTCCAGACCAAAGTCCGCTTTCAGGGCCTGCTCCAGTCCGGCAATATCCCACTGCGCCTCGATGGTTTGCGGCGGAATGAATTCCGACACCAGCGTATCGATCACGTCCTCGTGCATCGCCTCCACGCTGTCGAAGAGGGTCGACGAACGCAGGATCTCGTCGCGCTGCCCGTAGATCGCGCGGCGTTGCTCATTGGCGACATCGTCATACTTGAGCAGGTTCTTGCGGATATCGAAGTTGCGCGCCTCGACCTTGCGCTGAGCCTTCTCGATGGAGCCGGTCACCCAGCGATGCTCGATCGCCTCGCCCCGCTGCATGCCCAGGGAGCGCATCATGTTGCGCACGCGATCGCTGGCGAAGATGCGCATCAGATCGTCTTCCATCGACAGGTAAAAACGGCTGACGCCCGGGTCGCCCTGACGGCCTGCGCGTCCGCGCAGCTGGTTGTCGATGCGACGGGATTCATGACGCTCGGTGCCGATGATGTGCAAGCCGCCCGCCGCGAGGACTTCCGCGTGATGCTGCTCCCACTCGGCCTTGAGGCCTTCGATGACTTCCGGCGCGGGGTCCTGGAGCTTTGCGGCCTCGGCTTTCCAGTTGCCGCCCAGCACGATGTCGGTGCCGCGGCCCGCCATGTTGGTGGCGATGGTCACGGAACCCGGCTTGCCGGCCTGGGCAATGATATCGGCTTCCTGGGCGTGGAACTTGGCGTTCAGGACCTGATGGGCGATCCCTTCCTTCTGCAGCAGGCGGGACAGGTATTCGCTGGTCTCGATGGTGGCGGTGCCGACCAGCACCGGCGCGCGCTTTTCGCGGCACTCGCGGATATTGGCGATGATCGCCTCGAATTTCTCTTCCTTGCTCAGGTAGACCAAGTCTTCCAGGTCCTTGCGGACCATCGGCTTGTGCGTCGGGATCACGACGACATCCAGACCGTAGATCTGGCGGAATTCGGCGGCTTCCGTATCCGCGGTGCCGGTCATGCCGGACAGTTTCTTGTACAGGCGGAAATAGTTCTGGAAGGTCGTGGTCGCCAGCGTCTGGTTCTCGTTCTGAATGGAGACGCCCTCCTTCGCCTCGACGGCCTGGTGCAATCCTTCGGACCAGCGGCGGCCCGGCATGGTGCGGCCGGTGTGTTCGTCAACAATGACCACTTCACCCTCGTGCACGATGTAATGCACGTCACGGATAAAGAGATTATGCGCCTTGAGGGCGGCGAGGACATGGTGGAGCAGGCCCAGCTTGCTCGCGGAATAGAGGCTTTCGCCTTCCGTCAGCAGCCCCATCTCGGCCAGCATGGCCTCGACATGCTCGTAACCGGTTTCCGTCAACTCGATCTGGCGGTGCTTCTCATCCAGCCAGAAGTCGCTGCCGTCGGGTTTGCCTTCCTCTTTTTGCCGGGTCAGCTTTGGCGCGAGGGTATTGACCATCTCGTACAGACGCGAAGAACCTTCGCTGGCGCCGGAAATGATCAGCGGCGTGCGCGCCTCGTCGATGAGGATCGAGTCCACTTCGTCGACAATGGCGAACGCCAGTCCGCGCTGGTACTTGTCTTCCAGGCGGAACGCCATATTGTCGCGAAGATAGTCGAAGCCGTATTCGTTGTTGGTGCCGTAAGTAATGTCGGCCTGATACGCCTGGTGCTTCTCCTCGGCCGGCTGCATGGAGCGGATGACGCCCACCGTCAGGCCGAGGAACTCGAACAGCGGACGGTTCAGCGCCGCATCACGACCGGCCAGATAGTCATTGACCGTCACCACGTGCACGCCCGCGCCGGAAATGGCGTTGAGATAGGATGGCAGCGTCGCCATCAGCGTCTTGCCTTCGCCGGTCCGCATTTCGGCAATACGGCCTTCATGCAGGGTCATGCCGCCAATCAGCTGCACATCGAAATGCCGCATGCCCAGTACGCGACGGGATGCCTCGCGACACACCGCGAACGCTTCGGGCAGCAGACTGTCCAGCGTCTCTCCGCCGGCGAAGCGCTGACGGAACTCGGCCGTTTTCGCGGACAGCGCCGCGTCATCCAGCCCCTGAAGTCCCGCTTCCAGCGCATTGATCGCCTCGACCGTCTTGCGCATCCGTTTGAGTTCGCGTTCGTTCTTGGTCCCGAAAATTCCACTGAGCAGGCTGGCTAACATAATTCACTCGATTCTTGGAGAGACATCGTCCGGTCATTCCGCCTCACATGGGGACGCTCAACGCCACTTGCAAGAACTCAGGATGCCGGACGGCAAAAATGGACGCATTCTACCCCGAATCGCCCGGACGGAGTAACGCAATGGCAAGGCGACTTGGTGTATTTGCGTGAACGGGCGCGCCCGGCGGACCGCCGGGGCAAGGCAGGCTACTTGTTGCGCAGGGCCGCCATCACAAACCCGGCGGGATCGACCTGGCGGTCATTGAGAAGGACTTCATAGTGCAGGTGCGGTCCGGTCGATCGACCGGTCGAACCCATGTAGGCCACCAGTTGATCTTTGGCCACGCGGTCGCCCGCGCGCACGAGGAGCGCACTCACATGGCCGTAGCGGGTCATATAGCCGCCGCCGTGGTCGATTTCGACGACATTGCCGTATCCGGTGCGTTGACCGGAATAACTGACCACGCCCGGGGCCACGGCATAGATGTCCGTGCCTTCCGCACCCGCAAAATCGATGCCCGGATGAAACGCCGTACGGCCGGTAAACGGGTCGGTACGATAACCGAACGTGGAGGTGATATCGCCGCGACGGACCGGCAGGTTGGCGAGATAGCCGCGGCTGTCTTCCGCCTTGCGGCCGGAGAGCAGGCTGTCCAGCGCCTCCAGCTGCGCTTCGCGACGATCGATTTCACTCGCCATTTCCTTCAGGCGGAGGGTCGCGTCAGGCGTCGCGGAGACCGGGGAAAAATCACTGACCAGCGGGCCGCCGGAAGGCTTTCCCGCGCTGAAATTGAATTCCTGACCGCGCAAATTGGCTGATTCCGCCAGGTGCTGACCCAGAGCATCCAGACGCAACAGTTTGGCCTGCATATCAGCCATCTGCGCGTTCATCAGCTTCATTTGAGCGGCCTGATCCGCCGGGGAGGCCCCGGACGAGGAGCGAACCGGCGCGCTCGCGACGGCGCCATGCACACTACCCGACCGCGCGCCAACAGCATAACCGACCACGCCGCCCGCCAGGGAAAGGAAAGCCAACACTCCCGCGAAGGCGCCCAAGGCGCCGCGCGTCAGGCGCAAAGTGGGAGTTCGTACGGCGTAGCGTCGCCAGACTGGCATTTTCACGTCGTGATTCTCCTGCGTATCGGATTACCGGCGGCAGGCCTGCTTGCCTGCCGTCCTCGGGCGGAGTAGCCTCTTCACTCCCGAAGAATCGCCACTGGAAATTCACGCATGCGTATCGGTCGCATCGCCAGCAGCGGAGAGGTCCTGACCTCGCCCCTGCTTCGCCGGCTGCATGCCCAGACACGCCTGCTGGTCCGGCTGGACGCCGTGCTTGCCGAGCGCCTGCCGCAGTTCAAGTCCCAATGTCGCGTCGCCGCTTACCAGGAGGGCGCGCTGACGCTGGTCACGTCCAACACCTCCCTCGCAGGACAAATTCGCTATATGCAGGCCTCGCTGGTCAACACGCTCAGGCAGTCGCCGGAGTTTTCCGCGCTGCAGCGTATCCGGGTCAGCCCGTGCGAAACCGGCGCTCCCGAGAGACCTCACCGGCCGCCCCTGCCTCCCCTGTCGCCCGATGTGGGCCGGATGCTGCGGGAAACCGCCGATTTAATAGACGACGCGGAGCTTAGCGAAGCCTTCCGCCGCTTGGCAAGCCACGCGTCCGACAAGCCGACATCCTGATCGCGCGCGCGAACCGGACAACAGGGTTGCAGGAAAGGCAAGAGACTGATTTTAATGGACTTCGCGCATGGGCTGCGCCTGGATATACGCGATGGGGGCTTTTTCTTCGTCATCAAATGTCACAATTTCCCAGCAATCCGGGCGGTCCAGCAAGGCCCGCAACAGCTGGTTATTGAGCGCATGACCGGATTTATAGCCCTGGAATTCGCCGATGACGCCGTAGCCCAGCATATAGAGATCGCCGATCGCGTCCAGCATCTTGTGCCGGACGAACTCGTCTTCGTAACGCAAGCCGTCCGCATTCATCACGCCTTCATCGTTCAGGACAATGGCATTGTCCATGCTGCCGCCCATGGCGAGATTCCGGGAGCGGAGATACTCGATATCGCGCATGAAACCGAAGGTGCGGGCGCGGCTGACTTCTTTCACATAGGCCGTGGTGGAAAAGTCGACACAGGCGCTCTTGTGGTCCTCGTGAAAGGCCGGATGATCAAAATCAATGGTGAAAGAGACGCGAAAACCGTCATAGGGCAGGAAGGCGGCGCGCTTGTCGCCGTCACGGACTTCCACCGGCTTGAGAATGCGAACCAGACGCTTCGGTGCGGGCTGCTCGATGATGCCTGCAGCCTGCAAGAGGAACACGAAGGGACCCGCGCTGCCGTCCATGATCGGAATCTCCGGAGCGCTGACTTCAATGATGGCGTTGTCGATGCCCAGTCCGGCGAGAGCGGACATGAGGTGCTCCACAGTACCGACCTTGATGCCGTCCTTGACCAAATTGGTGGACATGACCGTATCAGTGACCGAAAGGGCCTTGGCGGGAATATCGATCGCGGGGGAAATATCGGATCGCCGGAAAACAATGCCCCCGTCCACCTCTCCCGGCCGCAGCGTCAGGTAGACTTTATTGCCACTGTGCAAACCGACACCGGTCGCGCGAATGGTATTTTTGAGAGTGCGTTGACGGAGCATTGTGACAAAATGTTTCAAGACCAGAAGGCCATGGTAACACTTTCCCGTCAATGTGCAAGATTTGTCTGGGAGGGGAGATTCTGGTAGGCGTCCGGCCCCGCCGTGCGGCGGGACCGGATCAAAGAGCGTGTTACTCGCCGTTCTGCTGCCGGCGGAGAAAGGCCGGCACATTGAGCAGATCCGCCGACTTGGCTTGGCCCGGCGCCTTCGGCGCTTCGGGTTGCGGCTTGCGGTTGATCGCGGGCTTGTCGTAGTCGTAGTCGTCATAAGCAGGACGAGCGGGTGCGGGCGCCACGCCCGGAGCCGCGCCCAACGGGGTGCGCGGACGCGCAGCGGTGGCGGTCGCAGTCGCTTGGTGGCCGGCCATGGCGCGCGGCGCAGACTTACTCAGGCCGGTTGCCACGACGGTAACGCGGATTTCATCCCCGAGATCGGGATCGAGAATGGTGCCGATCACCACATTGGCCTCGGAAGAGGTCAGCTGGTTCACGATCTCACCGACGGTGTTGTACTCGTCCAGACCCAGGCTTTCGTTCGCCGCCACGGAAACCAGCAGGCCGCGCGAGCCTTCCAGCTTGATGTCATCGAGCAACGGGCTGTGAATGGCCAGCTCGGTGGCGATGCGCGCACGATCTTCGCCCTTGGCCGAACCGGTGCCCATCATCGCGAGCCCCTGTTCGGACATGACGGTGCGGACGTCCGCGAAGTCGACGTTGATCAGGCCCGGGCGGGTAATCATGTCGGAAATGCCCTGCACGGCGTTGAGCAGCACATTGTTCGCCGCCTTGAATGCCTCGAGCAGCGACACCTTGCCCAGCACGGTCAGCAGCTTGGAGTTCGGAATGGTAATCAGCGAGTCCACATGCTGGGCGAGCTCATCGATACCATGGTCGGCCAGCTTCATGCGCTTGCCTTCGAACGGGAACGGCTTGGTCACCACGCCCACGGTCAGGATACCCATTTCACGAGCCACCTCGGCGACCACGGGGGCGCCACCGGTGCCGGTGCCGCCGCCCATGCCGGCAGTGATGAAGACCATGTCAGCGCCGGTCAGCACTTCGCGGATGCGGTCGCGATCCTCCAGCGCGGCCTGACGGCCGACTTCCGGCTGCGCGCCCGCGCCCAGACCGCGCGTCAGCTCGGCGCCGAGTTGCAGCAGGGTCGGCGCGTTCATCTTCTTGAGCGCCTGCATGTCGGTATTGGCGCAAATGAAGTGCACGCCCTTGAGTCCGGAACGGACCATGTGATCGACCGCGTTGCCGCCGCCGCCGCCAATGCCGAACACCTTGATGACGGCGTTGCCGCTCAGGTTGTCCGCATGATCATCCGCAAAATTGAAAACGCCCATTTGTCATTCTCCTGCCCAGGAAATTGTTGTCGCTAGCCCAGTCCCGCCCATCAGAAATGCTTTTCGAGCCAGGATCGCAGCTTGTGAAAAACCTTGCCGCCTCCGGCCGGCGCCCGGCGCGACGGGAGTATCGCACGAACGTCCAGCAAACGTTGCCTGCCATTCATCAGAAGACCCACTCCGGTGGCATAAACCGGGTTCTTGAGGATGTCGCCCATCCCGCCGGGCTTCAGGCCGTTCGGGACGCCCACGCGGGCCGGCATGGCAAAGACTGACTCCGCCAGCAGCGAAGCCCCTTCGATACGCGCCGCGCCGCCCGTCAGGACGATGCCGGCCCCGAGATGCCCCATCAGTCCGGCATGGACCAACTCTTCCTGAACCATCCGGAAGACTTCCTCGTAGCGGGCTTCCACCACGGAGGCGAGAAAATGCCGCTGCAGCTTGCGCAACGGCCGGTCGCCCATGCCGGGCACATTGATCATGTCCTCGCGGCTGACCAGCCGCGACTGTGCGCAGGCATGCTTGACCTTGAGATCTTCGGCTTCCGGCGTAGGCGTATGCAGGGTCAGCGCGATGTCATTGGTCACCTGATCGCCTGCGACCGGCAGGATCGCCGTATAGCGCAACGCCCCGTGGGCGTAAACCGAAATGGCGGTGGTGCCCGCGCCGATATCAACCAGGCAAACGCCCAGCTCTTTCTCGTCTTCGGTCAGGACAGCGTCGCTCGCCGCCAACGGCTCCAGAATCATGTCCTCGATGCCGATGCCGCAGCCGCGCACGCACTTTTCCAGATTCTGCCAGGCGCTCAGCGAGCAGGTGATCATGTGGTGGTGCCCTTCCAGCCGGACACCCGCCATGCCGATGGGATTCTTCACGTCGTGCTGCTGGTCCACCACGAATTCCTGCGG